>NZ_JBHWDS010000038.1:0-74823 GCF_042734615.1 Kitasatospora sp. NPDC059646
CGGCTTCCGAGGCTTCGCCTCGGGTGGCTCGTCGGCTTCGCCGCCGACTGCCCGGCTTCGCCGGGCGTTCGGGCTTCGCCCGATGGGTGGGGTGTGCGGTGTTTATGAAGTGAGGTGAGGTCAACTCTGTTGGTTCGCGCAGAGTTGACGGGATGTGGGGTGGCTGGAGACTCACGCTCGCCTCCGAGCGGTGCTACGGGGGTGCGTCGGGGGGTGGGGGCTTTCGGCCCTGGGCCGGGACGAGGTGGCCTCGATGGGTTGCATCAATCCTGTTACCCGCTCAAGCCTGGGATTTAAGAGGCTCCCCGAGGCTCTTAGCACGATCAGAAATCCGGGCAGACGGGTCGGATCGGAGTTCCGGGTAGACATATGGAATTGAGTAAGAGGATTAATACTCATTCCACCGGGGCTTCGCCCCTCGAACCAAAAAGCCCAGGTCGGCGCCGCTGGTAGTAGGCCCAGGCCAGGGCCAGCACGATCGGCCCCCACAGCATCGCCGGGCTGACGCAGACACGGGCCAGAATCATCCACCAGCCGTTGCTGTATCCCACCTCGGGGATGGCTCCCACCCAGGCGAGGGGGTACTGGTCGAACAGTGCCACCAGGATCAACCCGCCCAGGACCGCCGGGATCACGGCAGCGAGCGGCGGAACGCGACGGCCACCGATGAACGGTATCCAGCGCGGGAGCACCTCACCCCAGCCGGCCACCAGCCCGGTGGTCAGCAGGCACAGCGCTTCGGTGAGCACGCTGAGCCCGACGACATAGCCCGGCGCCCACCAGGGCATGGGCGGGAGGTGCGGATCGATCGTTCCCATCTGGAAGCCGACGGCGAACGGGAGCCGCCACAGACAGTGCGGCAGCACGATGAACGGAAGAGCCTTGGCGAGCCTGAGGGCCCAGACCGGAACAGGCCGCTCGGTGTCGCCGAGCGGAAGGGCAAGACGTGTAATCGACATGACCCCACCATCGCCTGAGCCTCAACAGCCAGGCGTCGACCACACGCACGATCACGATCCCCCACGAGAGCCACCTCTCGATCCTCCTGACGGCCGACCACCGGCAGAACCGAGCAGCCATACCGGACACCGGGAACGGTCAACAACCGGGACAGCCCCCAAACCGGCGTCTGGAAACCCTCCGCCCGAACACCACAATCCGGCCCGTGCGAGACAACGCACCCCTCACAGGCCTCGCCCAGTACAACCCGGGCAGAACCAGTCTCAGCAGCAGGGCGGCCACCCGAGCGCAGCGGGCAGGCGCAACACGACGGCCAGGCACGCAGCTCCGCGCTGCGGGGCCCGTGCAGCGCTTGCAGCACGTGTAGCAGAGGCGCAGCGGGCAGACGGAGCAGCGCGGCGCTGCGAGGCGGGTGCAGCAGGGGTTGTCAGCGCAGCGGGAATCGCACCAACCTGACGCACCATCACCCCCCACAGTCACTGACCAGCCAGAACACCACCACACCCCCACGACACGCGGCCCACCACAACCAACGACGAAGACACGCAGCTTCACGGCCGAACCTCGGCCCGAACGGACGGGCCGAGCGCAGCACGAGCGAGACCGAACACAGTGAGCTCGAAGCCGGGCATCGACTGGTGGCGGGCCGCCCTGCCGCTTCGCCATACCGGCCCTCGGCCCGGCGGGCGCTGATGCACCGCCAGCAGCCGCGGTCCGGCCGGACGCCTGGTCGAGGACGGTGCCGATGTCCGGGTGCAGATGGAGACCGGCCGCGTCGGCCAGCGGCAGCCACACCACCGGCGCCTCGTCGGGAGCGTTCTGCTCGACCGTGGCGACGGCCTCTGCCAGGCGGTCGGGCAGGTGCGCGGCATAGACCAGGTATCGGCGCTGGCACGGCGTACTCTCGCCCGGTCTCCTGGTTCTGGACGGAGCGAAGATGTGGCGGTGTGGATGGAGCCGCTCGCGCTCCGCCGCCTCTCGCGCCCGGCGGCCCCGGTCCGCCTCCGCCCACTCAACGGCCAGCAGTTCGTCGCCGTCCGGGTTGTCGAGCGCGTCGGTGAGGGTGTGCCGGCCCTCCCGGCCGAAGCGGTACAAGACCGAGGCGTCGGCGCCGTGGCGGCGCAGCGAGGCCTCGAACGCGGCCTTCGCCGTGCCCTTCGCGGGAACTCGCACCAGGCGCGGTAGGAGGTGAGCTTCTCCACCAGGGTGCCGACGCCCTCGTTCTCGCAGTCGACCTCGACCAGGAGCACCGGCACATCCGCGCTGGGGTCGCGCAGCACGAGGTCGGTGAACAGGGAACGGCGGTGCGGGATCGGGTGCTCGACCTCGGTGGAGAACGCGGTCAGGTGCCCGAACCCGGCGCGGGCGAGGAGGCCGGCAGTGCGACGACGTCCAGGGTGTGCTCGGAGTACGCCGTTGCCCCGCCGTCGCGCTCGGTGCGCAGCTTGGACAGCCTCGTCCCGGCCAGGAGCAGCTGGGCGGCTTCGCGGCGGCCGGCCGCGGTCAGGGTCCACAGCTTCCAGTTGTCCGGCAGGCGCAGTTCCTCCCGCACCCTCTCGGCGGCCTCCAGGTCAACCAGGGCGTCGCGGGTCGCCTTGTCGTTCCGCTGTCCCGGCAGGACCAGATGCCAGAGCTCACGAGCGGTAGCGCGCCGGAACAGGCCGAGCGGCACCAAGACCCCGCGCCGCACTGGCTCCGTCGAGTCCGGCTTCCACCGCACCTCGGCAGCGGCAGGAAGAGGGTTGTCACCGCGCCGCGGGCCCCTTGTCCGGGACTGCTGGCCTGCGGGAACAGCCTCACCGGCGGCCGGAGGCACGGAGGTGCCCGCGGAGGCCTTGCCGGACCCCTTGTCCCGGTCGGGCGAGGCCTTCGCCGCCCGATCCTCGTGGCGGTCGGAGGCCTGATCGTCGTCCGGGCCGGGCGCGGCGATCGCCGTCGTGGTCAGGGCGAAGTCCGGTACCCGCAGCAGCAGCGACTGCAACTGCCTCACACTCAAACCCCCGACGGCGGCCTGGGCGGCCGCTTCGGCGTCCAGAAGCGCCGGCAGGCTACTCGGCGCAAGCGTTCTCCAGCAGCCGCGCGAAACTCGCCGGCTGCGCGGCTGCCAAGGCGTTGTGCCCGCGAGACGTCGACTGGTCGAGGAGGGCGCTTGTGGAGTCGACATCTGCACCTTCGAAGCCCCACCAGGGCACCGCCGGGTGCCGCGCTCTGACCAGCCGATGGTGGCCCCGCACGTGTCCGTTCGACGTGACGCTGTTGACACCGACGAGCGCGCGCTGGTTCCTCACACCAACGTCAGGTGGGTCAGTGGCAGACCGGGCTGAGGAGCGTCTTGCCGGACGCGTGGACGCTCACTCGATCCCCCGATGAGGTGACCGGATAACGCCTGGCCCGTCGGTACGGCCGCGCCAGACCGCTTCGGTAGCCGGGCTCACCCGTTCAGCGGTATGACTACTTGGAAGGGAGAAGCCCGCACCTCGAACATGGCGGCATGCGCGAAGACCGACACTGCTGTGCCAAGCCCCGCCTGACCGTGAGGATCAACGGCTACGACTACAGGGTGGATCCGGTCGAACCAGAGGAGCTACCTGCCTGCACGACCTGCGGCACGGTCCACGATGGACTCTGGCGCGTCGGCGCCGCCTTGTCTGCAGGACCGGGGCTGTGCGGCCGGCCCAAGAAGGACGGCACACCGTGCAGGTGGCGTACCAATGAGGAGCCCTGCCCGAATCACCTCACGCCCGAGCAGGAGGAGCAGGCACGCGTCGAGCGGGCGGCGAAGGAGGAGCGCCAGCGGAAGGAACAGGCGCAGCGGCTGATCAAGCGGGAGGAGACCGCCGACCGGAACCGCCAGCACCTGGCGCTGATGTTCTCGGTCGCCTGCCCGCATTGCTCCGCCCCCGTCGCTGAGGTGTGCCGTGCTCCCCGCGGGGTGGCCCAGCGTGCGATCCACGCGGACCGACGCAGGCTCGCGGGTGTTTCCTGGCCGAAGGAGTTCGTCCTCTACGAACGGGAGTCCTACTTCGACGGGCGCCGAGGGAACCCTGCCCAGGTCCCGCTTCCCCCTCCGCCGCCGCTCGACGCGGATCTACGCGAGCTGCTGGCGGATCCGCTCGAGGACTGGACGGCCCAGGCCAGTGCCGAGTTGGCCGAGGAACACCGGGTTGCAGCCGAGCGGAAGGCCGCGAAGCTGCGCCGAAGCCTCTGGCGGCTGACCAACGACGTCACCATCGTCAGCTGCCCGGCCTGCGAGGCCGAGCGGGGACACGCCTGCGCCACCACCCTCGGAAAGCCCCGGACCGGCCACGACGAGCGGGTAGACCTCGCCATGGCCGGTCAGGGCTGACCGGCTGCTCCGGGTCAGCGGGATACGTAGCTCTACCCCGGGAGCCGCAGAGCCGGCACGGCGGTGCTACGGAGGTGGATGATGCCGGTGTGACCTCGACGCAGCCCCTCCTGTAAGCAGCCCCCTCGGCGTTCACGATCGAGCGGGTCCACACTCTGGTCCAGCAGGTGGGACCGGAGGCACCGACAGTGGAATACAAGGAGAAGCTTGGACCGACCCTCGCGCGCGGGGTGGCGGCGCTGGCCAACGCCTCCGGCGGGCTGTTGCTGGTCGGCGTCAGCGACCAGCGCAAGATCATCGGTGTGAAGGAGAAAGCGGACGGGGGCGCTGAGTCCCGACCGCAAGGCCGCCCTGGACGAGATCGACCCCGCCTGGTGCCCCACCTGGCCGATCGAATGGCAGCGCTGCTTCACCCTCGCCTGGCGCTACGTCACCGACGGCGGCGAGCTGGCCGGGGCCGAGCCGGGCAGCATCGTCATCCAGGGCGAAGACCTCACCGCCTGGGCCCACGCGCAGCAGACCGGCTGGGACAAGCTCTCACCGGCACAGCAGTGAGCCATCGAGCACGTCCTCGGGATCGGGCCCCTCGCACCGGAGGAGAAGCCGGCCGCGAAGGTCACCCACGCCGAGAAAGAACGACGCAACCTCCTGGCCGCCGCCCAATACCGAGCCCGCGAAGGCCACTTGAACGTCCCCAGAAGCCACCGCGAACCCCTCACCCTCAACAACGACACCGGCACCGGGGACACCACCGTCGAAATCTCGCTCGGCCTGTTCATCGCCAACACCCGCAACCGACGCAACACCATCCCGGCCACCCGCGCCCAACACCTCACCCAACTCGGCATGAGACGGCAATAGCAGGGAGCCGGACCCGCACGAAACACCGCCCCCGCCCTCCCAGCCGGCGCCCGAGCCAGAACTTGGCAGGCCTCAACGCACGCTGGCGAGATGCTGTGCCAGAACCGCTCGCACCACCAGCTCAGGAACGATCAGGAGCCCGAGCGCCAGAAGAGTCGCCTGCAGCAGTCCCATCCCGCTCCACACCAACCCACCGCTCAAGCCCGCATCGGCGATCACTGCCACCAGCCGGAAGGACCCGAGCACACCAGCCGTTCGCTGCGAACGCCGCGAACGAGAAGCCAGCCCACCTGGACGAACACGATCTTCCACCGTTCACACCTCTCTCCGAACAAGCCGTCAGGTACGGCAGTAGCGCCGCCTCAACGGAAGATGGCCCGAGCCTAGAACGCACCCTTTGCTCCTCTACCTCGTCTCAGACAGACCGCCGCAAAACAAGAAAGGCGACCGATTAGCCCCTATTTGCGAATTTTAACGCACGGTAAATCTCGTTACCGTGCGTAAGTGTCCGATAGTGCGGCACGCGTCCCTCACTATCGAGCCTCTCGAGTCAGCCAGACATACCGGATATGGCGCAATCAGGACCCCGCCCACCGGCAGCACGCCGCCGCCGACCAGACCCGGTCTCGTTTCCGCCGACCGAGGCCCAGCTCGTCCCACGCGGGCTGCACTCGGGCTGAACTGCTCGTTTCCGTGTTTCCAAGCTCCCCGGATCCCGGAAACGTTTCCGGAAGCGTTTCCGGAAACGGGTGCTCCAAAATTTCCATGCGGAAACTTTCTCCTACCTCCACCGGAAACGGCCAGGTCACAGCGTTTCCGTCACCGTTTCCATTTCCGAGCCCCCGGAAACGATGGTCTCTGACCTGCGGAAACACACGGAAACGGCGTCCCCGGCGAGCGGTTTGCCTCCACGGCCATGCCATGGGCAGCATTAGCGGCACCGGAGCTTCTCCGGCAAATCAACCGCGAAGGGAATCTACGTTGATGCTGACCGAGTTCGGATTCATCCTGGCTCTGGTTTTGATCACCGGTATTCTCCGGCGATAACCGAAGTTGGGGGCGGCTCCGCGGGAAAACACCCGCGGCGGGCGCCGCACCGGCTGGACCTCAGCCGGTGCGGTCCTTCACCGGGTAGAGCTCAGCGTGCCGCACCCGATCCTTCCACCACGGATCAGCCGGGGCAGAGACGCGGGCAGCCAGCAGCTCGCGGCGGGTCGGGGCGGGCAGCACCAGCGGCCTCAGCTCCTGATCCTCCCGGTCGCGTTCGCACTGCGGGCACTCCAGCCGGTGGCCGGCCTTCTCCGCCAGCTCCAGTTCCGAGTCCTCCTCGCCGCCGATCGAGCCCCGGCTCGTCCAGCACGGGCGCAGCTGGGATCGAGAAGCGACACCGGCGCGGGCGCTGATCGGGCCCGACTTCGCGCTGGGGCAGTGGCTGGCCCGGTTGCGCAGGGCCGCCGAGGTGCCGGCGGGGGCGAGCCGGGCGAGGAGGAGATCGATCCCGTACTGGGCGCCGCGCTGGCCGATCGCCTGGCAGCGCGCCTACGTGGCCGCGCGGACCTGGTGGCAGGAGTCGGGCGGCCGGGTCGACTGGCCGGCGCTGCCGACGGAGACGGTGTTCGAGGGGAGCAGCTCGGCCGCTGGGTCGCCGCGCAGCGCGGGGTGTTCTCCGACGTGGAGCACGAGCAGCAGGACCTGCTCGTCGCGATCGACATCGAGGAGGACCCGGTGCTGGCGTAGGCCGCCGCGGTAAAGAAGGCGAAGCGGGCGGCGGCCGCGGACCGGCCGAAGAAGCCGGCGGTGTCGCGGGCGGACCGGTTCGCGCTCGGCCTCGCCACGCTCGCCCAGTTCGTCGCCCGCGAAGGCCGGGACAAGCCCGTCCTCCGCTCGCACATGGAGGTGCTGGAGCGGGTGGTGGTCGGTCCGGACGAGGTGGAGACCACCGAGAGCACCCCTATCAAGTTGGGGAGCTGGGTCGGCAACCAGCGCACCCGCCGGGCCTCGCTGAGCGAGGAGCAGATCGCCGCCCTCGCCGAGCACGGCTTGGTGCTCGGGTAGCCAGCGCAGACCAGCGCGAGGCCGTCACCTCCTGTAGGTGGCGGCCCCGCCGTGTTTCCGGTGATGAGCGTGGGTCAAGCCTTCTCGGCCAGGTAGCCGCGGCCCAGCTTGCGGCGCCCAGTCGGCGCATCCTGACGGGCGGGTACGGCCGGTGCCGCCGGCGCGGGGGCGGGTTCGAGGAACGGCGAGCGCTCGGCGGGCAGCAGGCGCGCCGCGGTGTCGGCCGGCGCGGCCCGGTCGACGGCGGACTCGGAGAAGTGCAGCCCCAGCGGGCGGCGATCGTTACTCAGGCCCCCAGTCTGACCGGTCGTCACCGGCTCCAGTCCCAGCTTCCTGCCACACCATGCTCAGCCAGGCCGACGGCGCTCCGGCCCTCGGCAGCGGACGGCGGGAGTGGTGTTGGTGCCCCCTGTGATCGTCCGTTCGCGGATGGTGCTCAGCGATGGTTACGTGTGGATGACGACTTCGCCCTGGTCGCAGCCCTACCAACGCTTGGCATGATCGCCCTGCACCCCGTCGCGGCCCGCGCCGTACTCGGCGGCCGGCTGTGGGTCGCGCCTACACCGTCACCCTCACCTCGCTGTCCCTCGCCGCCATCCTGCCCGCCGCCGTCCAGCTTTGGGCCCTCGCCCACCCGCAGCGCGACGGCTTCCTCACCCCTGAACCGGCGGACGTCGCAGTCCCGCTCGCCGTGCTGGTGGTGCTGGCCGCCGTCAACGCGGCGGTGCTGTAGGCCACCGCGCTCAGCCCCCGCACCAGCCGCTGGTACACCCACGCCCAGCGGGCTCGATGTCGCGCGCCGACGCGGGTGGCTCCGAGCGGGATCACGGCCTGGGGGTGCGTACGAACACCTGGTAGTGGCGCCGGCCACAGGCAGCTGCCAGGTGTTCAGAAGCGCTCGGCGGACGTCGTCACCGGCCCGTGAATGTGGGCCTATCCCGGTCTACCAAATGCCAGAAACAGGGATAAACCTGACATGAGAATGCCTTCTAAAATTGTCCGCAAGTCCCCTTTTCGCCTCTTTTAAAGCTTTTGACTGTTGCCATTTCCTGTCGATAGTGTGCGACTGCCCAATGCTTGATCGCTACCGAATGTCCGATTTTCCTTTTCTGGGGGGTTATTTTGCGTAAATTTCAGAGACCAGCGTTGCTTCTGGCCGCATTGCTGGCCGTGCCAGGCGCTGTTGTTTCGGCCCCGGCGGCGGCGACGGAGCCCACCGCACCACTTGCGGTAGAGAATTTCGCCTACCCGAACGCGTCGACAGTCCTTGCCGAACACGGTGTCACTCTGAAGACCGGCGACGGCAACATCAAGCTCGCCGACTGCACCTCGGAGACGGCGCTGCTTCGCGTCCGGTACACCGGGAATCGGGAGACCTGTTTCAAGGTGACGGGCGCCAGCGGCTATCTGTCCATGGAGATCCCGGCGGTCTTCAGGATCATGAGCGACAGTCACACCGTCAAGGCCACCATGTCTGCCGGCGGTGCCACCAGTAGCGTCGACCTCATCAAGAACGAGTGGAAGGAGGTCGGTACCGGTGCCAACGCTCCGGAGTCCATGCTGCTGGACCTGACCGCCACCGACGGCACCGCTGTGTCCACACCGGCCCCCGTGTTCCCGGCCGTCGGGTCCATCACGGTCGGTGCCCCGGGCCGGGCCGGTTCCCGCGGTTGTACCGGTACCCTCGTCAGCCCGCTCTGGGTTCTCACCTCCGCAGGGTGCTTCACCGACACCCCCGCCACCCTCCCCGGCGGCTCCCCCACCGCCAAGAACACCTTCACCGTCGGCGGGCGGTCGACGGACTTCGTCGAGTTGGTCCCTCGCACCGATCGTGACGTCGTCCTCGCACGCCTGGCGGCACCGGTGTACGACGTCGTTGCGGCCAAGCTCGCGGCTGCTGCCCCCGCCACCGGCGCCAGCGTGAAGATCTCCGGTTTCGGACGCACCGCTACTGCCTGGGGTACCGGCGACGGTCCCCGCACCACCTCCCAGGGTGTCGGTGCCACCTCCGCCACGGGCATGGACCTCGCACCCTCCAGCGGTGCCGTACCGGTGTGCGCCGGCGACTCGGGTGCACCGGTTCTCAATGCTGCCGGTGAGATCGCGGGCGTGGTCTCCCGTGCTTGGCAGGCCGGTTGCCTCGGCACCGCCTCCAGCGAGGTTCGAACCGGCGCGCAGGCCGACCGGATCGACAACCTCGGCACGTGGGTCAAGCCCCTCCTGCAGCGGCCGGCGAACGCGGCCAACGAAGCCGGCGGCAGCAGCCCGGTCCGCTGGGCGGACTTCGACGGAGACCACCGCCCCGACTACTACCTGATCGCCGACAGCGGCGAGGTGACGGTCTACCTCAACCGCGGCGGCAACCTCGTCGCGAACGGCTGGCAGCTCATCGGCAAGGTCGCCAAGGGCGCTACGAACGACCGCAGCCGCGTCCGCTTGGTCGACTTCGACGGCGACGGCAAAGCCGACTACCTCGTGATCGGCGACGGCGGCGAGGTGACGGCCTTCCTCAACCGCGGCGGCGACACCGTCAGCACCACCACCGGCTGGCAGAACGTCGGAACCGTCGCCAGCGGAGCGACCTTCAACCCGGACCAGGTCCGCTTCGCCGACTTCGACGGCGACGGCAAGACGGACTACCTCGTGATCGGCGACGGCGGCGAGGTGACGGCCTACCTCAACCGCGGCGGCATCCCGGCCGGCGCCAACGGCTGGCAGCTCGTCGGCAAGGTCGCCAAGGGCGCCACAAACGACCGCAGCCGCGTCCGCTTCGCCGACTTCGACGGCGACGGCAAGGCCGACTACTGGGTGATCAACACCAACAACAGCGTCACGACCTCCCTCAACCGCGGCGGCGACACCGTCAGCACCACCAGCGGCTGGCAGTACCTGGGTTCCGTGGCAGCCGGCCTGACCTCGGATCAGAACCGCGTCCAGTTCGTCGACTTCACCGCGGACAGCCACGCCGACTACCTCATCACCGGCCCCAACGGAGCCACCAGCGTCAACGCCTGGGCCCACAACGGCGGCGACGTCGCCGGCGGAGGCGGCTGGATCGACCTGGGAACCGTCGCTTCAGGCGTCTGACCGCCCCACGGCAATCTGCCGCAGCCGTCAACAAAAAGTTCCAGCTCACGGGGGGCCACGCTGGCAGCGGACTCTCCGGCACGCAGGCCGCGCACGTCCCACGACCCCGACCGGCGGACCCGAAACGCGCACCGGGTCAGTCGCCGGTCACAACTGGCGAAACGAACCGTTCACAGCGCCCACCGACTCCTGATCGCTGGCCGGGACAACGCCACCATATGAGGGGATCACAGACGCTCCATGAGAATCACCAGTAGTCAACGGATACCGTGGCGGCACGGTGCCGTCGGAATGATGGTCGGCGGGTTGCTCGCCGGCCTGCTGGCCACACCGGCCTTCGCCGACGACGCGCCTCCCGTCGGACCGGTCGCAGACCGCGTCACGGCGGTGGCGGTGTGGAAGAACGGCGGTCCCGCCGTCAAGCGCGCCGCCGAGATCGCCCTCGCCGGCAACGACAGCGACGTGCACACCTTCGTAACCTCCGGCCGGCAGACGGCGGCCGACGCGGATCCGCGCACGAGGGTTGAGGAGCTGGTCGCAGTCGCCGGGCCGGAGGTCCGCAAGGCCGCCACCAAGGCACTCGCCGGCACTGCCGCCGACCTGCAGGCGTTTCTCGACACCGGCTACAAGACCCCGTTCGCGGACGACCAGCAGATCCTGGCCACCCAGATCATGGCTGCTGGCGGGCCGGAGGTCCGCAAGGCCGCCAACAAGGCCTTCAACGGCACCCTTGAAGACGTCAACGCGTTCCTCGCCACCGGCCAGTACACGGCGCGCGACGACGACGACCAGATCAAGGCCACCCAGCTGATGGCCACCGGCGGGCCCGTAGTCCGCGCCGCCGCAAACACTGCGATGAACGGCGGTATCGAGGACGTCCGGGAATTCCTGCGCTACGGCTACCAGACCGCCGCCGCGCACGACGCCGAGACTCTGACGATCTCCCAGCTCGCCGACCTGACCAGCAATGCCGCCGGCCAGGCCGGCGAGCAGGCCAAGACCGCGCAGGACGCCGCCGCGAAGGCGCTGGCCTCGAGCGCGCTCGCCAAGCAGGCCGCCGAAACCGCCGCCGCCGAAACCAAAGCCGCACAGGGCGACGCGAAGAAGGCCTCCAACGCCGCCGGCAAGGCCGCGGACGCCGCCGAGCGCGCCGCGAAGGCCGCTCAGACCGCATCCGCCGCGGCCGCCAGCGCCAACGAAGCGGCCCGCCAGGCCGCTGCCGCGGCCGCCGACGCAGCCCGCGCCTCCACCCTCGCAGGCAACGCCGCCGCACTGGCCCAGAGCGCCGCCGCCGCAGCCTCGAGCAACAAGGACGACGCCGCGAAGGCAAGGGACGCCGCCGTCATCGCGAAGAAGGCCAGCGCCGACGCGAAAACCGCCGGCGAAGCCGCCGCATGGGCCATCCGCGCCTCCTCCCAGGCCGACCTGGCAACCACGGCCGCCAAGCAGGCGGGCGACAACGCCGACATCGCCGCGCTGGCCTCGCTGGATGCCGCGGAACAGGCAGGCGTCTCCGACGAGGCCAAGGACCGCGCCCGGGCAGCAGCAAACCGAGCCAAAAACGCCGCCGCCGAAGCACGCCGCGCCTCCGCCCAGGTCCAGAAGATCGCCGCCGACGCGAAGGCCGCCGCCACCGAGGCACAGCGCGCCTCCGAAGCATCCGCCGGCCACGCCGCCGCCGCAGCGACAGCAGCCGAGCAAGCAGCAGCCCACGCCGGGGACGCGGCTACCGCCGCCGCCACCGCACAGGCCGCCGCCACCGCTGCCCAGAGCGCGGCCGACAACGCCGCGAACGCCGCGACGCAGGCCCACAAGGTCGCCGACATCGCGCGCGCCTCCGACACCGAACGCCTCGCCGCCCAACAGGCCGCCGAAGTTGCCGCCGCCCAGCAGGCCTACTTCGACGAAGCCGCCAAGACCAAGCAGGCCGCATGGGAGGCGGGCAAGGCGAGCAAGCTCTCCACCGACACCCAAAAGCTCCTCACCGAAGCCACCGCCCCCGGTGTCGACCAGGCCATCGCTGTCGCCAAGGGACGCCAGGCCGCCATCCGTCTGCTCACCGCCGGCGGCCCCTGGGTCCAGGTCGCCGCGCAGACCGCCCTGGGAGGCCATGATGCCGACGTCCAGAGATTCCTGACCACGGACTTGGAGGAAGCGAAGCTTCGAGACGACCGCGCCAGCGTCATCGCCCTCGCCAACGCCTCCACCAAACTGCCGCAGCGCCTGGCCGCCGAAGCTGCGTCCGTCGGCACCGCCGAGCAGGTCCGCGACTTCCTCGCCAACGGAACCTATCCGGGCAAGGACGACGACGACCAGATCCTGGCCACCCAGATCATGGCCGCAGGCGGACCCCAGGTCCGCAAAGCCGCCAACGCCGCGATGAACGGCACCATCGAAGACATCCGCGCCTTCATCGCAACCGGCCAGTACATCGCCCGCAACGACGACAACGACATCCTCATCACCCAAGCCATGGCCACCGGCGGACCCGAGGTCCACGCCGCCGCCCAGGCAGTCCTCTCCGGCCCCGACTCCGGCTTCGAACCCTTCCTGCAGGCCGGTCTGCCGAAGGCGCGCCAACGCGATGCCGCCACCGCCGCGCACGTCGCCACCATCGCGTCCTACCTGCAAGCCATCGACGGCAACGTAGCCAAGGCCCGGCAGTCGGCAGCCCAGGCAGCCCAGTCCTACGCCATCGCCCGCGGCGCCGCCAACGAAGCTGCCACCTACGCCGGCCAGGCCCAGGCTTCCGCCACCGAGGCCGCGAACTGGGCGGCCCAGGCCGCAGAGTCCGCCCGCCAGGCAAAAGCCAGCGCCGACCAGGCATCCGGCTACGCCGCGCAGGCCCGTGCCTCCGCCGCCCGCGCGGACGCCGCCGCCCGCAGCGCCGACTACTCCGCCGTCGTGGCCGCCGGGTCCGCCGAGCAGACCCACAAGTACGCGGCCGACGCCCAGAAGGCGGCCACCGAAGCACGCGACTCCGCGATCAAGGCCGGCCAGAGCGCCGCAGAGGCCCAGCGGGCCGCGACCGAGGCGTTCCTCGCCGCCTACAAGAGGATGCAGGACGCCGGCACCGCGGGAGAGATGGAGGCCAGAACCACGACCGTCGACGAAGACGGCCGTGTGGCCTTCGTTCAGAGCATCCCCCGCGGGGAGATGAAGTACAAGAGGATCAGCGACAACTCCGAGAAGCGCTGCAATTTCGGCTATAATCTCCTGCAAGCTCAGCCGCCGTACATTGAGGGACCGGACGGAAAACCGTTCGGGCCTTGGCGCAAAGACGCTTCCGGCGCTGTTGTCTGCGACTACCAGGCAACCATTCAGGTCACCGGAACGGTCGACCAGTACCTGCGCACCTGCCCGGAAGCCAACCTCACCATGGCGGAGTGCCAAGGGAAATACAGGAGCTGGGATCTCCTCTTCCTCCGCACCGATGTAATCAAGGACAAGGAAATCCCCGATGTGACCCTCCAGGTCAAGTGGGAAGACTGGCGCAAGAGTCACACCACCAATGGCATGGTCGATGCGATGATCGACCACTGGGCCGATGGGCTCGGGAAGTGCAACACCTGGGGCTGGAACTCCGACTGCGCATGGTCCCTGTCGCTCTTCCTGCCCGTCGGGGAACTCCTCACCGCCGGAAAGGAAGTCCTTGCATACAGGCTCGCGCTCGAAATAGACGCAGAGATCCCCAGCGCCAGGGCCGCCGTCGAAGCAGCCCTCGGCAAGGCCGGCGCGGGAACCCTCGGCAGGCTCGACATCGCCACCAAGGCAATCACCGACGTCCGGACCGCTCTCAACGAAGGGAAGAGCCCTCAAGAAGCCCTGAACACCCTCAAATCGGTCCGTGACGTCGACCCAATGCTCGTGCCCCTGGCCGAGACCGAGATCGAACTGGCCACCGCTGCGGGCCAGGCATGCAAGTGGAACAGCTTCCCTGCAGGAACCCCGGTGGTCCTCGCCGACGGCTCGCGCCGGCCGATCGAGGAGATCCGGGTCGGGGACCGCGTCCTGGCCTCGGACCCCACCGAAGGAACGACGCAGGCTGCGGCGGTCACGGCCACGTTCTCGCACGACGCCGACCGGCTCGTCGATCTCGGCACCGACGACGGCGGCAGCATCTCCACGACCGCCGGCCACCGCTTCTACATCGAGGCCGCAGGGTGGAAGCTCGCCTCCGAACTGCACGAGGGCGACCGGCTGCGCTCGTCCGACAACACCACACGGACGATCACCAGCGTGAACGACCGGGCAGGGCTCGGGCGCCCGGTGTACGACCTGACGGTCGACGGACTGCACACGTTCTACGTGGGCACCGCCGGCGGCGCCGAACGGGACCTCCTGGTCCACAACTGCGTGGACATCATCGCGGACGAGGGCCTGAAAACCACCTTCGGACCCCCGCACACGCTCGCAGAGCACACACTTGGATCGCCTACTGGCCTCTCCCCGGCCGCTCTGCTGGACAAAGTAAGGAGGGATGGCATAGCCAGCATCTGGACCGATGCGGCGACTGCCGCACGAGCCGTTGACAAGGCCTTCGCGCAGTGGATGTCAAATCCGACCAACCGAGCAAAATTCTCCAAATTTCTCAACAAGCAACGCCCGAGAGTAAATCCCCCGTTCGACCCCAAGCGTGACCAGATCGACATCTCTTGGGTACTGCGAGACGAAGGATCACTCGGCACCGAATACACGAAGAACCCCAAGGCCGGTCAGCCGGGCGAGCCTGATCTGATCAGTAAAGCCACCGGGAACACCGTGGTTATCACGATCAGGTTCGCAAAGAACCATGACCCGCAATATGTCGTGTTCACCTCGCACCCGGAATGAGGACTACAGAATGAGACCACGCGCCGATTTTGAGATCGACTTCGGACTCAGCGGACTGACAAAGTTCCTTCGCGTGGGGGCCGTCCCCCGTAATGCCGAGGGAATCCTCGCCTTCATCACCGAGAGTCTGCTCGCAAACGACGGGGAGGACTTCGCGGTGGAGATGGTGAACGACATCCACCGCCTCACCCAATCCACACTTTCGGACGACGTGCTGTCCATCCTGTGGCTGGCCGCCACGAGAGCCCACTTCGACCCGGAGGCCGACGGCATCGCCATCCGGGCGTGGCTGGAGCGGATCGCCGAAGCCTGCCTTCCGTTCACAGGCCAGGACCTGCCGCCGGAGCTGGGCATGCAGGACGAGGACCTCCGCCCGGACCTGCAAGCGGCCGTGCTGGCGGAACTGACCGGAGTATCGGCGGCCCTCACCGAGAAGGCAATCACCTCCAGCTACGCCCCGCCCCTGCCCACGGTGGTCCCGGCGCTCGAAGCAGCCATTCCCGTGATTGGGGCCGACCTCGGATTCCGGCTGTTCCTCCGCGCCATGAAGGCCTACTTCGTACCCATCGGCCCGGCTCGTATGGCCCGGTTCGACGAGATCGGCGAGCGCCTCGGCTACCACCTGTTCGTCGTCGACGACGGATGCCTCAACGTCTGGTCCGACCTGAACGACTGACGTACACGGAGCCCGGTCAGCACCGCTCGGTGCTGACCGGGCTCCGTGCTGCCATGCGCCGCTCGATGCAGCGGTCAGGGAAGTCGAATCGGAGCTGGCCGCTCAGCCGCCTCCGACGCCCACAAGCCTCACCCACCAACCTGAGCGGGGGCGAAGAGGAGAAAGGCCGTCGTCGCGGGCCCGCACAGCGTTTGGCGCCATAGCGGCGTCGAACGGGGCGACCACAGCAGCCCCCCTCGGACAGGAATCCGGCGAAGAGGGAGGCCGCACCGAGCGTCGCAGGCGGGCCGATCGGCCGGATCCGCAGCAGCAGGTGGCCGAACGAGCCGTGCGGAGCAGGGCTGCCGCGTTCATCCGGGCAGCAACGCATGTGGCCGAGCCGCAGACGTTCCTGGGACAGCGGCTACCGCCGCTGTGCCCTGGATGGGAGCGGTACTTGGCGATGAAGGGGTGCAGGCGGCAGGCAGTAGTTGTGGCCGCGGCCGTCGCCGCTGCGGATGACGAGGTGCCGGTCGACGAGGCGCTTCATGCCTCGGCTGACGGCGGATGTCGAGTTCGGCTCACATCCCCCCCGACGGGGGGCGCGCTGACTCACTCCACGTCGGCCAGCCACTGGTCGATGAGCACCTTGTCGATCGAGTCGACCCGGTAGGGCCCGCCGACAGCGGAGTCCGTAATTCGCGACCGAAGTTCGGCCGCCGTGAACCAACGTGCCTCCACCACCTCCACGTTGTCCACCTCGATCCGGTCGGAAACGGCCTCGGCGCGGAACCCGATCATCATCCCGGACGGGAACGGCCACGACTGGGATCCCTGATAGGTGATCGTCCCCACCTCGACACCGGCCTCTTCGGCGACCTCGCGGCGCACCGCGTCCTCGAGGCTCTCCCCGATCTCGACGAACCCAGCCAGCGTGCTGAAGCGGCCCGGACCGGATCCCGCGTGCCGGCCGAGCAGGCAGCGCCGAGGCGTGCCGGGTAGTTCGACCAGCACAATCACGGCCGGCTCGATCCGCGGGAAGAGCAGCTTTCCGCAGTCCTGACAGGTCCGCAGGTGGCCACCGTTGCCGGGGACGGCCGGACCGCCGCACGCGCCGCAGAACCGCTGATTCCGGTTCCAGTGCAGGATTCCACGGGCATACGCGAGCAGGCCCGCCTCGTCCGGCGTGATGGTGGGAACCATGGCTCGCACCTCCAGCACCGTGTCCGCGGTGGCCAGTTCGACGGCGTTGGACCGGTCGACGCGGGACACGTCGGCCGCGAACACCGCGGCCTCTCCGTCCAGGCCGAGAAACACCTGGCCGTCGGCGGCGTCGAGGATGCCCCGCGCCTCGGCCAGCGGCAGCCGGATGGGCCTGTCGCCGCGGACCAGACAGTGGTCCCGCCACAAGGGAATCACCTGGGTACTGGGACTCGTCAACAGCCCGGCGACCCACTCCGGGTCAGTACGCCGGCCGCCAACCCGGTCAAGCCCCAAGCCACTGTAGTACAAGGTTCCCCCCTCGCCCGTCCTGTCCTGCGCAGATTCCACGATAGTGGGCGTCCACCACCTGGTTGCCCCGGCCTGCTCGCCACCGCCCACAGCATGGAAGCCACCGGCCCCTGCTCCACGCGCCCCGAACCCGAACGAGGCCTCACCCCCGCGCCCGCTGCTCGACACAGCCGGTCTCCCCAGACGGCCGATGCGGACACCACCACGGCCACCGACCCAGTCAGCGGCCCTCCGCCCACCCGGGTTTCCGTAGTTCCACGAACGGCCACGGCCACGGGCGATAGCGTGACCACGCAGAAACCGACCGTGGCCATCGCGGTCCGCCGGAAGGGGAGGGCCGGCGGCCGATCAGCTCGATGCCGTCGAGGAGGACCTGGGGGCCGGTGCGACCGTGGACGCTCACCTGGACCAGGGCGGAGCCCCTGCGGTCCTGCGACGCGTAGAGGTAGTACGCGCTGACCCCGGCCCGGGCGTAGTACTCCTTGCTGATGTGCCACTCGTCGGGGGTGCCCTGGTCCGCCCAAGGGGCGCCCGCCGGGAAGGGGTGGTGGCCCCAGCTCTCGGTCGGCGCCTCGCTGTCGAGTGCGGACGACACCTGCTGCGGGGTCATCCCGAAGCGCAGCGGGCCGACTCCCTCCTGCGGCGCGCACTGCCAGCGCGGCCGGTCCTTGTCGGGGGTCACCGGCCAGGGGTCTGTCTCGGCCCGCTCCTTGCACAGTCCGAGGCGGTCGGCGACCGGCTGGGCGTTCCAGAGGTCCTCGGCCCATTCGGGGCCGGTGGCCAGCAGGCCGGTGATCACCGCGTCCCGGCGCTGCAGGTAGCCCTCGGGGGCCAGGCCCCACTCCTGCTCGATATGCCGGCGAGCAGCAGGGCGGCCGCCGGCAGGCCCCGTCGAAGTGCACCATCGTTTCTCCCGAAGAACCCGACGCGGCACGGCTGGTGCACCGCGGTGGCCGGGCCCGGCGACGGCCCCGGCCCGGCAGGGGATTTCGCGCCATTGCGGTGCGGTGACGCCGTGTGACAATCACCTGCCGCACCGTTGATCGTCCCGCCGCAGGTGTGTGAGCGTGGCAGGAACGGAACGGGCGGCCGTGCGGGCCGCCGCCGCGCAAGGAGGAACCCGGTGCCCACCCCCGACCGGCCACTGCGTTCGCTGGGCTTTCTGACCATCGGACTGTTCGACGAACACCGGCCTGCCGAAGGCCACGAAGCGACGCTGCGCTTGATCGAACTCGGCGAGCAACTCGGCTTCGACAGCGCCTGGTTGCGCCACCGACACCTCCAGTACGGCATCTCCTCGCCCCTCACCGTGCTCGCCGCCGCGAGCCAGCGCACCCGCCGGATCGCCCTCGGCACCGCCGTCACCCCGCTCGGCTGGGAGAACCCGCTGCGGTACGCCGAGGACCTGGCGACCGTCGACGTGCTGTCCGGCGGCCGGCTCAACCCGGGCGTCAGCGTCGGCGTCCCCGCGCACTACGAGGACGTGAAGGACGCGCTGTACCCCGACTCCGCCGACCGGGAGGACTTCGGCTACGGCCGGGTGGAGCGGCTGCTCGGACTGCTGCGCGGCGACCCGGCAAGCGCTTTCCAGGGCACCGAGGGCATCGAGTCGTACTCCCGGCACGTCCAACCGCACGTCCCCGACCTGGCCGGACGGGTCTGGTACGGCGGCGGCAGCCTGCGCTCCGCCCGCTGGGCCGGGCAGCACGGACTCCGGCTGCTCACCAGCAACGTGGTGAAGGCCGAGACCGGCACCGAGACCGGCACCGAGTTCGACGCCATCCAGCACGCCCAGATCCGCGCCTTCCGGGCCGCACACCCCGACGGCGAACGGGCCCGGGTCTCGCAGGGCCTGGTGGTACTCCCCACCGACAGCGCCACCCCCACCCAGCGGGCCAAGTACCGGGCGTACGCCGCCGCGCGACACGCCCGCACCCGCACCCCGCAGGGCCCCGCCCGGCTGCTGTTCGCCCCCGACCTGGTGGGCGGCGCCGACCAGCTCGCCGAACTCCTCTACGCCAACGCCTCGTTCCGCGAGGTCGACGAGGTGGCGATCGCCCTGCCGTTCACCTTCGCACCCGAGGACTACACCCAGATCCTCACCGACCTCGCCACCCGCCTCGGCCCCCTGCTGGGCTGGAAGCCCGCCTCCGACTAGCGACTGCCCGACAAGACCGATCGGACAGCACCTTGCGGGTGCCACAGCCGAGTTCACCCCGACGTGCACGGCGGAGTCCACCCGAAGTGCACGGCCGAGACGACCGCCAGAAGCAGGAACACCAGCGCGAACGCCAGGTTGTACAGCACTCGCGCCCGCAGGTGCGCCAGCACCGCGCCGACCCGGGCGTACGGTCGCCCGGTGAACCGCACCTCCGACCGACCCGCCCTGCCGCACGTCGGCTTCGACGTTGAGGGCGCCGTCGAGGCTGCGGTGGAGAAGATTGTGGGCACCGCCCGGCCGGAAGCCTGCCGTACGCTGCTGGACGAGTTGGAAGAGCACGGCTCGTTGCGGGAGGGGCTTCTGCTCTCGGCGCCACGGCTGGCCGGCCGCCGACGACTCCTCCAACACGCCAACCCCGGTATCCAGCCCGTGACCAGCTCCTGGACACTCCTGGCCCGCGACGCCGTCACCTACCCCGAAACCGTCACCCTCGCCCGCACCCCGACCACCACAGCACAGTTCCCCACACCCCGCCACGGCCACCCCCACCCGGCCGGCCGGCCGCGACCGCAGGTGCCGGTCAAGTACCTCGCCGAACTCCCTGATCGTGCCTGCGCAGTCGGCCGGCAGGTCGTCGCAGCCGTGGGTCGCGGCCGCCCGCTCAAGGATCCGCCCCGCCAACGCGCGCGCCTGCGCGCTGCGCGGCGCGAGGCGGACCAGCTGCGGCAGAGCGGCGATGCCGGCCGGGAAGACCGGATCGCCCTCAAGGACGAGCCGCCAGTGCAGTTCCTGCCACGCATCCGCTTCGTCCCGGCGTGCCAGCCGTGCCAGGAGCGCGGGGACGCGATCGACCTCGAATCTGCTGTCGCGTATGCGTGTCCGGTCCACCACGCCGCTATTGAACACCCGACACCCAGGGGCCCGGGAGCCCGGGGTCCCGGGGGCCCGGGTTCTGCGTGCCGGCGGCCGGCCCAGAGATCTGCATCCCGATGTCACCGGGCAGCGTCTTCTGATGCCACGACACATCCACACCCCGGTGACACCCACCACTCCCCCCCCGCACGCCATCCTCGTGAACGGCCGGCGACACCGACTGACCCCCAGTCAGAACAAGCCACAGACTCGCGTTCCACCGGGGCTTCTGCCCTTTCCATCGAGACGGCCGCACCGAACGCCGCCCGGAAAGCGCAGCCAGGAACCAGAGGCCCGACGGGGCCGGGGGCCGGGGGCCGGGCGCAGCAGGACGGCGAGGGCGCGGGCCAGGGCACGGCTGGCCCGTCTCGACGAGGTGTGACGGGGGGAGGTTGTCGGTCCTCGTTCCTACGGTCACGGCATGTGTGATGCCTTCACCGTCTTGCGGAGCCATGACACGTGCCGCGCGTTGCGCGAAGCGGGGCTCGTGGGTGAGCGGCCGCCGGTCGCCTTCAGCGGGGTTCGCTCCTCTCTTCCGGCCTGGTCGGGTGCTCGTGCTGGCGACGCGGTGTACGCGCTGCACGTGGACCGGTGCGAGGTCTTCGTGGTGAGTCGGATGCGGGTGCTCGGCATGGAACGGCGTGACTGCTGCGGTGGCGCTCCCGCGACGTGGCGCGAGCCGGCCCGTCGCGGCCACGGCGACTGGTGGATGCTGGGCGCCGACGGCTGCGGTGCGGCGCCGGTGCACGTGGACGTCACGCCGGTGGACTTCGCTGCGCCGATACCCGGCGACCTCCTGGGACGGCTCAGCTGGCGAACCGCCGCAATCAGACCCGCAAGCTGAAGTACGTGGTGGACGGGCGCCTCGGACGCTCCGTCAGCCTTCAGGGGTTCTACCGTCTGACCACTGAGTCGGCTGACGAGTTGGCAGGCGTTGTCGGCGCCGCCGGCCTTTGACGCGGAAGCGGTCGGACTCCGGCGGCCGAGACGGACCCCGCCCGGCCCAGGACCGGTCATCGCCTCCACGCCCAAATACCACCGGCGCCATCCCGCCGGCTCCCCGAGACGCCCGGTCGGCTACGGCCGCCGCGCGGTCCCGAACGCCAGAGCGGAGGCGGACGCCACCGGAGGGCCGGCGTCAGCGGTCAGCGGCTCCCGATCACCGTGGTGGGCGTGGTGGGCGTGCCGGTGCCGGTGCCGGTTTCCGCCTTCGGTGTCCGCCGGCGCCGCCGGATCACCAGCGGCACGGCGGCGGTGAGGGCCACGCCGGCGGGGGCCGCCGTCAGCGCGCCGGCCGCCGCGGGCTGCTGTCCGATGCCCTGCTGGTCGAAGGTGTCCGGGACGGGCAGGGTGCCCCAGCGGTCGACCGGCCAGGCCCGCACCATGGCGCGGCCCACGACCTCCTCGACCGGGACCATGCCGTGGTTCTTGTCGGCCTGGTGGTAGCGCGAGTCCCAGGAGTCCTGCCGGTGGTCGCCCATGACCCAGATGAAGCCCTCGGGCACCGTGACCTTGAACTGACCGCCCTGGCCGTCCTGGCTGCACGGGGTGTTGCCGGGGTAGACGTACGGCTCGTTCAGCGCCTTGCCGTTGACCGTCAGCGGGCCGGTGCCCTTGCACTCGACGGTGTCGCCGCCGACGCCGATCACGCGTTTGATCAGGTCCTTCTCCCCGGCGGACGGCATCAGGCCGACCCAGCCGAGCGCCGTCTGCAGCGCGTTGGACTTGGCCGCCGGCTCGCCACCCAGCCAGTCGTCCGGGTCGTGGAAGACGACGACCTCGCCCCGGCCGGGCTCCGAGCCGAACCACGGGGTCAGCTTGTCGACCAGCACCCGGTCCCCGCGCTGCAGGGTGTTCTGCATCGAGTCGGACGGGATGGAGAACGCCTGGACGAGGAACGTCTTGATCACGAGTGCCAGCACCAGGGCGACGGCGACCAGGACCGGCAGTTCCTTCCAGAACGACCGCGGCTTCCTCTTCTCCGGCTTCTTGCCGGGGGCCCGCTCACCGCTCCGGTCGTGCTCCGTCACCGTGCCGTCCTCGGCCCTCGCGCGCCCGTACCCGGAGGTCACGGCGCCGTCCGCGGCGGGCGCCGCCACGTCCGCCGGGAGCCCGCGGTGCTCCTCGCCGCCGCTGCCGGACCGCGCGCCAACCGCCACATCCCCCACGCCGACTCCTCACTCCCCGCCGCTGCCCGCCCCGTCCACACCGCAGGCGGCCCACCACATGCACAACGAGCGGGAGTTCCCCGCGGCTCAGGAGTCGGAGGGATCTGCTCCGACGTCGGGGGCAGCCCTGTGCGACAGGAGGCCGGCGAGAACCGACCCCGCCGGGGCCTGCTTCACCCGGCGGACGTCAGTGGGCCGGTTCGGGGTGATGGACGGGCAGGCCGCCGAGGAGGGTGTGGGTGGGGTTGAGGTCACGCAGGTCCTCGGCAGGGCTGCGGGCGGGGTCCTGGGCCCAGATGGTGAGGTCGGCGAGGCGGCCGGGGGTGAGGGCGCCGCGCAGGTGGTCCTCGCCGAGCAGGCGGGCGGCGTTGGCGGTGTGCAGGGCGACGGCCTCGTCGTAGGTGATGGCGTGCTGGGGTCCTTGGACCCCGATGACGGTCTGGCGGGTGGTCATGCCCCACACCGAGCGCATGGCGCCGAACTGGCCGACGGGAAAGTCGGATCCGGCGGTGACCAGTGCGCCCTGGTCGAGCCAGCCCCGGGCGGGGAAGAGCGCGGCGACGCGCTCGGGACCCCAGAACTCCCGCTCGACCTCGGCGGTGTCGTGCAGCAGCGGCTGCTGGATGGTGACGGGGACGCCCAGGGCGACGGCGCGGGCGCGCTGGTCGGGGCCGGCCAGGCCGCCGTGTTCCATGACGAGGGTGCCGGCGGGCAGGCCGGGAACGCGCTGGAGGACACGTTCGTAGACGTCGAGGAGGATGCGCACCGCGCGGTCGCCGTAGGCGTGGGTGCCGACCCGCCAGCCGCGGCGGACCACGGCCTCGACGGCCTCGACGAGTGCGTCGGGCTCCCAGGTGAGCGTGCCGGAGAAGCCGTGGTCGCAGGCGTAGGGCTCTTCGGTGGCTCCGGCCTCCAGGCCGCCGTCGAGGCCGAACTTCACCCCCCACACCCGCAGCCACGGGTCGGCGCTGTAGCGCCGGTCCTCCATGGCGTCGAGCAGGTCCTCCACCTGCGCCGCGTCGGTCAGGCCGAGGGCCGAGATCAGCGCGCGGACCCGGGTGCTGAGCGCGCCGGCGTCGCGGGCGGCGAGCAGGACGGCGTAGTCGTCGAGGGAGACCGCGCAGTCGCGGACGGTGCCGATTCCCGTGGCGGCGTACTGGCTGCTCGCCAGCCGAAGCCCGTCGATGCGCTGGGCCCGGTCGGCCGCGGGGACGAGCCGTTCGACCAGGCCCATGGCGTTGTCGATCAGCCGGCCGTTGAGCCGACCGTCGGCGTCGCGCCCGATCACGCCGCCGGGCGGAGCGGGGGTGTCCTCGGTGATGTCCGCCAGGCGCAGCGCGTGAGTGTTGACGACGTCGTTGTGGCCGCCGCGCTTGACCAGGACGGGGTGGCGGTCGGTGGCCCGGTCGAGTTCGGCGGCGGTGGGCATGCGCCGCTCCGCCAGGTTGAGCTCCTGCCAGTTGGTGGTGGTCCGGATCCACTGGCCCTCGGGCGTGACGGCCGCCCGTTGCCGGATCAGCTCCAGGAACTCGGGGATGGTGCGGGCCTGGTGGACGGGGACGTCGTGCGCGCCGAGCCCGGCGAAGATCAGGTGGGTGTGGGTGTCGTCGAAGGCCGGCAGGACAGTGGCCTCGGGCAGGTCGTGGACCGTGGTGCGCGCGGTCACCAAGTGGTCGAGACCGGTCGGGTCCGGGGAGAGGGCGGCGATGCGATCGCCCCGCACGGCCACCGCTCGCTGGGGTTCCTGGCCGGGCAGCAGCGTGTGGATCGCCGCGGCCCGGATCAGCAGATCGGCACCGTGTTCCGTCATGGTCTTCTCCCGTATCCACGCGACGTTCTCGATCGCAGGGCCACGGGCCGGACCTGCCGGACCTGCCGGGGCGGCGACCGGTCCGCCGCTGTTCCGCACCTGCGCCGACCAGACCGTTATAGGGGCCAGGAAGCGGTTTCACCCGCATTTGGCGACCCAACGCGCAGGACGTACGCCATGGTTGCGACCCGCCGTGCAGCTCGTGCGCCGCCCGCTCGACGAGACGGATCGCCGGATCGTGGCCGCCCTCCTCCGCCTCGGCCCGCGCCTCCTGACGCGAGATCAACCGCTGCCCCGGGCTGTCGGAGCGCACCGCGGTGCACCCGCGGGCCGGGAGATCAGGTTCTGGTGGGCGAGGCCGGACTCTCGGACCGGCACAGCCGAAGCGGGGGCTCTCCAGGCCCTTGGGCGCTCCAGTGCCCAGCTCGCCCTCGGCGGAGGAAGCAGGGGGTCGAACCCGCACCCCCGCGGTTGTCGAGACCGAGACCGAGGCCGGCGCCGCCTGTCGGCCGGCTCCTCCAGGAACTGCGTCCGTCGCGGGGAGTGCCCGGCCCGAACGCGCGCGGGCTCTTGCCCGATGACGGCTCAGCAAGCCGCTGCCTTGCCGCTCGGCCGACTCTCCTGGTGCTCCGCTGCCGGCCGAGGGTTCGAACCCCGACCTTCCTGATCCAGGGTCAGGCGTGTCGCCGGTTGCACCGTCCGGCGCTGCGGGAGGGCGGCAGACAGGAAGACCGCCCGGACGGGGAAACCCCCGCGGGCGGCGAGGCGCCGGCGGGCCCGTCACCGCGAGGAGGGAACTCCCTGCCGGGAACTTGAAGAACGCCGATACGACCGGCTGCTGCTCATCTCGCGTCCCTCCCCGCCGGCTGATGCCGGGTTGACGTCGAAACTCTGCGGCAGAAGCCCGACCGCGGGCAACGGGCTTTCCCCCGACCTACGGCCCCGTACGGCACAGCGCCGGACGGGACCGTGCGGAGGCCTCAGGACAGGTACGACCGCCGGGTGCGCTTGACGACCAGGTCGACCTGGACGCCGGCCGGGGCGAGCAGCTGTTCCAGTTCGCGGTGGAGGGCCTCGGTGTCGGTGCTGAACGGCGGCAGCGTGGTGGGGCGGAGCAGGCGGCCGTCGGCGAGCAGGACGAACAGGGTGAGGCGGGCGGACGGCGGTTTCCCGTCGTCCCGGTACGACTCCACCAGGGAGTGCTCCAGCCAGATCTGCCGGACGTCGGTGAGCGGCCTCGGCGGGTCCGTACGCGTGGCCCGCAGGACGGTCAGGGTGTCGGGGGCGGCGGCGGGCGAGAAGCGCAGCCGGCGCGCGTCCCGGTACGCGCCGCGGGCGTCCGCGACCGCGGTGACGACCAGCCCGAGCAGAGCGGCCGCGCCGACGGCGGCCCAGATCCGGCCGGCCCCCGCACCGTACGACGCCAGCCCCAGGTAGACCGGGATTCCACAGACCACGCCGATCACGAGCGAACCGAACGCCCCCTCGGCCCAACGCCGGACCGCAAACCCGAGCGGCCCGGCCCCCTCCCGCAGCACCACGTCGACCACGTCGGGATTCGAACGGTCGATCCTCACCCGGCTCATGACGGTACGTTAGGCCCGCTCCCCCATCGACGGAAGGGCCGACGGGCACACGATCCGGCTGTCCGCCGGTCGGCGGTCCGGCCCTCCCATGATCCTTAACCTGCCCAAGGCGTACGGGACTTGAGGCGAAGGCCGCATTCCCGAGTGTGGTGCGGCAGGACGTGCAGGGCGAGCCGTTCGCGGAACTGCCACGCTTGCGGGAGTCTTCCACCACTGCCTGACCGGGCGGCGCGACACGCTGCTCGAGCCGGCCGACGCCGCACCGCTCCTCGCCCGGGCGATCGCCGTCGCCCGGGCCCACCTGTCTGAGCCGTGACCGCTACGCGCTGTCTCCCACCCCTCCCCCGGAGCCGGTCGGCCGGGGCGGCGGGGCCCAATAGGCCAGGGTGGTCGAGATGGGGGTACTGCGTCGTCGTACCCGCGCCAGCCGTCTCCGTCGGCATCGGGGGCAGGCGGTCCGGCGGCCGGCGAAGCGGGATCGTCAGCGTGGCGTGCGCGCTGCGCCTCGCATCGAGGCGGGAGGATGGGGAGGTGCTCGGCGCCGGCAGTGGACGGGGTGACGCGGTGACGACGCCGGCCCGGCGAAGGAGTCGTCGGCAGGCGTGGGTGTCGGCGTGGGCGGGAAGACGTCGATCGTGAGCCCGGGGACCTTTCTGGATCCGAAGCTGTTCGACGAGACGGTGGCGGCGGTCGCTCTGTTCGCCGGCCCCGAACACCGGCTGGTCTACCAGAACGCGGCCTCCTGCAGGCTGCTCGGCGCGCGGCCTCTGGGGTTGCCCGCCAGGGAGGCGTTCGCCGAACCGGACGCCGCGGAGTTCATGACCGTGCTGGACGACGTCGTCGCCACGGGCCGGCCTCGCCGGATGGCGGAGTCGCGCGAACCCGATCCGGGCGCTGTGGAGCAGGCCAGGTACTTCGTGTACTCCTGCACGCCCGTCACGCTGTCCGGCCGGCCCGGCGTCATGGTGGTGGCGCTGGACACCACGGCCGAGACGCTGGCGCTCGAGCGGTATCAGGCCCTGGTGTCGGCCGTGTCGCAGATGGTGTGGGTCCTGCATGCGGACGGCTCCGCGGAGGAGGTCGTCCCGGGTTGGCAGGAGCTGACCGGAGAGCGCTGGCACGGCGGTACCGACGAGGACTGGTACGCGTACATCCACCCGCGTGACCGGGAGGCGCTCGGCCGGGCCTGGCGCGCCGCCGCCGCCCAGGCGCCTCCGGGGGTGGTGGAGGGCACCTTCCGGGTGCGGACCGCCGACGGCTCCTACCACCACATGTCGACCCGCTGCGTGCCCGTCCTGCGTCACGGCCGGGCCGAGGAGTGGGTCGCCGCGACGGTCGATGTCGAGGAGACGTGGCGCGCCACGCTGCACGAACGTGTTCTCGCCCGGGTGGCGGAGGTCGCCGCCGGCAGTCTGGATGAGGTCTTCGCCGTGGTCGCCAGGACGGTCGTGCCCGAACTCGCCGACTGCTGCGTGATCCTGCTGCTCTCCCACGAGGAGTGGCCGCTACCGCGGAATACGACGGTCACGGCCCGGCGGGTCGCCTCCGAGGTCCGCCCGGGACTACCGGCCGCGCCGACCCTTCGCGGCGAGAGCGTGGTCGTCACGGACGCGGTGCGGGAGCTGCTGGAGGGCCGCGGCCCGCGTACCTTCCGCCTCATCCCCGCCGGACGGCTGCCCGACGGCCTGCTGCCGGCCGTCACCGAGCGCTGGCTGATCGCTGCGGGCGCCACCAGCCTGACGCTCGTCCCGCTGGTCGTCGAGGGCACGGTCCTCGGCTACGCCGCCACGAGCACCAACGGCGACACTCCGGTGCCCGGCCCGCGCGACGTGGAACTGCTGCGCGAGGTCCTCCACCTCGCACAGCGGCCGATCCACCGCGTGCTCGACCTGCAGCGCGCCCGTCGCATCGCCCTGCGTCTCCAGCGCTCGCACCTCATCGAGCCGCCGGCCGTGCCCGGCGCGTCGCTGGCCGCCTGCTACCAACCGGCCAGCTCGGCCCACGAGATCGGCGGCGACTGGTACGACGCCATCGTCCACCGCGACGGCACCCTGGCCCTGGACATCGGTGACGTCGCCGGCCACGACCTCGCCGCGGCGACCGCGATGGGCCAGCTGCGCAGCATGTGCCGCGGCCTGGCCTGGAACATGGGGCCCGGATCCGAGCCCGGGGCAGTCCTGGCCATGCTCGACGACGCCGCCGACGGGCTGGCCATCGCCTCGTTCGCCACGGCCGTCCACACCCATCTGCGGCAGCGGAGCGACGGCACCTGGTGGATGGCGTGGTCCAACGCCGGACACCCGCCGCCCCTGCTCGTCCCCGCCGAGGGAACGCCTCGTTTCCTCACCGGCACCGGCGAGGACCCCCCGCTGTGCGTCGACCCCGGAATCCACCGCACCACCCACACGGCCGCCCTCGCCCCCGGCGACACCCTCCTGTACTACACCGACGGCCTCATCGAGACCCCCGCCTCGTCCCTCGACACGGGACAGCGGCGTCTCCTGCAAGCCGCCGCCCGTCACCGCGGCGAATCCCTCCCGGACCTGCTCGGCCACCTGCAGAGCCTCTCCGACGCCCGCGATGACGTCGCCATGATCGCCTTCCGTACCGACCCGACCGGCTGACGCCGCACGCCGATCGCGCAGCGGAGACCGAGTTCCGGACCGAGGAGCTCTGCGGGACGTCCTGGTCTCAACGGCCCCCGATCCGGTCTCAACCCGCAGGGGTGCGGATCGGCGTCAGAACGGGGGTTCGTCGGAGTAGGTGCCGCCCGAGGGATCGGGATCCGGGGCGTTGCTCGGCCGGGCTTGGAGGAGGTGGACGGCCTCCTCGATGCGGCCGAGGGCGATGAGGTGGTCGGCCAGGACCGTGTCGTTGTCACCGGGGTGCTGCTCGAGGACCGCGACGGCCTCCTCGGTGCGGCCGGCCTCGGCGAGCAGGTGCGAGAGGGACCAGGCCGCGTACCAGGTGTCTCCTTCGGGGTGCGTCCGGGCCTGTTCGACCGCTTCGTCGAGCAGGCCGCAGTCGGCCATGAGCCGCAGCCGGATCTGGAAGAAGTCCCACTCCTCCTCACCGTCGCGCCGCTCCTTGAGGGCGTCGAGGTGGGCCAGCGCCTCCCGAGCGCGGCCGTGCTCGGCGTACAGGCTGCACAGCGCGTCGACGGCGCAGCCGTCCGCGCTGCCCGGGGTGTCCGTCAGAGCGTGCAGCACTGCGATCGCCTCGTCGACGCGACCGTGCCGCACCAGGAGCCGGGACAGCAGGTGGGCAACGCGCCACCTGCCGTGGGGCTTTTCGGCGAAGGTCCGGTAGACGGCGATCGCTCCCTCCGCGTCGCCGCGCTCCTCCAGCACTTCGGCCAGACTCTGTGCGGCGTGCCCGTGGTACTCGGAGTCGGCGTACGCGCGCAGTTCCCCGATCCGTCCGTGCCTGGCCAGCAGGTCGGCCAGCGCGTCCCGGCCGTTGACCGACGTGATCTCCCGGCGGCGCAGCAGGGCGATCGCCTCGTCGATGCGGCCCTGGCGTTCCCGGACGGTGGCGAGCAGGTCGAAGGCGTTGGACGGTTCCAGGCGGAGCCGGCGGCAGTCGGGGTCGTCGCAGGCCGGGACCGCGGCTTCGATCCGTGCTTCCAGCAGCGCCGCGACGTCCTCGTCCCGGCCTGCGGCGTCGGCAACGTCGACCAGTGCCTGGGCGAGGAACCAGTCCTCGACGCCGGGCCGCAGCAGCGCGAGCGCCTCGGCGGCCCGGCCGTGGCGGGCCAGCAGGCGCGCGACGAAGTCCAGGACCAGCCGGTCGCCGGTCTGGGTGCAGGGGCGGGACAGCTCGATCGCCTCCTGCGCCCTCCCCCAGTCCTCCAGCAACTCGGCCCGGGCCCGGGCGGCCGGCCACCAGCCCGTCGCGATGTACGGGGCAAGCACCTGGAGCGCCTGCTCGTACTGCTGCCGGTCGCCGAGCAGCCGTGCCCACTCCCGCGCGCAGAACCACTCCCCGCGCCCGGCCTGGAACTCCACCTCCCGCTCGTGTCCGAGCTCCACGAGCCGGGTCACCAGGGATGAGGGAATGCAGCCCGACAAGGTCCGGGCCCGGTAATCAAGATCGGCAGCGTCCATGGCCCCGCACCCTAGTCGCCGCCCCCGACAGCACGTACCGGACAACGGCGGCCAGGCTTCGCCGGGACGAACACCGGTCGGTCGAACTTCGCCCGGGCTCGCCGGACTTCGGTGAGACGGGACATCGGATGACCGTCGGCAGGCGGTCCTGACCGATTGACAGGCGAGTTCGACCTGGGACGGCCCGCCCCGGACCGGGGTCGGAGCGCCGTGGAGGTGACGTCGCGCGCCTGCCACGGCCGTTCGGCCATCTCCCCGGCGGGCACGCTCGTCAGGAACGGGGTGCCACGAGACGGCCCGGGGCGTCTTGAGGGCCTGACGCGGCGGCCCCCGGTCGGGGTCAGCGGCAGAGGGCCGTGTCGACCGCGTCGGTCAGGTGCTGGGCGGTGGTCGCGTCCGGGACGGTGGTGACGGTGATGGTGGCGGCGCGGCCGTCCTCGGTGACGCCTCCTCGGGTCCGGAAGCCCGGGATGGTGCCGCCGTGGCCCCAGGCGAGGCCGCCGCAGGTCAGTGGCCTGCTCTGGATCCCCAGGCCGTAGCGGACGCCGCGGCCCAGGAGTTCGGCGGGGACGGTGGTGCGCATCTGGGCGAGCTGGGCGGCTGGCAGCAGACGGCCTGTCAGGAGCGCTTCGTAGAAGGTGTTGAGGTCGGTGTTGGTGGACGCGACCGCACCTGCGGACCAGGCCATCGACGAGTCCATCTCGGTGTAGTCGACCGGTGGGGCGTCCGGGCCGGTGCTCAGGTAGCCGTGCGGGTGCGGTTCGCGCAGGGCGGTTTCCCCGGTGGCCGGGACGTAGGTGTGGCGCAGACCGATCCGGTCGATGACGCGCTTGGTGACCTCCTCGCCGTAGGGGCGGCCGGTGACCTTCTGGATCAGCAGACCGGCCACCAGGTAGTTGGTGTTGCTGTACATCCAGTCGGTGCCGGGGGCGAACAGCGCTTTCTGGGCGAGCGCCCCGTCGAGGAGTTCGCGCGGCTCGAAGTAGCGGTGCTGGATGGCGGTGAAGTCGGCCAGCGCGGGGGCGTCCAGGTAGTCGGGCAGGCCGCTGGTGTGCTGGAGCAGTTGACGGACCGTGATGTTCCGGCCGTCGATGCCGTCGCCGCGCACCAGGCCGGGCAGGTAGGTGTCCACGCTCGCGTCCAGACCGACCCTGCCCTCGCCGACCAGTTGCAGGACGACGACCGAGGTGAACGCCTTGGTGTTGCTGCCGGCCCGGATCTGGCCGTCGACCGGTGCCTTGGCCCCGGTCGCCAGGTCGCCGACGCCGGCGGTGTAGGTGCGGCTGCGGCCGTCGCGGCCCTTCACGGTGGCCAGGGCGGCGGGCATGCCGTCCTCCCGGACCAGTGCGTCGAGGCGCTGCTGCACGGCGTCGGGGCGCGGTGCCGCGGACGCCGCGGCCGGGACGAGGGTGGTCAGGGCGAGTCCGGCGGCGGCCGTGGCCGCCATGGCGTGCCGCACCGTGCGGATGCGGCGGCGTGTCGTGCCCTGCTGGGCGGGTGTCTTCATCGGGGCTCTGCTTCCGGGAGGGCGAGGGGGCTCGAAGGGGGGGCGGCCGGTGCCGGGGGACGGCGCCGACCGCCCGGGACGGTCAGCGGCAGAGCGCCTCGTCCACCGCCCGGTCCGCGTGCTTGCCGATGTTCTCGTCGTCCGGGAACGCGGTCACGGCGATGCTCGCGGAGCGGCCGTCGTCGGTGGTGCCGCCGAAGGTCTCGTAGCCCGGGAGCGCCCCGCCGTGTCCCCAGGAGAGCCCGCCGCAGGAGAGCGGGCGACTCACCAGGCCGAGGCCGTAGCGGACGCCGGGACCGAGTGCCTCGGCGGGGACGGTGGTGCGCATCTGGGCGAGCTGGGCGGCGGGCAGCAGACGGCCGCCGAGCAGCGCCTCGTAGAACCGGGTGAGATCGGTGGTGGTCGACACCATCGCGCCGGCCGCCCAGCCCCAGGACGGGTCCAGCTCGGTGTAGTCGCGCAGCGACCCGTCCGCCGCACGCACGTATCCCTGGGGGTGGGCGCCGTGGATCGTCATGTCCCCGGGGGCGGGGAAGTAGGTGCGGCGCAGGCCGGCCCGGTCGACGACGCGCTGGGTGATCTCCTCGCCGAGCGGGCGGCCGGTGACCTTCTGGACGATCAGGCCCGCCAGCAGGTAGTTGGTGTTGTTGTACTCCCACCGGGTGCCGGGCGCGAAGTGGGCCTTCTGCGCCAGCGCGGCATCCAGGAGCTCCCGCGGCTCGTAGTACCGGTCGGGGTGGGCGAGCACGCCCTCGGTGTCCACGTACTCGGGCAGGCCGCTGGTGTGCTGGAGCAGCTGACGGACCGTGATGTTCCGGCCGTCGATGCCGTCGCCGCGCACCAGGCAGGGCAGGTAGGTGTCCACGCTCGCGTCCAGACCGACCCTGCCCTCGCCGACCAGTTGCAGGACGACGACCGAGGTGAACGCCTTGGTGTTGCTGCCGATCCGTATCCGGCCGTCGACCGGCGCCTTGGCCCCGGTCGCCAGGTCGCCGACGCCGGCGGTGTAGGCGCGGCTGCGGCCGTCGCGGCCCTTCACGGTGGCCAGCGCGGCGGGCACCCGGTCCTCCCGGACCAGTGCGTCGAGGCGCTGCTGCACGGCGTCGGGGCGCGGTGCCGCGGACGCCGCGGCCGGCGCCAGCACGCCGGCCGCCGCGGCGGCGGCCACGGCGGTCACGGTTGCCGCCATCGCGCGCCGGCGCAGGCGGTGGGGACGGTTCGGGCGGTGGTGCCGCGGTGCGTTTCCGTTCACGGGAAGCTCTCCTCGGAGTAGGGCGCCGGAGCTGTTCCCGACGCCCTCCAAGAGGACCATCTGACGTTCCGTCAATCCGTCCGCACAGGGCACGAGATCGCACCGGGAACGTGCTCCGGTCCGACGTCGGCCCCGGGACCGTGCTCCGGGGGCCGTACGGCTCCCCGACCGCACCGGCCACCCACCACAAGGGCCCGGGCCGGCATCCAGAAGTGCTGCTGCTCCTGCTCTTGCTCGCGAGGGTCCGGCCGCGGTGGGCGAGCTGCGTGCCCTGATCGAAGCGGCGGGGCACGCTACGGAGCGGAGCTCCACCGAACGCCACCGGCGGAGGCGGCGTCCGCGGTCCTGTCATCCGGACCGGCACCACCCAGGGCGGCCTCCACTTCGGCTGACGCGTTCGCCGCCGCTGTCGCCGCCGGTCAGCCCGGAAGCCCGGAGCCGCTCGTCCAACGCCCGCTCCGACGCCCCGCATCGTCCGGCGGGCCCGTCCGGTCGCCGGGCCCAGAACAGCACGTCGCCGCTCTGCTGGACGCTCGGCGAAGGCGGTTCGATCCGGTCCGGGCAGCGGCTCAGGTGTCCGACCGGTGCCGGTGCCGCAGGTACCAGAGCGTGCCGACCAGGACGGACAGCGTGACCAGCACGACCGCGAGCAGCGGGTACCGGCTGCCGGCGAGTGTGGCGTCGGTGGCGATGACGAGGACCACCGCGGCGGCCGGCAGCAGAAGCGACAGCAGTGTCCTGAGAACGGAGGCGACCTGACCGGGCTGTACCCGCCGGGCCCGGTCCGGCTGGGCCGGCCGTGCGGTGTGCCCGCCCTGGTAGTGGGCCCGGGCCCGCTCGCCGAGTTCTTGACCCGCCCGGTGGTAGGAGTGGCCGAGGTAGGGCAGCCAGACCAGCGGGGCGACCAGGCCGACGAGGAACACCACGGCGAGCAGGGCCCACTGTCCGACGCGGACGGCGCCCGGCACCGGCCGCTGCCTGGGCGTCACCACTCCGAGTAGGCGGGCCATCCGCTTCACCACCGTCCACAGGGCGGTGATGCGGCCGGGGGCGGTGCCGGGCCGGGCCGCTGCGGCGGCCTCCAGCGCGGCGGCGGCCTGCTCCTCGTCCGGGTACACGCCCTGGATCACCAGCAGCTCCGCCGCCCGCGCTCCCTCGGTGGGATCCCGCCCCGCCACCGCCGCGAGCTCCAGCATCATCCGGCTCTGGGTGAGCAGCGCGGTGCAGAACGCGAACGGGACGAGCACCATGAACGGGCCGCCCACGAAGGTTCCCTCGCTCTGGCTGACCCGCCGTCCCCGAGTGATCACCATGGCGGACAGTTCGGCCTCGTCCGCCCCGGGGTGCTCCCGGCGTGCGCGGGCGACCGAGGTGGCGGCGCGCCGCCCCAGGTGGTCGACGGCGAAGTTGGCCAGCAGCTCGGGCAGGTGGCCGGGGTCGGCCATGGCCGCGCGCAGCACGTGGCGGGACAGCGCGGACTCTGGGTCGTCGACGGGGCGATCCTGCACGAGAACAGCCTCTCACCGCGGCGCCTCGAACAGCGGCCGCCCGCCGTTCCGGCCCGGCGCGGCGGACCGGTGCGCGACCGCCCTCCTCCTCCCGCGCAGGCGGACCGTGCACGGGCCTCGGCTGTCCAGGCCCCGACCCGGGCGGCCGGGGCCTGGTGCCGAAGGAGCCGCTCGCCGACAGCGGCCACCGCCGAGGGTTCCGCCGGCCGGCGAGGCGGGCGGCGGGCGAGCGGGCCGCGTGGACCGGATGCCGGCGCCGGAACAGCCCGCCTCTCACGGCCGCTCGGCCTCCTGGTCCCTGCACGAAGCACAGCGGGCATTACCGCCAGGCCGAGGCCGAACTCCTCGATGAACTCCCGGCGCAGCGCATCGATCGGGTCTTCGCCGTCCTTCTCCTCGACCGGGCCGCCGGGCAGCGAGTGCGGGGAGGCCGGCCGAGTACGGCGATGCGGTGGGGGCTTGGCGCCGGGCCGGGTGCGCTTGCCGCCGTACGCCCGACGATGACGAGCCGGGCCGCAACGCCGGTGCTGGTCCGGCTGACACTCCCCCCGGGCGAAGATGTTCCCTCTACGCTGCCCGTCATGACGCAACGTCAATCATCGATGGAGGCGGCACCGGCGTCGTCGGGGAGACCACGGCCCGACGACGCCGGCAGTGCCGAGCAGTTCGTCGCGGTGATGCGGCAGTTACGCCAGTGGGCCGGCCTCTCCTACCGGGAGTTGGAGAAGCGCGCCGCCGCGGCCGGTCACATCCTGCCGAGGGCCACGCTCTCCGGGGCGCTCGCGCGCAAGGACCTTCCCCGCGAGGATCTGCTCGCCGCGTTCGTCCACGCCTGCGGCCTCACCGGGGCTGATGCCGCCGCGTGGCTGGAAGCCCGCCGGCGCCTCGCCGTCGCCGCCGAACCGCTCCCCGCCCAGGCCGGCGACGGGGCGGCGCCCGAAGCCGCCGACACCGCCGTGCCGACCATGCCCGGCGCAGACGATCCCCCGGGCAACTCCCTTGCCGCCCCCGGTGTTCCGGGCGGCGTGCCCGGGGCCGCCGTCCCGGACGGGGGACCGGCCGGCCGGGAACTGGTGAGCCGTGAGCGCGCACGGTCGGCCGTCATCGCCGGTCTTCGGCCGCGGCGGAGGGCGGCCGAAGACGGCCCGAAGGAGGGACAGGGGCTCTGGCGGCGCTCCGTGGTGGTCTCCGCGATCGCGGTCGTGCTGGTCATCGCTGCCGCCGTGCTCGCCTTCGCCCCCGAGCACCGCGACGGCCACTCCCCGCCCGACCCGGTGACCGCCGCGCCGTCCGACGTCGCCACCCCGGCGTCGGGAGCCGCGTCCCCGCCGCCCAGCTCCGCCGAGAGCGGCAGCGCCGGCACGTCTCCCGCCCGGGCCGCATCGTCCGGGCCGCCCGCGGCTCCTCCGCCCGCCAAGACTGCCCCCGCCGCGACGCCGCCCCCGACGAAGCGCACCTCCCCGCCGACCGTCACCACCGACCCGGAACCGAACCTGCCCTGGCCCGGTCCGGGCCCCACCTCCAACGGGTGGACCTTCAGGCCGTCCTCGTCCTCCACGCCGTCCTCCTCCCGCGACCCGTATCCCACGTTCCCCGAGGAGTGCGGCGGATCGGAGGCCCGCGACCCCTGCTTCTGACCCGGCGCTTCCGACCGCCCCGATGCCCGGACCCGTAGCCCGCCCGGGACACGGGCCCGACGGGGTGGGCGCCGATGTGGCGCCCACCCCGGTTCCGGTGTTCCGGCCTCGGCCGTGCCGGCGTGGCTACGCGGTCCGCTTCGGGCTCTTGGTCGGGGCCTTCCTGTCCGTGGCCTTGTCCTTTCCGGCGGGCTTGTCCTTTCCGGCGGGCTTGTCCTTCTTTTCGGCGGCCCGGTCGTTGGCCGTGTCCTTCTTCTGGGTGCCGGCCGGCTTCTTCCCGCCGCCCTTGGCGTCGCCCGGCTTCGGGGGGACGCCCTTGCCGCCGCCCGCGCCCTGGTGGTCCTGGCCGGTGTCCGTCTTGCTCTTCGTGTCCTTCGCTCCCGGCCCGGCGTGCTCGTCCTTACCGGTGGCGGGCTTGTCCTTCCTGGTCTTCCCGGTCGCCTCCCCGTGCTGGTCGGAGCCGGTGGGGGCCTTGTCCTTCTTCCCCTCGGCGCCGTTCTCGGCGGCCCTGCCGCTCTTGTCGTCGGACGCCTTGCCGTTCTTGGTCTTCGCCTTCCCCGCCGACCCGTGCTGCTTGTCGGCGCCCTGGGCCTGCGCGCGGGCGGCCGCCTGCTTGGCCTTGCGCTGCCACTCCCGGTCGGCGGCGTCCGCCTTCGCCTGCTCCTTCGCCTTGGCGTCCAGGGCTTTCTGATAGGCCTCCAGCGCCGGGCCGATGGCCGCCGACGCGCCCTGGGTGAAGCCCTTGGAACCGTCGAAGCCGCGCTTGAGCGTCTCGATCGGGTTCGCGCCCTTCATCTGGTGGTAGTCGTCCAGGATCCGCTTGCGCAGCGCCGGGTCCTTGTAGGCCTTCTCCAGCAGCTCCTGGTGCTCCCGCTCGTAGTGGTCGAGGGTCGCCTGGGTGGCCAGGTCGGCGAACACGGGCGCGAGGCCCATGCCTCGGCCGCCGACACGCGGCGTGCGGGTGCCCGTCGGGAGCTTTCCGGTGAGCGGCGGCGCGACGGTCGTCACCCCGGGCCGCTGGGCCACACCGGTGGGCGCCTTCACCGTCGTCGGCGGCTTCACCGCGGTGCCGGTACGGGTCTTGCCCGTCGTGGTGGCCGGGGTCTTGGCGGTGGTGGCGGGCTTCTCGGCCGTGGCGGTGGCCGGCTTGCCTGTCGAGGACGTGGACGTGCTGCCGGGCGGCGTCTTCGTGGGACCGGGCGTCTTGGACGTGCTGCCCGGCGGCGTCTTCGTGGGACCGGGGGACTTGGACGTGCTGCCGGGCGGCGTCTTGGGCGGGTCGCTGGGCTTGCGTCCGCTCGTCGTTCCGTCGGCGTCGCCCTCGGGCCCGTGAGGCCCGCCGAACACGCGCTTGGCGTCGGCCAGTTGCTGCGTGGTGGCGGTCAGGCTCTTGTCGAGCTTCTTGTACGCGGCCGTACCCTTCGTCGCCCCCTTCAGCTCCTTGGCCAGCTGGGCCTTCTTCGTCTCGAGGTTCCGCACCATCGCCAGCGGATCGTGCGTGTTCGCCTTCAGCGCCTTGTCGTACCGGGCCTCCGCCTCGCGGGCCCGGGTCTCGGCCTTCCTCACCGCTTCCTCCGCCTTCTCCCGCTTCCTGCCGGACAGCTCCGAGTCCTGCAGCTTCCGCTGCGCCTTGGCGAGCTTCTTCCGGCTGGCGGCGAGTTCCTTCTCCGATCCCGGCAGGGAGGTCTTCCACTCCGCCCGGTAGCCGGTGTACGCCCGCAGCGCGGTGAGCACGTCTGCGGGGACCGGGGTGGTGTTGTCCGTCTTCATCCGCTCCAGGCCGGTCTTCATCACGTGCTGCAGGCGCAGCTTGGCGCGGTAGTTCGGGTCGCTCTGGTCGAGCGTCTCGCCGACCGCGAAGCGGACGGCTTCCCAGGCCCGCTGGGTCAGCGTCGGCTTTCCCGACGGGTCCGGCCGGCTCGCGGGCCCGGTGCTGGGGTTGAGCGGGGCGGCCGTGGCGGCGGAGGCCGGGAGCGCCACGGCGGCGCCCGCTGCCACCGCCACGGCCGCCGCTGACAGCACCGCCTTGCGCGACCAGTTCACGGCCGGCCGGTCGACGGGTTCCTTCATCACGGATTCCTCCGCCGAGGTGGGGCGCAGCGCCCCCACGGGGTTGGTCACGAGTCGTCTCCTTCGGACGGGTGGGCTGAGGGACCGGCCGGCCACGGCCCCGTCCCCGGCAGCCCGCAGCCGGGGGCTGGCGGGAGGGGTTCGGCACGGGGTTGCCCGACGATCCGGCCCGCGCTCGGCCGGCGGCGTTCGTTGCGGCGCCGGGCGAGCGGTTCGGGCGGTGGCCAAGAGCCTCGCCACCCGCCGCGGCGTCCGGCAACCAGGTCCGCCGTCCCGGACTGTCCGGCGATGTCCGCCCAGCTCACAGCCGTTCTCGTCCGTCGGTCCGCCGACGGGCGCAGCCACGGAGTGCGGGGTGTCCGGGGTGAGTCGGGTCGGCGGGGAGCCGAGAGCTGCCCGTCCGATCCGCCCGGCCGGGGACGGCTCCCGCGAGGGCGCTGTTCACCTGGCCGCACCCGGCCGGCCGGGGAGCCTCCGGCAGGCTCGTGGGGCTGACCTTCCGTCAGCAGGAGTGGCTGTCGGACGGGTCCGGACAGTCCGGGACGCCCTGAAGCCTGGCCGGACACCCCGCACGCCCGAGAGCCTTCCGGCAGGGGCCGCACCCGCGGCCGAACGGAAGCGAGAGGAGACCGCGGTGGCGCGGCGAGGCCCGGTGGAGGGCGCGGAGGAGGAGTGGGCCGAGATCGCGGAGCGGCTCTGGTGGGAGCAGCAGTTCGGTCCGGCGGCCCACCTCGTGTCACGGGGTCACCTGGTGGCGGGGATCGCCGGCGGGATGACGGCGGGTCAGTTCCCGGTCCCGGACGCGAGCGTGCGCCTCGGCACGATCCGCGGCGTGGGGGTGGCGCCGAGCCGGCCCTCGGCCCGGACGAGCCTGGCCCCCCGGCCGAGGGGCAGCGGGCCGACCGGTGCCGGTCCGGCGGTGGTAGAGCTGCCACCGGTGCGCAGGCTCTCCTCCCCGCGACGTGGGATCGGCCCCGGGCGGGGCGTGCGGTGGTGGGTCGCGCCGGCCGTGCTCGCCGTTGTCTGCGCGGTCCTGGCCGGTGCCGCCGACCTCCTGCGGGACACCCCGAAGACCCGTACCGCCGCGCAGCTCCCGGCCGCTGCGGCCGCCCCTTCGGTGCCGGCCGGTCCGGTGGCCGCCCCCTCCGCTCCGGCCAGCCCGGTGCCCGCGCCGTCGGCGTCCTCGGAGCCGACGGCCGCGGCTCCGGCACCGGCTCCGGCACCGGCTCCGGTCGCGCCCGGCGAGCCGGACCCCACCGGTACGACCCCGCCGCCGGCAGTGCCGAAGACCGGGACCCGCGAGGTGGTGCTGCGGTGGGGCGACACCCTGTGGCACCTCGCCCAGCTCCACCGCACCACCGTCCAGGCCCTCCAGGAACTCAACGGCCTCGGCGACTCCATCCTCATCTACGCCGGCACCACCCTGCGCGTCCCCGCCGCCCCCGCGGGCGAGGAGAGGACCGAACAGCCGGAGGCCGAGAAGGGCGAGAAGCCGACGGCCGAGGAAACGGATCCGGCCCCGAGCACCCCGGCCGGCGGCGACCCCGAGCACCCCGGGACCACCAGCAGCTCCGGTGCCGAGGCGGTCGTCGCCTACGCCCGCGCACAGCTCGGCAAGCCCTATGCCTGGGGCGGTACCGGCCCGGCCGCGTTCGACTGCTCCGGCCTGGTCCTGCGCGCCTGGCAGGCCGCCGGCCTGACCCTGCCCCGCACCACCTGGGCGATGCGCACCACCGGTACCGCCACCGGCCGCGACCGCCTCGTCCCCGGCGACTTGGTGATCACCAACGGCGGCGCCCACGTCCAGCTGTACATCGGCGACGGCCAGGTCATCCACGCCCCCGGCCGCGGCAAGCCCGTCACCACCGCTCCCCTGCCCTCACCCGGCCGCGTCACCACCTACCGGCACCCTGCGGCATGACCTGTGCGCACCGAAGCTTTCGCGGGGGCACCGGCTCCGCTCCGCTGTTCGGCCATGAGCCCCTGGCGGCCGTCTCGGACCAGGACCACCACGTCGAGCCGGAAGGAGCCCGGACAGCCGAGCCGGAGGCAATGCAGCTGTAGAACAGGCCACCGAGTACGAGACCGCCCAACCGGTCGACCATGCCCCACAACGAACTGCAGCAGGCCGTCGAGAAGGCCGCCCCTGGGTCCGCCAGACGGGGCGTCAATCGGGAGATCGGCCTGGGCTGGGCCCGGTTCTCGCCTGCGCAGCGGCTGGGCGGTCGCCTCGCCGTCGACGGGTCTGCCCCGGCCAGCGGGGAGTCCCACGGGCCGAACCGTCGCCGCCGCCGGACTCGAACCGGCACGGGGCCGCGGGCCTGGATCTGAGCGCCGCCTTGAGACGGCGTCCACCAGGTGGATCTATCCCGGTGACGACGCCCGGGTTGTCGAAACGTCCGCGGTCCGCCCAGGCTACCGGCCGCAGGTGAACGTCTCCGACAGGTACCGTCCGCCGACGGGCGCCAGGCCGGCCGGAGCACGTGAACGCAGGCAGTCTCCTCCTTCAGCACATTGCCGTCGGCAGGACCGGCCAAGATGACACCCGTGACCGCGACCACCACCTCCGCGCCGGATGCCGATGCCTGGGCGGAGCTCATCGCCGCCAGAGGCGCCTATTCGATTGCCGTCAGCCAGTACTACGACCAGGTCCTGCACGAGATCACCGACCGCGTCCGGGCCAACGGCACCATCGGCAAGGCCGACATCGGCGCGCTGCTGCTGTGGAAGCGGCTGCGCGCCGACGCATCCTGGGTCGGTGACCTCATGGCTCTGTCCGACGCCGAGGTACGCGCGATCACCGGCGAAGCGGTGGCCGCCGTACACGACACCTCGGTCGACCGCAGCACGGCCGCCCGCAATGGGCGGAGGGCGCTGACCTCCCTTCCCGGTTTCGGGCACGGAGACGCCCTTGCCTCCGCGCTACTCACCGCCGCGGCCCCCAGCCGCATGGCTGTCTATGACCGTCACACCCACCGCAGCCTGCATCGGATCGGCCTGCACCTCACCAACTCCCCCGGCCGCTACGCGCGCTACATCGCGCTGCTCGACCACCTGCTCGCCACCGGCCCCCAACCCGCCACCTGGACCGCCCGAGACCTGGACATCGCCCTCTACTGGCACTCCCACATCCACCCGTGACCCGCATGGCCCGTACGGCAAGGCTGCCTGTCGTGATCGCCCCGTTCCGTGGCAGGGCCCACGGGTAGGCCACGGCGGACGAGTTCGCGCACTATTCGGTCGCCGATCAGCCGACGCGGGGTCCGGCACCGAGGGCCCGCCCCGTGCCGGGGGCACTTCCCTGAGCAGCGGTGCACGGTGAATACCGCCGGTATTCGCCGGCGTCAGGAACGCCTCGAACAGCGACCCGAGCGGTTCCGCCCGCTGGGTGGCTGTCCGACCTCCTTCACGCCACCTCACCACGACCCCCACGGACGGAGACGACTGGTGCTTGCCCGGTGCACGAACCGCTCCTGCCACTGCTCTCGACCCGGGAGCTGCCGCACGGAGTGGTCAGGGAGCCGGGTGTCCCGTTGCTCGCGCCGGCACCGGCAGGCTGAGGCGTAGTCATGAAGCGAAGGGCGTTCTCTTTCCCGGCTCGCATCGAGCGCCTAATCTGGGATCGCTTGTCTACTCAGGGGGAGATGTGACAGAGCCGTCGCGGAAGATGCAGAAGGAACTGTCTCGGGCCGGCTATCGGACCACCAGAGAAGTCGAATCCGGAGAAGAGACGATCTTCTTGTGGCATCCCGCCTACCACGACGGGTTCATGGCCATCGGATGGGCCATCAACTACGCCGGCGGGTGGGGCGCATACGGGCGGAGCGGTGACGGTGACGGCGTGCGTCTGGGCCGCGCCAACAGTCTCGATCAGGCCTTCGTTGCCATCATCGGGTGGGCAGCCGAACACGGGCTGGTCTGAGCCCACGGAGTTCCGCGTGGCACGCCGGCGCGTCGCCGCACAGCACTGGCTCACCCCTCCGTGGGCCGGCACGGCCTACGCCGCCCGAGCCGACGGCACCCGGTCCGTCGTGCCGGTGGCCCCGGCTTGCAGCTGGTGCCATCAGGAACAGCGTCGCCACGGCCCGGTGGTGGCAGCCCGACTCAGCCACCGGCGAGCAGCTTTCGCGGACCGTCCGGGCCGTCGTCCCCCGCGTCCCACGAGACACCCCCGGACACCCCCCAAGGTCACACCCGTGCCTTCGGCGGGAAGAACTCGACGTGCAGCACCCGCACCCCCGCCGCCCGCGCGCGCCGGATCGGGAGCAGGCAGCACCAGCGGCCCCAAGTCCTCGGCAGCGCGCTCCTGTTCACGTGTTGGCCGGGCCCGCAGCGGCAACCAGCCTGCCTTCCCACCGATCGAGCCCCGCCACGTCCAACGCGGGCACAGGCCGGCGACCACCGCGCAGCCCGGGTACCGCAGCACGCCGGCTCAGGCCACTACCGAGGGGGCAACGAGACGTGGCCGCCCCCCGATACCAGTGGGAGGCCGATACTCGTGCGGAGCACGGCTCTGCGGATCGACGCTCGACGCCAGCCCCCCCCTGCCCCGGAACAGCCGGCCGCCCCTGTTTAAGATCACGCTCATGGCACTGGAATGGGAACAGATCATCGTCGACTCCTCCGACCCCGTCTCTCTCGGGCGCTGGTGGGCCGAGGCCCTCGGCTGGGTCGTGGTCGACGAAACCGAGGAGATCATCGAGATCCGGCCCGAGCCGGACCGGATGCCCGGACTGCTCTTCGTGCCCGTGCCCGAGGGCAAGACAGCGAAGAACCGGCTCCACCCCGACTTCCGACCCGACGACCAGGAGGCAGAGGTCGCCCGGCTGCTCTCCCTCGGCGCCCGGCGCGCCCACACCGTGCAGGACGACCAGCACTGGGTGACCCTCCTCGACCCCGAGGGCAACGAGTTCTGCATCCTCAGCAAGCGGAGCGGCTGACCAGCGAAGAACCCGCCTCCGGTGGGGGCGCAGTGCGCCGACGCGCGCAATCGACCGCCGTCGTCGCCGTCAGCGGTTACGCGGGTACGGGACACCGAATCCGAAGGAAGCCACCACGCAGCCCGGGCGGGCTGACAGTCGCAGAGCCAGCGGCGCAGACCTGTCGGGTTGTGCGGTGGGAGGACCAGGGCGGGGCCGGCCGACCGCCGTGCCAGGCAGCGCCAGTTGCGCGAGCACGCGGCCGTACACCGCCCGATCCGCCCGGCCGAGCCCGGCGGGCTGTTCGGCAGGACACAGCCGGACGACTGGACGGCCCGGTGCAGCGTTGCCTGCAACGGCCCCGGCCGTTGCGGAAACGGGGCCTGAAGTCTCACCGCCCGGGCGGGACGCGACAGGCACGTCAGGCGACGGAACAACCTTCGTCGGGCCTTGGGCTCCAGCCGGGGGCCTTCGCCCGGGCCTCCTCTTCGCTCTGGGATCCCAATCGGCGGCTCCGGGGCACACGCCGCAGTCCTTCGGACGCCGGGCGCGCGCAGGATGCGGGTGATGGCCGCGATCGCCTGGCCCTGGCGGTGGTGGACGTCCTGGTCCCTGACGCCGCTCGGCCAGGCGATCTCACTCGGGACGCCCGTGCTGTGTGTCCCGGCAGCGCGCCGACGGGCGTTGACCTTCAGCAACTCGACGGCCAAGTCGGCCGGAGCCGACTACTTCCCACCCCGGCACCCTGCGGCTCGGCAACGTCCACGGTGGCGTGCTCCGTGCCCTGCCGACGCACGCCACGCGCCGCGGCGACCCGGCCGACCACCCGGGCCCTCTGCGCCGAAAGCGCGCGCGTCGGACCCGCCGAACGGCGCGGAAGGAGCCGACCTCGATGTCGACGTCGGCCGCGGTCCTCCCCGCCGCCCCGGCATCGTCGGCCTCGGCCGGGTCCGCGGCGACGCGGTCGCTGCCGCCCGCCGCCGTCGACAGGCACACGGAGGGGCGACCTGGCGCACCGGCCGAACCCCCTCCACCGCCCGACGTACGGACCGGCCTGCGGGCCACCCGCGACCGGCGACGAAGCGGCCCGGCGCGGGCCGCCCCTTCACCCCCGGCGGTGGGCCGGACGGCGGGTCAGGTCTCCGCCGAGGGCTCTTCGGCGCGCCGGGAGCTGCGGAGTTGTTCGTTGATGCGCAGCGCTTCCTCGAGTTGGTCCTCGAGGATGATGATGCGGCAGGCGGCCTCGATGGGAGTTCCCTGGTCGACGAGGTCGCGGGCGCGCATGGCGATGCGCAGCTGGTAGCGGGAGTAGCGACGGTGGCCGCCGTCGGAGCGCAGCGGGGTGATGAGGCGGTGCTCGCCGAGGGCTCGCAGGAAGCCGGGGGTGGTGCCGGTCATCGCGGCGGCGCGGCCCATCGTGTACGCGGGGTAGTCGTCGTCGTCGAGCGAGCTGACGGGGTCTGGGGTGTGGGGCTTGTCGGTCGTCTTAGTCACTGCACCTCTCTTGGTTCCCGAGGAACGCGTCGAGGGGCCCCGGCGCCGTGGCGGCTCCGGGGCCCCGAAGGGGAAACAACACCATCTACCGGCCTTGGCCGGGTTCCTTGTTCCGCTCTGCCCCTCGGGAGGGGACCTGCGGGGATCGCGTATGCGTGACCGGAAACCACCGTCCTCTTGCTCAAAAAAGGGGGTCTGCGGTGTCCGCCCGGGTGAATGCATCACGGGCCGGGCGATCCTGATGGCGCTCTGTCCCTCCGTTCTTCCTCTTCAACGGACTGGTACTGCTGTCAAGCGATCATTCTGTACTGCTGTGGCCCTGACGGGCCGTTCGGTCCGCCGGCCGGCTCCGCCGCCCGTCCTGCTCACTTGCTCGGCGTCGGAACCCCGCTGTCGGACCCCCGGCACGCGCGCCGCAGCCTGGCGCCTTTGCCGGGTCCTGCCTTTCTCACGGCTGCCGGTACCGCCCGCACTGTCCTGCGTACGGCCGGTGGCGGCCCCTGATACCTGCGGGCCGCCCGGTCCGGCAGCCAGTCCCGTTGCCCTCTGCACCTGCCTGGCCTCGGAACTCCACTGCCGGACCGATCTGCGAACTCTGTTCAACAACCCCTGCCAGTTCGTGTCTGGCCGGTATCGCCGACTTCTGCCTTCGAGAGAAACGTTAGCTCCGCCCGCACGCAATGTCTACTTTGGCGAGCATAGATTTCGTAGCGCCTACGGCTGAGGTAATCTCCCGCTGCGCGGTGGTGGGGACCCCCCGGGCCGCGCCGCCAGAGACGAGCGACACCGCGCAGGGAGGCGGCAGTGGGACACCCGGCGCCCGCGGCACCGGAGACGGTCCGGGACGGGCAGACGGCCCTGATCAAGGCGATCACCGAAGCCGTGCACGAGGGTGACGACCGCACCGTCCGTCGACTACTGGCCCGCTTCGCCGAGTTGGCCACCATCGCCGACCTGTACGCGCTGCGCGACGCACTCGACACCGCGCGGCCGTCCTGCGACGGCGGGACGACCTGACACCTGCCGAGCAGGCCTTCACTCGGCCCGGCCATCGGGCGACCCCGCCCGACATCCCGGACAGCGCCGCTCACCGCACCGAGCCCGCACTGCTCCACAAGCAGGTCACGGCGCAAACGGCACGGCGGTCGCCGCGCGCCTGATTGCGGGCAGTGGTCGTGGCAAGGCCGAGCAGCCACGGCTGCGGTGAAGCCTCGCCGCCCTCGACCCCACCGGGCAGCGCCACGCTGCTCGGGGCCGCGGGCCGTTGCGCGGTGCCTACAGCGCCTGGAGCTGGGCGAGGAGCTGGAGGGTGTCGGAGTTGAGCCAGTACTCGACGAACTTGCCGTTGCTGATGCGCAGGGTGTCGGTGCCGGTGAAGGTGACGGTGGTGCCGGGCCGGGCCTTGGCGCCGGGGAAGCCGCCCGCGTAGGTTCCGGTGGCCGTCCACCGCAGGGAGGCGTGGCCGTCGGCGATCAGCGGGCCGGTCTGGACGGAGAAGCGCAGGTCGGGGAAGGCGGCGCGGGTCTGGGCGATCCAGCCGACCAGGGCTTCGGCGCCGCGGATGCTGCTGCCGTCGCCGCCGTCCAGCATGGCGGCGTGGACGGTGAAGTCCGGGGAGATGATCGCAGGGGCCTGGGTGTAGTCGCCGTTCCACACGTTCAGCCAGGCGTCGATCATGGCCTTCGGCTTCTTCGCCGCCGCCCGGTGGTCGTGGGCGGCGGCGGACGGCGCAGCCGCAGCGGAGGAGGTGGCGGTGGTGGCGGCCGTGGTGGCGCCGAGGGCGAGGACGACGGCGGCGGCGGGGACGAGCAGGCGGGCACGGCGGGCGGTGGTCATGACGGTTCCTCGATTGTCGGTGGCAGTGGTTCGCGGGAGCGAACGGGGTGTCAGTCGGTGCAGGTGGTGCCGGAATGCGGGCAGGTCACGGGTGGTCAGGGCGCGGGTTGGTGGCGTCCCGGACGCAGGGCGGACCGCAGGACCTGCCGTGGCCGTCGCCTTCGCGGCCGCCCCGAAGGGTGGACTGCGCGATCAGGGCAGGCGGCACGCCGCCCGAGGGCATCGACCTCGACGGGATGGGCCGGCAGGGCCGGCCGGGGCAGCCGGTGGGCGCGGTCCGGGAGCGGACGGCGCCGCGGAGGTGCGGGGAGAGGCGCCCGGCTGATCAGGCGCGCAGGACGACCTTCCCGGCGACGGTGCCGGACTCGGCCAGGCGCATCGCCTCGGCGGCCCGGACCAGGGGGAGTTCGGCGGCGACGGTCGCGGTGATCTCGCCGCTGCGCAGTGCCTCGAACACGGCGGTGAGGTCGGCGCGCAGCCGGGCCCGGAACCGGTCGCGGTTCGTCGCCCGGCCGGCCCAGACGTTGTAGAAGCAGGCGTGGCGGCCGTTGGGCAGGACGTTCCACAGCCACACGCGGCCGAGCAGCTTGAGGACGGGCCACTGCTTGGAGCCGTCGTCGTCGCGGGTGGAGGCGCTGCCGTAGGCGACGAGGGTGCCGCCGGGGGCGAGCAGGCGCCAGGAGTCGACGGTGCTGCGGCCGCCGATGTGGTCGAAGACGGCGTCCACGCCGTGGGGGGCGAGGTGGCGCACCCGGGCGGGGACGTCCTCGGTGCGGTAGTCGACCGGGATCACTCCCCGTGCGCGCAGGGTCTGGTGGTGGCGGGCGGACGCGGTGCCGATCACCGTCGCGCCGGCGGCGCGGGCGAGTTGGACCAGGATCGAGCCGACGCCTCCGTTCGCGCCGTGCACGAGGACGGTCCGGCCGGGTCGGACGCGGGCCCTGCGGTGCAGCATCTGCCAGGCGGTGATGCCGTTGACGACCACCGTCTCGGCCTCGGACGCGTCGATCCCGTCCGGGACCGGGACCAGGTCGGCGGCGTCGACGGCCACGTGGCTGGCCCAGCCGCCGACCTTCAGCAGCGCGGCGACCCGGGTGCCGGCCAGCGCCGGGTCGACGCCGTCGCCGACCGCGGCGACGGTGCCGACCAGGTCGTAGCCGGGGACGAAGGGGAAGGGCGGCTGGTCGTAGTAGCGGCCGCGGCGCATCTGCTGTTCGGCGAAGGAGACGCCGGTGGCTTCCATCCGGACCACCACCCGTCCCGGGCCGGGAGCCGGGACGTCTCCGTGCCGCACCTGCAGGCCTTCGGGTTCGACCTTGCCCGGCAGTACGACCTCGATCAGTTCCTCGGTGCCCATCACGGCCTCCCTCGACTGCCACCTGCCCTGTTAGCGGGTAGCGCTTCCGTTAGAAGTTATAACTACTCCTGTCCGTGACAGTCAAGCGCATCCGTAATACCCTCTAACTTGCAGCCGATCGGAACGAAGGGACCAGCACGTGACCACTCCCGGCAAGGAGACCCCGCGCGAGCGCTACCGCGCCCAACTGCGCACCGAGGTCAAGGAACGCGCCTGGGAGCAGATCGCCGCCGCCGGCGCCGCGGGACTGTCCCTCAACGCCATCGCCAAGCAGATGGGCGTCAGCGGCCCCGCCCTCTACCGCTACTTCGCCGGCCGCGACGAACTCATCACCGAACTCATCCGCGACGCCTACCGCAGCCTCGCCGACACCATCCGCGCCGCCGCCGACTCCGGCGCCGACCTCACCGGCCTCGGACACGCCCTACGCGGCTGGGCACTCGCCGACCCCCAGCGCTACTTCCTCCTCTACGGCACACCCGTCCCCGGCTACCGCGCGCCCGACGACACCACAGCGATCGCCTCCGAAATCATGGACGCCCTCCTCGGCGCGGCCCGCACCCCGACCCCCCGGGACCGCCCGGACGGCCACCCCGACGCCCACCTGGAGGCCCACCTCGCCGAACACGCCCACCAGACCGGCGACCACCCCGCCCCACCGGCCGCCCTACGCCGCGCCCTCCACTTCTGGACCCGCCTCCACGGCATCCTCTCCCTCGAACTCGCCGGCCACTTCACCGGCATGGGCCTCGACCCCGCCGAGCTCTACACCAACGAACTCCACCACCTGACCCAGTAGGCCGCGCCTTTCGGGCCATCAGATCGCTGGAGCCGATGGGCCGTTCACCGACGCGCAGCGGGCACGGGCAGAGCCGTTGGTGCCGGACCGGACACCCCGTCGGTCGCGGAAGAAGGCGTCACCGTGCTGCTCGCGCAGGCGGACGCCGTGACCTTGACCGGGTGGGTGTCGGTCGACTCGGCGATCGTGCGCGCACCAGCGCGCCGCCGGGGCCCGGCCGAACCCCCCGGCCACGCCCTCGGACGCCCCGAGGCGGACTGACGACGAAGGCGCACCTCGCCGCCGACGGGCGCAGCCGTCCGCTCGCGTTCCCCGCCACGCCCGGCCAGCTCCGCGACGCACCCGCCTTCACCGAGGTGACAACGCGGATCCGGGCTCCCCGGTCGGTCGGCCCGCACCCCGGCCTGGGCGCTCCTGGCGCACCCGCAGACTGGGGACAACGTCCCCGGCCCTCCTTCGCCGCCCAGGCCACCGGCACCAGCCCCGACCCGCCCACCCGGGTTTCACCGCCGCCGGGCGGGTACACGCTGACAGCCGACCACCCGGCGAACCGGAGGAGGAAGAACCGTGGAAGACACACCCCAGGGCGGAGCCGGTGGCGCCCCACTCCACGACACCGACCAGAAACACCCCCTCAACCCGGACACCGAACCGGACACCGAGGAACAGGGCGACGCCACCACTGCCGATCCGAGCAGAAGCCGACACCTCGACCCGGAGGAAACCACAGACAAGGACCCCGAAAAGACCACCGACAGCTGACCCGCCGACCCGCAGAGCCGCCCGCCGTCCCCGGTCCCGGTCCCGAGGGAAACGGACCCAACGGAACGGACCGGACGAGGTGTTGGACAGACCCGGCCGGGGCCACGGCACGGCACGGCAGCAGCCCCGGATCGGCTCCCCTCGTCTCCGCCAACCGTTCCGGGGGCAACGCGGGCCGACGCTCACGTCCGCGGCTGACTGAACGGGACCGAGCACACCGCCAGCCACCGGACCGCCCGAAGCGGTTCGGCTCGGCCGTCGCAGCCGCGACACGCACCCGCGGCGTAGGAGCCGGGCGGGCTGCGCGCTGTCAGTTGAGCATGCGGGCCGCCTCGACCTGCTGGAGGTGGATCAGGACGTCGTGGGTCTGGGTGAGGCGGATCTGCGGGGCGCTTCCGGGCCAGGGGTGGGTGGTGCCGATGTTCTTGACGGTGTGCGGCGCGGCGAGCCATGCGCGGGCCGGCTCCGGGGTGTTGCGCAGGTCGACGACGAAGTCGCGGTAGCGGACCTTGTCGAGGGTGTGCTCGGCGGTGCCCGGCTCGGCGGGCCCGACGGTGAAGCGCTGGACGGCACCGGCCTGGTCGAAGGCGTTGAAGGAGCCGTGGTCGAAGGTGAGGCCCACGCTCAGGTAGTCGGCGCCCAACTGTTCGCGCAGGAAGTCGCCCTGGGCCTTCGGGTGGCTGGCGGGGGCGTAGGTCTTGAGGGCGACGTGGCTGTTGTGGGCGGCGAGCAGGATCTTGTCGCCGGTCCGCTGCTGCCACCAGGCGACGTTCTGCGCCATGACCCGGTCGCGGTAGATCATGGCTTCGGCGGGGCCCTGGGGGTCGTTGTCCAGGTCGAAGGCGAACTGGGCGGTCATCTGGTGGATCGCCGTGGCGTGCTGGACGGCCCAGGCGTGCGCGTCGGCGTCCGCGCCGGGCTGCTGCTTGAGCAGCTCGACCGCCCGGCCGGTCCGTTCGGCGAGCTCCTTGCGTTCGGCCAACGGCTTCGCCAGGTAGTCGTCGACGTAGGTCGCGGCGTCGGTGGCGGGCCGCAGGCCCCGGTACAACTCGGCCAGCTGGGGCAGGAGTTCGGGGAGCGCCGAGGCCGCGTAGGCGTTCACCTTGTCGTACAGTTCCGCCCCGGCGAAACCGCTGTCGTCACCGACGAAGCGGACCGGGTCCTTGGGGTGCTCGACGTTGTACGCGCGCATCCACTGGAGCATGTCCCGGTACTCGCCGTTGTTCCACCACCGGTAGGTGCCCTGGAACTCCTCGTCCATGATCTGCTTCAAGTCGCCCTCCCCGCGCAGGACGTAGCCGTCCAGCCGTACACCGGTGCTCCACGGGGCCTCAAGGGCGAAGGCCCGGAAGCCCTTCTCCTCGACCAGGTAGCGCAGGACGCGGTGCTTGACGGTGAAGAACTCGTGCGAGCCGTGAGTGGCCTCGCCCAGGCCCACCACCTTGGCGTCGCCGACCATCCGCCCGAACGGGCGCAGGTCGGCCAGGCTGCCCCGGGGCTCGGTGGTGCGCAACGGGTGCGCCACCCGGTCGAGGGCTGCCTCGGGCGAGCGGAACGCGGCGGCGTCGACGGAGGCCGACGCGGCGGGCGGGGCGGACGGGGTGCCGGCGGAAGCGCTGGGAGCGGCGGCCAGGGTGGCACCGAGCGGGACGAGCAGAGCGGCAATCAGGGCCTTCTGAGTGATCATGAAACCAACTTTCGCCGCCCCGGCGCACCCCGCACCATCCGCTGCGCCCCCCGATCGCCCCGGGGGTTTGCCTCACCCGCCGATGGACGGGTGACTGGGACCACGCTCCCGGTCCTGACCGGGCGTCACGCAGGCGGCGCACCGCATTCCCTGTCGCTGTGACATGCCGCAACCGGCGAACGACGGGTGTACTGGGCGCGGGCGGCCGAGTCGGCCGCCCGCGGCCTCCCTCACGAGAGCGAACGGGCGCGGTACTGACGGCCCGTCAGTGCCTCGGCGGGGAACCGGCCGTCGACGCCGCACCTCCACGCCCCGGCCGTGACGGGCCATCAGCGCGAAGCGGTCCAGCTCCGGGCGGCCGCAAGGCGAGCCCGGTTCGCGGAGTGCGGATCAGTGCCGTTCGAATGCGAGATCTCGCGGCTGCACGTACTCGCGTGGTCCCGCCGCCCGCAGGACCACGTCCAGCACCCGCTCCGGGTCGGACGCATAGGCGTGCGAGAACCAGGCCATGTTGGCCTCCACCACGGCCCAGCGGTGGCCCGGGCGGTAGGGGTCGAGCAGCTCTCCGACGTCCACGACGACGGCGCTCGGCAGCGTGTGTCCGGCTGCGGCGGCCAGCCGGTCGGCGAACTCCGTGATCTGCGCGGCGGTGGCCCGGTCCGCCCGGTCGGTGCCGAGCGGGCGGGGGTCGAGCCGGCCGAAGACCGCGTACCGGCTCGCCGTGGCGATCTGACCGTCCAGCAGGAACAACCGGTACTCGGCGGCGAAGGTCACCACGTCGGACAGCAGCACCGGTGCCGCCGGGTCCAGGGAGGAGGGCAGCCGGGACCCGTCGGTGTGGACATCGGCCGGGAAGGACTTCTCACGGGGCGGCTTGACGAACGTCGGCCGGTCGATCGCCCATGCGTCCGCGACGGTCCCCGCCCGCACCTCGCGGCCGGTGAACTCCTCCGGCAGCTCGGCGAGCCAGCCGTCCGTCGGCTCCAGCAGAGCGAACCCGAGCCGGCCTGCCAGCCGCGCCCCCGCGACCGGCCCGCCGTACCAGTACGCGGGGCCCGCCAGGCCGGGCTCCTCCGCCGCCCGGACCGGCATCCCCCGGCCGGCCGCCTCGACGGCCAACAGCTCCATCGTCGACGTCCGCCGCCCAGGCATGACGAGCACCGCCGCCCCCTTTCCCGTGCTCCGCAAAGCCGCCACGCTAGCCCCACCGCGCCCACCACTGCACCCGAAAATCCCCGGAGCAGACAGGGAATGGCAAGCCACCGGTCGTTGGTCGAGATCACTTGGCAATCCGACGGGGTCAACGGGTCGAGCGACGATGCCCGGTCCGGGCCGAGGCGGGGTCGGGCACCGGACGAGGCGTGCAGGATGGGGATGGCCCGGCTGGAGCCGGCCGGCCGCTGGTCCCTGACGGCGGACCGTGACGGCACGGCTGCCGGCGGCAAATGGCCGTGGGCCCGGTCTGCCCCGTCGTCACGAGCCTTCCGCCGGCGGCAGGGGAACGGGAGTGCGGCGGTTGCGCGCTGCACACCCGTGGTCCGGGGTGCGCCCCGCCGCCTCCGACGGCAGGAACCGCCCCTGACGGGCGATCAGGGCCTCGCCGCGCAGGGCAGGCCCGGCAGGCGGACGGCGTGTCAGTCCTGTTGCCGGCCGGAGTGCTTCCTGGTGCGTTCCCTCGTCCAGCCGATCAGCACCGGCACCAGGAGGACGGCGAGGGCGGTGTCGAGCCGGCCCATCCACAGCTGCTCGGCCGCGCTCGGCAGTCCGCCCAGCGTGGGGGCGACCTGGCCGGACGGGTCGGTGGTGACCGTGACGGTCTCGCCGACCCGCCTCGAACCTCCGAGCGTCCCCGTGGCCGTCCCGGTGATCGGCGGACCGTCCAGGGCCTCCAGGGTGTAGACCTGGTAGTCGGTGTTGTCGGCGTTGAACTTCGTCTGCACCCTGGTTATTCGCGCGTGCTGCTCCAGGCCGTGCTCGCGCAGCGCGCGGGAGTCCAGCACGGAGATGTGGACGAACAGCATGGCCGTGGCGATGGCGCCGAGCAGGGTCATCAACAGGGCCGGGTCGTCGCGCCGCACCACCCAGGTGAGATGGACGGTGATCAGGACGAGCAACACCAGCAGTGGCACCGCCGCCTGACCGTGGGTGCGGTGGGCGAAGTCGGCCAGCTTGCGGTCGCCGAAGAACACCGCTCCTCCCAACAGCGCCGCCAATGCCGCGTTCCAGGCCGCACGTCCCGCGGTGCGCATCGTCCGCCTCCCCAGCTCCGCTCCCCGCACACTCCGGATCTCAGTATGAGCGGCCCCGCTGTCGCCGGATCCCCCGTTTCCCGCCCGCCGACGAGCGGCCGGGGGCGCCGGGCGCTCCGCGGCCGCCTGTCTCACCTGACCGGGCAGCGAGTTGACGGTCCGATGGGGGGTGTGCCGGCCGGCCCGCCGACTCGGCGAGGATCCCCGCAGCCGCAACTCCCCTGCTGTACAGCGGTGTTCGCGCGCAGCGGACCCGATCGGGCGGCGGGCGGCCGCACTTGAGCGGACGCAGGGGGCGGTGCTTCACTGTGCGGATGAGCGGCGAGGCTGAGATGACAAGGCTGTTCGGTGCGAGGCTCAGCACCCATCGGGTGGACACCGGGGCACGATGGCGGAACACCGCATGGGCGCTGGCGGTGGCCGTGCCGACCGGCTGGCTCGGGCTGTGGGCCCTGCTCGGCGCGGACGACGGGCGCCCGGGCGGCGGGCGGGCGATCGGCCTGGTGATCGGCCTGTCCCTGGGTGCGCTGTACATCGCCGCGACGCAGGCGTGGCGCGCGGTGCGGGGCGGGTCGGGAGAGTACTTCGAGGTCCGTGAGCGGGGCCTGGTCCACGGCTCCCGCCGGGGTGAGGCGGGCTGGGAGTGGAGCCGGGTCGTGTCGATCACGACGCCGGAGGCCCCGAGGATCCACGGCCTCGCCCGCCGCCTGGGCAACGACTACCGCTGCCGCCTCGCCCTCGACGACGGCACCCGCCTGCACATCGACGGGCACACCGCGGGGGCTTCCGGCCTCGGACGTGCGGTGGTGGAGCACTGTCCCCGCGCCCGCCGCCTGCAGGGGGACGAGTGGCAGGAACGGGCGGGCGGCTGGTACCTCGCCGGCGCGGCGCTGTTCCTGGCAGTGGGCGCCTCGCTCGTCGCCTTCCTGGTGAGCCATGCCGACGAGGACGCGCAGAACGTCAGCGAAGGCATGACCGTCGCGGTCGGGCTGGGCCTGCCGGTGTGCGCGGTCGGCGCGATCACCTGCGCGGTGCTGTACATCCGCTACCGGATGTACCGTCCACGCTGATCCCGGCGCCTCACCCCGCCCGCACGGCACGGTGCACGCGACCGCTCCGCCGACGACGTCGAACCGCCCGCCTCCGGTGCCCGCCGGCACTCCCCGCGGTCAGGCCGCGGCCGGGGTTCCGGACGGGCCCGGGGAGCCGACCCGGTGCAAGGTGCCGTCCGGATCGACATAGCCGAACTCGCGCAACCCGTAAGGGGTGTCGGCCGGATCGGTCAGCCGCCCGGGCACATCGGCCGCGCTCCACTCGGCGTGCACCGCGTCCGCGTCCGACACGTACAGGTAGACCACCGCGCCGGTGCGCAGCGGGTCGTGCTCCGCCCACTCGGTCAGGTGGAGCTCCACGGCACCGCGCGAGACGAAGCCGTACCCGCCGCCGCCCGCGTACGACTCGGCCGTGAACCCCAGCCGTCGGTAGCGCGCCAGGGCGGCGGCCAGGTCGCGGACCGGAACCACTGGGGCGACCCGTTCGAACGCGACGGGGTCGGGCTGTGCGGGCACGCGCTCCTCCCGGGGCGGGCGGTGGTGTGAGGGGCCAGTGTCCCGCACCGACGGCGGCTTCGGGCCCGAACCGGGCAGCCTTGTTGACCCGGGCGGTACCGTCCAACCGGTCGTCGGAGCGACGCAGTGCGGTGCTGGTGAGGCTGCCCACGCCCTCGACCCGAGGCCGCCGACCGGCTCCGGGACTACGCCGCCCGGACCTTCCGCGCCGCCTGACCCGCCCAACGGCCCGGCCCACGGCCATGGCCCCGCCGTGGGGCCCCGCCCCACCGCTCCCGGCTGGGCCCGCCCGACGTCGAGCGCCCTTGCGCCCCACCCGGCGCCGTCGGACCGTGAGCCCATCCGTTCGCCGGCGCGCATCGCGGAGGTCGACAAGGACGACGGTCGCGGTGTCGAGGAGCACCGGGTCGGCGGAGTGGCCGGCCGGGTGGCTCCCGGTACCGCGACCGTCGGGGCCGCCCCGGCTGGGTGGACGGGACAGCCCTCAGCCGTTGACGCCCAGCTGGGTCAGCAGGGTCGCGTTGTCCTCGATGTGCCAGTCCTCGACGATCCTGTCGGTGCCGACGTGCTGGATGTCGATGGCGTTGAAGTCGACGCGCTGGCCCTTGCCCTGGACGCCGTTGAAGGTGCCGGTGAAGTGTCCGCGGAAGACCAGCCGGGCAGTGATCTTGTCGCCGGTGATCAGCAGATCGGAGAGCTCACAGGTCAGGTCCGGCACCGCGGCGCGGAAGTTCTTCGAGGCGAAGACCGGCCCGGTGGGGCCCTGCGGGCGGCCGGCGGGCAGCGTGTTGTCCTTGAACTGCGGGCTGACGGCGGCGTCCAGGTACTTCTGCTGTCCGGTGTTCCAGAAGGTGTACAACTGCTGGGCCAGGCGGACCTCCTGGGCCGCGCGCTTCTCCCCGATCGAGCGGTCGACGGTGATCGCCCCGGGCTGGACCAGGTCGGCCGAGTGGTCGATCAGGCGCTGCGGCCAGGCGTGGGAGCCCTGAGGGCGGCTGCTGTCGTGGGCCCGGGCCGCGGCCACGGTGCCGCCGGCCAGGCAGACCAGGGCGGCGCCGAGGACGGCAGTGCGGGTGAACGTGTGCGAGCGCATGGGAGTTGCTCCTCGGGTCGGCCGGCCACGCCCTGTTGCAGGGCAGGCCGGGGTTGCCGGACGGTCAATTCGACCGGCCGGTGAGAACTGAGTGACGGGGTGTCAGGTCCGGTGCCGGGCACCGTCGTCGGCGGTGCCTTCGGCACCGGCGCCCTGGGCGAGGGCCCTCTTCAGTGACAACGGGTCCGTCCGGCGGGCGGCAGGGCCGTCACCCGGGCCGGCATCGCGGCCGGGCCGTCCGTGCCGATGACGGGCATCACGGATGTGCTTCGAACATGCGGAGAACTCCTTCGAGTCGTCATCGGTGCCGGCTGCTGCCCGCCGGGCAACCACAACCTTCGCTCCCACCGCACGGATGAGTCCAAGGCTTGTTTTTTGCCCCAGCCATAAAGACTGTTCATGGGACTCCCAACAAGGTCTCCCCACGACGCCCTCCTTGAAGACTTGAATGCAAGGTTTTTCGTCATCTTTCGCAAGGCGCTCCCCGCAGTCAGCGGAGACCCTGGGTTTCACCGAGATGGCGCCGACATGTCCGCAGGGCAGAGCAGCGGCGCGGGGCGTGCGCAGCCGCTGATCACCGCAGTGCGACCACCGCTTCCTGGCTCCACAGGATGAACGGGCCGTCCCGTCGGTGCCTGCGCGGAGTGGCCGAATCTTAAGCAACGGAGCTTCCCGCCCGGGGAGTTGGCTTCACTTCATGATCTGATGGTCGCCGCGGGAGCCGATCACCGGAGCCCGCCAGATCGACCAGTGTCAGTCCCCGACAGGAGGCTCGAACGTGTCGTACTCCTCTTTCCGCCCGCAGCGGCTGTGGCGTCCGCTGCTGCTCGTCATGGCGCTGGCGGCAGGCCTGTTCGCCGCGCCCGTCCCGGCCGGCGCCACCGCACGGGCCGCCGCCTTCGCCGCGGTGACCTTCGACGTGGACGCGAACACCGCGTACGGCGACACCGTCCTGGTCTCGGGCGGGGTGGCGCAGCTCGGGTCGTGGAACCCGGCCGCCGCCGTGCCGTTGAGCACCAACTCGACGACGTACCCGCGGTGGACCGCCACCGTCCAGCTGCCGCTCGGTGCGACGGTGCAGTACAAGTACCTGATCCGCTCGGCGAGCGGCACGGTGACCTGGGAGGGCGTCCCGGACCGCACGGTGAGCGCGCCGACCGTCGGCACGGCGACCACCGGCGACCGCTGGAACACGGTGAACGGCGCGACCGTCGGGACGGTCTTCCACGTCAATGCGGCCACCGCCTACGGCCAGGGCGTCTACGTGGTCGGCGACATCGCCGAACTCGGCGGCTGGAACCCGGCCAAGGCGGTCTCGCTGAGTACCGACACCGGCACCTACCCGACCTGGACGGGCAGCATCCCGCTGCCGCCCAACACGGCGGTCCAGTACAAGTACCTGAAGAAGAACCCGGACGGCACGCTCGCCTGGGAGGGCGGCGCCAACCGCGCCGTGGTCACCCCGACCGGCGGCCTCCTGACGATCAGTGACACCTGGCAGTAGCAGCCGACCGCGCCGCCGGGCCGTCGTCCCCCTTCGGAGGGACGCGGTCGGGCGGCCTCGCACGTCGCCGGTGTCAGCGGGGCGTATCCGGGCACGCCGAGCCTCTCGGCGTGGCAGCGGCGATGTCGCCACCGGGGGAACGCGAGCGGGCCGGGCCACGCCGCCCCGGGGGCCGTTGCCTCTCCGGCGTGGGGCCGCCAGGTGCGCGGGTCGGCGGCCGGTGGAGGCAACGGGGCCTCGGGACGCCGGCCGGACCGCCCCTCCGCCCGGCAGCGGCGCCCGTGCACCGGCCTGTCGGAGGCGGCCGCCGTTCACGTTCCCTTCGCCTCTGGGACGGCCCGGCGCCGCAGGGGCGTCGCCGGCCGGTGCGACCGTTCCGTCCGCCGCTCGTCACTCAGTGGAACGAACCGACCAGAAGGATCACCTTGAACCGCACTGCTCCCCTTTCGGCCGTCCTGGTCGTCTCCCTCGCCGCCGGCGTGCTGGGCACCGCCGGCTCCGCGTCCGCCCGCGACTGGGACGGTGTCCGGTACGGCCAGCAGGACCTGTACGGCACGAAGGCCCCGTACGCGCCGCAGGGGAAGGTGAGCCAGTACCAGAAGCCGCCGAAGGGCTTCAGCCCGGTGTTCACGGAGAACGTCGCCCGCCACGGCTCCCGCGCCATGTCGGACGGCGAGGACGGCGACGCGGTGCTGGCCGTTCTGCGCACGGCGCAGCAGCAGGGGGCGCTGACCGACCTCGGCGCGCAGTTGGGGCCGCAGGTGCAGTCGCTCCTCGACGCGGCGAAGGCCGTCGGCTACGGCAACCTGTCCGAGCGCGGCGCCCGGGAGCACCGGCAGACCGCGCTGCGCATGGAGCAGCGCCTGCCGTCGCTCTTCGAGAAGATCGTCGCCGACCACGAGCCGGTGGCCGTCGAGACGTCGGGCGTGACGCGGGCGGTGGCCAGCGCCAACGCCTTCACCGGCGGACTGGCGGCCGGAGATCCGCGGCTGGCGGGCCTGATCAAGGCTCCTGTCACGGACAAGGACCTGCTGTACTTCCACAAGCAGCCTCAGAACGCCGACTACCAGGCCTACTTGAAGAGCGACCCGGAGCTGTCGGGCGTCCTGGCCGGGATCGCCGGCGACCCCCGCACCGCCGAGGCGGCCCACCGGGTCGTCTCGCGGCTGTTCCGTCCCGACTTCACCGCTGCGCTCGGCACCACCGACCAGGTGTCGTTCGCCCGCTCGCTCTACCAGCTCTTCGCTGCGGCTCCGGATCTGAGCGTGGAGGCGCCGGACGTCGACCTCGCCCGCTTCCTCGCGCCGCACGACGCCCAGTGGTTCGCCTACCTGGACGACGCCGAGGAGTTCTACCAGAAAGGCCCGGCCTTCGAGGGGCGCACGATCACCTACCGGATGGCCGGCGTCCTCCTCGACGACCTGCTCGCCCAGGCCGAGGCGAAGGCCGCCGGCACCAACCGAAACGGCGCGGTGCTGCGCTTCACCCACGCCGAGGAGATCGAACCGCTCGCGGCCCTGATGGGACTGCCCGGCAGCACCGAGCCCGCCGGACCGGGGGAGCCGTACTCGTACCGCACCAACCCGTGGCGCGGAGCCGAGGTGTCGCCGATGGCGGCGAACGTCCAGTGGGACCTCTTCGCGAACACGCCCGCCGACGGCAAGCCCGCCACCCACCTGGTCCGGATGCTCTACAACGAGAAGGAGACCGCTTTCAAGGCCTCCTGCAAGCCCGTCAGCACGGGCAGCCACTTCTACGATCTCAACGAGCTCAAGCGCTGCCTCGCGCACGGCTGACCGTCGCGCAGCCCGGTGTGTCGCGCTGCGGTCCGGGTCTTGCGGGCGTTCGGAGCGGCGGCCTAGCGTGGCAGTTCCTCCAGGCACCCGCCACCCCGACCGCACCGGCACAGAGAGGTGACCCGCATGACCGCTCCCCTCCCCCGCTTCCGCGCCGCGACGCTCACGGCCGCGACGGCACTGTCCCTGATCGGTCTCGCCACTGGGCCGGTGCACGCCGCGGGCTGGCCTCCGCTGCAACCCGGCGCCCGCCTGTACACCGGCACCGGCGGCACCGGAACCGCCAGCACCGTCGACCTCGGCGACGTCAGCACCTGCCACACGCTGGCCGCCGCAGCCCGCTCGGTGCAGGTGGCCTCCGGCTCCGCGTCCGTGGTGCTGTACACCGGGGCCGGCTGCACAGGGGCGTACCCGTGGGCGACCGGTTCGCTGGCCCAGTCCGACACGCCCTCTCCGGTGCTGAGCTACCGGGTCGTTCCGGCCTGACCACTCCCCGGTGCCGCGGCGGTCCTTCACCGCCGCGGCACCGCTGCTTCCCTCCGCACGGGCACCGTGGGAGACGGAACGCACTGACGGCCCGTCAGCATGCCGAGCAGCGCCGAGCACGCGCTGCGGCGGTGGCTCACTGCCCTTCGTCGCGGCTCCGCCGTCGGTCGTTCTCCGCCGCCCGGCCGGTTCCCGCCTTCGGGGCGCCTCCGTCGGCCAAGTGCCGTCGCGGCTCGGGGCGGCGTGCTCAGTCGCCCTGGGACCAGGCGGCGCTGGGCAGTGACAGGTAGACGCCGAAGTCGACCAGCCCGTTGCGGCCTGGATGTTCGCGTGGAGCGCGTCCACCCGCTCTTGCCGGTCGGACGCCCTGCTCGCGAACCACTTCGACTTGACCTCGATCACCACGGCCAGCCCACTGCGGTCGAGCGGGCCCGAGGGCCGGAAGCGGATCTCGACGTCCCCCGGCCGCAACTCCCCGTCGTACGGCTCCTCGGGGCACTCGACAGCCAACGACACCAGGTGCGGCAGCACTTCTCCCAGTTCGCGCAGACGGGCGTCCGACACGGTGGGCGCATGGGTCACGTCGACAAGTGGCATACCCGCCACCCTGGATGACGGTCCGGGGAGGTCGACGCGGGCAGCCGCGCGGCGGTGAGCGGCGGACGGCCTGCCCGCGCGGGCGTCCCCCGTCGTCCGCCGCGCGAGGAGCCTCGGGCACCCTCGTTCTCGTACTCTGCGGCGCCCGTGGACCACATCACCAGGAGGAACCTGTGTCGTCCCTGCCACCGCCCTCTCCCGAGGAGAGGCTCTCCCAGGCGAAGAGGCAGCTGCGCCTTCCGCCGATCGTCGTGATCTGCGGCTCCACCCGCTTCATGACCGAGATGGCCGAGGCCGACCTGCGGGAGACCATGGCCGGCAGGATCGTCGTCAAGCCGGGCTGCGACCTGAAGTCGCCGCACGAGCTCTGGTCCGATCCTGCCGAGGCCGAGGGGCTGAAGGCACGACTCGACGCTCTGCACCGGTCGAAGATCCGGCTGGCCGACGAGGTGCTCGTCGTCGGCGACTACATCGGGGACAGCACCCGTGCCGAAATCGCCTATGCGCGGTCGTTGCACAAACCGGTGCGCTTCACGCACCCCGAAGTCGACCCCGACGCCTGACCCACCCGCTCCCGCACCTGTTCGCCACCCGTCCGGGCGCGCGTGAACCTCCCCGGTTCGCGCCACTGTCGGCTCGCGCACCGAGCGGCTCGGGGCGACGGCAACCGACGCAAGCGTTGTTTCGCCCCGAATTGGGCCGGTGCGCAGACCGTCGATCGCGGTGACTCATATTCGATCGTTTGAGTCGGAAGTTCCGTGGCACGGCACCCCGAGCCCGCACGCATCCAGGCCGTTTCGGGACTGTTCGTACAGAATGGCCGGCGTCCGCCGACAGCAACTGCGCCGCCACCGTACGCGGGCAACCGGCCAAAAATTCCCCCACCCTTTGGCTGCAAATTTCCGCTTTTTGCGAGCTGGCCGAACCTGGAGGCATTTGCTTGATTTTCAGGGCACTGCATGAAAGGTGGACGTTTTTTTGCGCTTTGGCATGTGACGTGCGCCACTTTTGGCAATTCCAGGGAAATGGCGGCAATGGCGAGTGACATGCTCATGCAGCCAAGACGGCACCCATTTCCGGTGCCGCCCATCGCCAATCGGGAGGAATTCCCCATGATCATCAAGTCGCGCACGGCCCGCCGCGTCGCCACCGTCGGTGCGGCGGCCCTGCTGGCCGGCGGATTCGGGATGAGCTCGGCCTCCGCGAACGTCGCCTCCAGCGGCGGCGGCTGCACCGGTTACGTCTCCGTCGGGTACGGCCTGTCGATCAACTCCTGCATCTCCGCCAGCGGGGGCACCGTCTTCCCGGACGGCTACATCTCCGGAAGCGCCAGCAACTGCACCATCTACGTGGACCTGATCAAGAACGGCAGCGTCGTCAGCACGCGCACGGGCAGCTGCACCCCCGGCCACATCAACGGCGGCCCCGTCTCCGGAAACGGCACCTACTTCACCGGGATCTACGCCGTGGTGAACGGGAACTACACCTCCGAGATCATCAGCCCCAACGAGTACAACTAGCCCGCCCCGCGGCGGAGTGGGCCCTCTCCGACGTGGCTGGATGACCGACGGCCGGAGCCCGGGATCCCCGCAGGATTTCCTCGGCTCGGGCCGGGCGGCCCACCGATGGGGATGCCGATCCCGCCGACGGTTTGAGCACGGGCGGGCGCGGCCTTTCTGGCGATCATGGACTGCACATTCCCGTGACGTCGCAGTGGAAGGCCGCGCCCGCACGCCGTCTCGAACGCGCTCCCGAACAGGAACCGATTTCGGGCGACCGGCGCGCCGAGCCGAGGAGCGCCAGTTCCGCCGGCCGTCGAACCGGAATCCCTCGTACCGCCCCCTCCTTCAATCCCGCCCGTCCTCCCGTGGGATGCTCTTAGCATGTCTGGCACAAAGCGTTCTCACACTCCGCTCGCGGCAGCGGCCGCCGTTCTCGTGTTAACCCTGGCCGGCTGTTCGTCGTCCACCCCCTCGACCAGCGACGGCACCGGCCTGGTCAGCGTCGAGGGCGGAATCGCCTCCGCCGCCCCGGGTCACCGGGAGGCGGCGCCGGACATCTCGGGCACCACGCTGGACGGCGGGCAGGTCAAGCTGTCCGACTACCGCGGCAAAGTGGTCGTCCTGAACCTCTGGGGCTCCTGGTGCAGCGCCTGCCGCACCGAAGCGCCGGGGCTGCAGGAGCTCTGGCAGAAGTACCAGGGCCAGGGCGTGCAGTTCCTCGGGATCAACACCAGGGACAACGACCCGGCCAACGCCGTCGCCTTCGAGAAGAACAAGGGCGTCACCTTCCCCAGCATCTTCGACCCGGACGGCACCCAGATCCTCAGGTTCCCCAAGGGCAACCTCAACCCGCAGGCGATCCCCACCACCATGGTGATCGACCGGGACGGCAGGATGGCCACCCGCGTCTTCGGCGCCAGGTCCGCCGACGACCTCGACGCCATGATCCGGCCGGTGCTCGAAGAGCAGGCGCCCGGCACGTCCTGACGCCTCGTCACCGGCCGTCCTGCCGGTGACGACCTCGCCGGGCGAGGCCGCAGGCGCGTCGCGAGGCAGGCGCGTCGCCAGGCAGCCGCGTCGCGAGGCAGGCGCGTCGCGAGGTCGTGGGGGCGCCCGGGTCGCCCGGGTGTGCCGTCTTCCCCACGCTGCTCCCCCGCGGTCAGGCTCGGCGGGCGTAGGACCTCAGGCGGTCGGCGAACGCGCCGACGAGGGCACGCAGTTCATCGGGGCGCTCGACGACGAACGGCCGGTCGAGCGCGGCGAGCACCGGGGGAAGCCAGTCGAGTCGTTCCGCCCGCAGTTCGACGCGCAGCCAGCGCTCGGCCGCCGGGTCCTCGTCCGCCACGGGTGCACGCTCCTCCACGCTCGCGACGCCGGCGGGAAGGTGGGCGCGGATCTGCCCGACCGTCGCGTGGATCCGCAGGGTCACCTCGTGCCGGTACTCGGCGGTGGCGAAGGACGACAGCAGGCGCTGCGCCGGGGCGGGGTCCACGGGCGCTTCGAACGAGCCGGGCAGGATCCGCGCGTCCGCGATGCAGTCGAGCCGGAAGGTCCGGTCCTCGCCGACCCGGGCGTCCTGACCGGTGACGTACCACCGGCCGGCGTGGGCGACGACGCCGTACGCGTGCAGCGGGCGTTCGCTTCGCTGCCCGTTGCGGTCGGTGTAGCGGATCGAGACCGGGCGGCGGTGGCGCACCGCATCGGCGAGGGTGAGCAGGACCTCGGCGTCCGGGGGGTCGAAGTCACCGGGCTGGTCGGTGAAGGCGAGGGCTTCCAGGAGTGTGTCGAGACGGCGGGCGAGGTGCTTGGGCAGCACCCGGCGGATCTTCGCCGCTGCCGTCTCGCTCGCCGTGCGCTCCGTCGTCGTCAACCCTGTTCGGCGGCCGGCGAGCAGGCCGAGCAGCACCGCCAGTGCCTCGTCGTCGCTGAGCATGAGCGGAGGCAGGCGGTAGCCGGGGGCGAGCCGGTACCCGCCGTAGCGGCCGCGCACCGATTCGACGGGCACGTCCAGCTCGATCAACTGGTCGACGTAGCGCCGCACGGTGCGCCCTTCGACGCCGAGTCGGTCGGCGAGTTCGGCGACCGTCCGGATGCCTCCCGACTGCAGCAGTTCCAGGAGGGTCAGCACGCGGCCGGTGGGTCGAGGCATGTTCCCAGCCTAGTGCGGATACCGGACCGGTTCTGTCCCCTATTTCTCCTAGCCTGCTCCGCGTACGCCTCCAGCACAGCCAAGGAGATTCCCGTGGACTTCGTCTCGATCCGCATCATCACCAGCGACGTCGCGCGCCTCGTCGCCTTCTACGAACGGGCCACGGGGGTGGCGGCGCGGTGGGCCACCGAGGACTTCGCCGAACTCACGACGGCGGGGGCCACCCTCGCGATCGCCGGCACCCGCACCGTCCCGCTGTTCGCCCCGGGCTCCGCCCGCCCGGCGGCGAACCACAGTGTGATCACCGAGTTCCTCGTCGACGACGTCGACCGCGTCCACCGGAACCTGACCGCCTTCGTCACCGACTTCGTGGCCGGACCCACCACGATGCCGTGGGGCAACCGGTCCCTGCTGCTCCGCGACCCCGACGGCAACCTCGTCAACTTCTTCACCCCCGTCACCCCGGCGGCCCGCGAGAAGTTCGCCCGCTGACCGCCACGCGCGGCCGGCTCGCCGACCGGTGCCGCGCCTGCCGCCACTGCGCCGTCACCAGCCACGCGTGGCGGCGAACTCCGGCTGTCCCCCGGGGAGTCGGTCCGCTCCGGCCGGCCGTCGACGATCTCCGTGGGTGTGGACACTGCCGTCATGGGGGGAACGGCGCGAACAGCGCCCGGCGGACCGGCGACGCTGCCTTCGCCCGACCCGTCCCTCCCCCGGCCTCGCGTGCCGGAGGCCCGGCTCGCCGCCGCGGGAGGCGGCAGAGGTCGGGCCTCCGGGTGACGGGGTGTCAGGGCAGCGCCGGTGGCGTGCAGCCGCGGTGGTCGGCGGAGTGCCGGGCGAAGCCGGCAAGGGCGTCCCGCGCCGAGGCGTCCGCCGGTTCGAGGCGGTTCGCCAGGTACACGGCCGTGCCGCCGGGGCACTTCGCGGTCGCCCTGCCGAGGCTTCCGTCGATTCCCGGTGCGGTGGAGGACTCCAGGTCCAGGCCGACGCCTTCCCCGGCCTGGTGGGCGAAGGGCGGGTAGCAGGCATTGGCACGGCGCAGGCCCGGCCGGGGCTAATGTGCCCGGGACGGCTTGGGCTTGGGCATGCGGCCGAGGGTGGGGCGCAGTAGTGGTGCGTGGTGGGCGAGGAAGGCCCAGAGCTGGTCGGCGACCGGGCCGTGGGGTCGGTCGCGGCGGCGGGCTGCGGAGAGTTCTTCGACCACGCCGGGGAAGTGCCGTCCGGCGATGGAGAGCAGGCTTCCGTCGCGCAACTCCGGCTCGATCATGAAGCGCGGGAGGTGTCCCCAGGCCATGCCGTGCAGGATCAGTTCCTTCTTCATCAGGTGGTCCGGTACGGAGCACCGGGGCGCGCCCTCGACGAGGAAGTGGCCCGGTTCGGACGGCTGGCGCGCCGAGTCCCGGACCAAGCACTGGGTGAGGGCCTGCATGCGCTGCGGGGTGATGTCGGTGTCCGGGGGGAAGGGCAGGAAGCCGGGCGCCACGACGGGGACCAGCGCGACGCGGCCGAGGTCGATGGACTCCATCCGCACGTCGCTCTTGGGGACGCGGTGCACGATGAGGTCGGCTTCGTCCTCCAGCAGCCGCTCCCAGGGGCCGGTCACCGTTTCGAACTGCAGGTGCAGTCGCGTCTGGGGGTGTTGTGCGAAGAAGCGGCTGAGCAGTGCCAGGACCGGCGGCAGCGGGCAGAGGTCCCCGAGCACCACGCGCAGTTCGGCCTCCTCGCCCATCGCCAGCTGCTCTGCGTAGAGCCGGAGTTCATCGGTCTCGTGCAGCAGGAGCCGCGCCTTGCGGTGGAACGCGCGGCCTGCCTCGGTGAGCCGGACCCGGTAGCCCGAGCGGTCCAGCAGGGTCAGGCCCACCTGGCGCTCCAGCTTGGCCACCGCCGCGAAGACGGACGGGTGCGAGCGGTGCAGCCGCTCCGCGGCGGCCTGGAAGCCGCCCTCGCTCACCACGGCGTCGAAGCACTGCAACTCGTGGAGCGTGAAGTTCGACATTGTCCAGACAACCTACAGGCTCCTTCCGATCTTTGTCATGGAACTCCGCGGGCGGCGTTCCTAGGCTGGGCACATAGCCGCTGGATCCACCTGGAGCTGACATGACGTCCCAGACCCGTACTGCCATCACCACCGGCGATGGCGTCCGCATCGCCTACCGCTTCGACGGCGACGAGACCAAGCCGGTGCTGCTGCTCTCGAACTCCATCGCGACCGACCTGCACATGTGGGACGGTCAGGTACCGGCGCTCACCGAGCACTTCCGGCTGCTGCGCTACGACGCGCGCGGCCACGGCGCCTCCGACGTGCCGAGCGGCCCGTACTCGCTGGACCGGCTGGGGCGCGACGTGGTGGAACTGCTGGACGCGCTGGGCCTGGAGCGGGTGCACGTGCTGGGCCTGTCCCTCGGCGGCATCGTGGCGCAGTGGCTGGGGATCCACGTGCCGGAGCGGGTCGACCGCCTCGTGCTCTCCAACACGGCCGCGCACCTCGGGCCGGCGAGCCAGTGGGACCGGCCGATCGCCGAACTGCTGGCGGCCCCCGACATGAAGGCCACCGCGGACATGTTCCTGCACAACTGGTTCCCGGCCGACATGCTGGAGGGGGACAACGAGATCGTCGAGGGCTTCCGCCGCACGCTGCTCGCCACCCGGCGCGAGGGCGTGGCCGGGAGCTGGGCCGCGGTCCGTGACTCCGACCTGCGCCGCACAGCTGCCCTGATCGCCAGCCCGACGCTGGTCGTCGCCGGCGAGCACGACACCGTCACCTCCGCCGCCCACGGACGGGAGGTCGCTTCCACCATCCCCGGCGCCCGGTTCACCGTCCTGCCCACGGTCCACCTGGCGAACGTCGAACGTCCGGCGGAATTCCTGGATGCCGTGGTGGCCTTCCTCCGCGAACGCCCTTGACCGCCGGGGTCGCGGTCGGGCGAAGCGCTCCTGGTTCGCGGCGCAGCACCCTTCGAAACTTTCGGTGATCTTTCGCCGCGAGGAGCGCCCTCGTACCTTTCATTTCGGCGGGAACGGCCGGCAGTTGGGGTGCCCCCACGGCCTTCGAGTCGCTGGCCTGGACCGTTCTCCCCGCCGGGCTACCGCACGCACGCCCGAACGTGTCGATGTGTCGAACGAAAGTGTTGACAGTCCGTCAGGCCGCGCTCAACACTGTCGCCGTCGACGAGTCCGGCCGGCCTCCGGGTTCGGGCCCGCGTGGGTGCCGGGCGGCGTCGGCGATGTTGACGGTACGTCGGTCACGTGCCGTGCTGCGCGACGTCCTCGTTCCTTCGCGGTCGTCGGTGTCCGCAGCACCGCACCCCACCCCACCCGACCCATCGGCAGAACGGATCACCTCCGTGAACTTCCCCCACCCCAAGAGCGGTTCGGTCGGCCGCCTGCGGCGGCTGCTCGGCAGGACGCGCGTCCTGGTCCTGGCGTTCGCCGCCGTCCTGGTCCTTCCGGGCACCGCCGACGCGGCGACCATCACGACGAACCAGACCGGCAGCGACGGCGGATACTTCTACTCGTTCTGGACCGAGGGCAGCGGTGCGGCCTCGATGTCCCTGAACGGCGGCGGCAACTACAGCACCTCGTGGACCAACGCCGGCAACTTCGTCGCCGGCAAGGGCTGGAGCACCGGCTCGCGCAACCCGGTGACGTACTCCGGCTCGTGGAGCACCTCCGGCAACGCCTACCTGTCGCTGTACGGCTGGAGCACCAACCCGCTGGTCGAGTACTACGTCGTCGAGAACTACGGCTCGTACAAGCCGACCGGCACCTACAAGGGCACCGTCACCAGTGACGGCGGCACCTACGACATCTACGAGACGACCCGCGTCAACGCCCCCTCCATCGAGGGCACCAAGACCTTCAACCAGTACTGGAGCGTCCGCCAGAGCAAGCGGACCGGCGGCACCATCACCGTCGGGAACCACTTCGACGCGTGGGCCGGCCACGGCATGAACCTCGGCACCATGAACTACGAGATCCTGGCCACCGAGGGCTACCAGAGCAGCGGCAGCTCCAACCTCACGCTCGGCTCCTCCGGAGGCGGCGGGGGTGGCGGCGGCACCGGTGGCAGCTGCACGGCCACGCTCTCCGCGGGCAGTTCGTGGAGCGACCGCTACAACCTGAACGTCTCGGTCACCGGCTCGAACTCCTGGAAGGTGACCGTGAAGGTCCCCTCGCCGGAGAAGATCAGCTCGACCTGGAACATCAACGCCTCCTACCCGGACGCCCAGACCCTCGTCGCCACCCCCAACGGCGCGGGCAACAACTGGGGCATGACCATCATGACCAACGGCAACACCACTTGGCCGACGGTCTCCTGCGCCACGAGCTGACGCTCCGACAACTCGCCGGCAGGACAGTGCGCGTGACGGTCGCCGGCCGTCACGCGCCGCCGCGCTTCCCCGGCCGGACGCGGCACCGGCCGCCCCGGTCGGGGCAGTCGCTCGAAGCGCGCACGATCGTGGGGTCGCTGTCGCGGTCCGCGGTCAAGCCCGTCCGGGTCACGGGCTCGTACCGGTGGCCGGCGGGGGAACCGAGGGTGCGGGGCCCGGCGGTGAGCCGGCGTTCGCGCAGGTCGGCGGGGGTGTGCGGCGGATGGCGGCGCGGCCGGCGCGGGGCCGTCCATGTCACAGCACTGTTCTGGGAGCGGACCGGGCGCAACGGTTCCTGACGGTTCGCCAGTCCCCGAGGTCGAATCCGCCGCCCGTCCCGGGCACTCGCCGCCACCGCCGTACCGGAGGAAATCACCGTGCGCGTCCGCAACTTCGCCCTCACCGCCCTGGCCGTCGCCGCCGCCCTCTCGCTCACCGCCTGCCAGGACGAGGAGACCGGCACGGCACAGGGCGCACCGGCCGCCGCCCCAACCACGTCCGCCGGCGCCTCCCCCGGCGGGTCGGCCTCCGGCGGGCCGGCGGCGAGTGCCCCGGGTCGGCAGAGCGCGCCGCCCGCCGGCACCGCGCCCGGGGCCGCCGGTTCCGGCAAGGCCGCGACGTGCCGGACCGCGGACCTGACGGTCACCGCCGCGGACCGCACCATCACCGGCGACAGCGAGAACACCGTCGTCGTCGAACTGAAGAACCACACCGGCAAGGACTGCACGCTCTCCGGGTACGCGGGCGTCGACCTGAAGACCTCGGCGGGCACCGTGTCCGCGAAGCGCTCCGGCGACCCCGTCGTCACCGGCGTCGTGGCGGCCGGCGCCTCGACCTACTTCGGCATCAGCTACCCGGCCAACACCTCGGGCGGCTCCGGCGTCCGCATCACCGGCCTCGTGGTCACCCCGCCCGACGAGACCCACCCGGTCACCCTGCCCTGGCCGGGCGCCGGCTCGCTGCCCGTCACCGACGGCAGCGGCTCCCCGGTCAAGGTCGGCCCCGTGGGAAGCGCCGGCCAGGGCCGGTAGCCGTCAAACCAGGCCCGGCCCGATCGGGATCCGGCAACCGGACCGCCACCGGCGCCGTCCCCGTCCGCCGTCCCGCCGAATGGCCCCGGCCCGTCCCGCGCGGCGGGCGGAGCCGGGGGTGACGGTCCGCTCCGATAGCGTGCGTGGATGGCTGATGATGCGTTGACCTTCCTGATCGATGCCGATCACGGGCAGTTCTACCTCCAGGACGTTGAGCCCTACGACGCGTGGATGGCCGCGCACGCGGCGGACCCCGACCTCCCGCCGGCCGGCTGGACCGCCGAGGCGGTCCACGTCCACCGCATCGGAGTGGAGCCGCACTCGATCGCCGTCGGCACCGCGCGGGACGACCTGGTCGAGGCGCTGATCGCCGTCCACGCGTCCGCGCCCGTGGTCGAGCCGACGGCGGAGCACGTCGTGGAGGCGGACCTGGCCGCCCCGACGGGCCGACTCTCCGTGTCCAGCCCGGGACTCGACCCCGAGGACGGGCCGAGCATGACCGTTCCCGCCGGCCTGTGGCGGGCCCGGGTCTCCTACGTCCCCTCCGCCCCACCGGGCGTCGAGACCACCGGCGGCCCCGGCGATCACTTCCTCTACCGGCTCGACCTGTGGCCCGCCGACCGGGCGCGTGGACTCGTCGTCCTCAAGCAGGGCCCCGACCCCTGGTGCTGACAGGGCTGGGCCCGGTGCGGGCGAAGCGGATCCACCGGCAGCTCCAGTCGTTGTCCGCGAAGGCGGACGGTGGGCTGTCGTGCTCGGCGGCGGGCAGGTACCGGCCCCGGTCGCCCTCGTGCTCCCCGACGGTGACGCGGTAGGTGCCGGGTGCGAGGTGCAGGACGGCGCCGATGCGGCTCGTGCCGTCCGTGTCGAGGGCGAGGTGCCGGGCGTCCGGGGTGGGGGTGTCGGCGGCGGGGCGGGTTTCCGAGGCGGCCACGGCGGCCCAGGCGATGACCGCCCGGCCGGTGGGGAGGTCGAGGACGCCGGCGGGCCGTTCCTCGGCGGGCCGGGCGCGGGCGGCGCGGCGACGCGGGGCGTCCCAGGTGCGCGGGATCCAGGAGCGCATGAGCAGGAAGGTGTCGGCGGGGCCGTCCTGGTGGGCGGGAAGAGCGATCTCGGCGGTGGCCTCGCCGTCGGTCTCCCAGATCAGGGCGGTGTGCTGCCGCTCCGTCCCGAAGCGCACCGTCGCGGCGTCGAGGTCGTCGTCGTCCGGGTGGACGGCCGTCCAGGCGCGGACGTAGTCGCCGGCGGGGTCGAGGTCCTGGTGGGGGTCGGGCCCGGCGCCGCCCCAGTCGGGGAAGGAGCGGGCGTCGCAGACCAGCAGCGGGCCTCCGAGGCTGTTGACGCGGGCGGCGGGCGGCCAGTGGAGGGCGGTGGGCGGGGCGGACGCTTCGTTGCTCATCAGGTGGAGTGACTGCCGATCGGTTGCCGCGACGGGCCGACGGGTCGACCCGCCGCCGGGAGGACTGGGTGGTGCGTGAGCTCTGCCTATCACAGCCCCACGACAACCCGGTCCGGTCCGGGCCACCGCCCCGGAGGGTGCGAACGCCTGCCGCCGGTCGCGCAGTTCACACGCGCCGCTGCTCGCGGCGCCGGCGGGGCGGTGCCGCGAGCAGCGGGGGGCGGGTCGTTCAGGACTGGCGGCAGTTCTGGCCGTTCACCCACAGGGGGCCCTCGGCCCAACCGGTCCGGCAGGAGTAGCTCGTGTTGCCGTCGGTGAGGACGAAGTCGGACAGCGGTCCCCACTGGTCGTTCCGGCAGTCGCTGCCCAGGACGTTCGGACCGTCCGCGCCGACCACGACGCAGGTGATCGATCCGCCGGCCCTGGGCCCGCCGTCGGCGGCAGCGGCAGCGGGGGTGACGGTCAGACAGAGGGCGGCGGCGGCAGCGGCGCCGGGGCCGAGTCGGTTCACGGGGGTCTCCTTGTCGGGTCGGACGGTGAGTGCGCGGATCGTTCCCGCCCGACCCGGTCGGGTATCGACCCGTTCGGCTGACCGGGCCGGCAGGCGGGCGGCAAGGAGCACCGCCGCCCCCGTCCGCGCGCGGAACCGCAGCCGGACCCCGGTCGTCCTCTCCCGCAACGGCAACCGATGATCTTGGGGGACTCGTGACTGACGGCCCGTCGGAAGCAACCGGTGCGCCCGCGCGGCGCCGGTGGTGGCGCCCGGTCCTGACCGGCCTGTGCGCGCTGTTGCTGCTCGCGCCCGCCGTGCTCGCCGTGGTGCGGGTGCTGGGGCTGGACGACGGGACCGTGCTCGCGCTGCCGATGGCGGCGCTGCCGTACGCGGTGCTGCTGGCGCTGCCGGCGCCCGTGCTGCTGGCCGTGTTGCGGCGGCGCTGGTTCGCCGGGGCGGCGGTCGCCCTGGTGGCGCTGCAGCTGTGGTGGCTGGTGCCGCGGGCCGTCCCCGACGGGGCGGAGGCGCCGGCCGGCGCGCCGCGGCTGCGACTGGCCACCAGCAACGCCTACCTGGGCGGCATCTCGCCGCAGGCGCCGGTCGACCTGGTCCGGGCGCAGCGCGTGGACGCCCTGGCGGTGGAGGAGTTGAGCGAGTCCGCCGCGGCGGCGCTGGACGCGGCGGGCATCCGGACGCTGCTGCCGCACCGGGAGATGGCGCAGGGCACGGACACCGCGATCTACACCCGGCTGCCCGTGACCGGGGCCGCCGATCCGGCGTGGCCGACCACGAACGTGACGGTCGAGGTGGGTGGTCGGCCGGTCGTGCTGGTGGCGGTCCACACCTACTATCCGCTCGGTGACGCCCGGAAGTGGGCGGCGGGGATGCGGGCCCTGCGCGACGCGGCTCCGGGGCGGACCGGGAACGCGGTGCTCCTCGGCGACTTCAACGCCACGCTCGACCACGCACCGATGCGGGACCTGCTGGCCACCGGCCTGTCGGACTCCCACGCGGAACTGGGGGCGGGCCTGTTCCCGACCTGGCCGGAGCACAACCGCGACCTGCCGTTCCTGCCGCCGCTGATCCAGATCGACCACGTCCTGCACGGTGAGCGTCTGGCGGCGGTGTCGGTGGACGAGTTCACGCTGGCGCGGACGGACCACCGGGCGGTGGTGGCGGAACTCGCCGTCCGCGGCTGACCCCCGACCCAGGCGCCGGGGGCGACTGTCGCCGGCTGCGGGAGCGGCTCCCGGCGCGGCGATGAGTTTTCCGGCTCCGGACCGTCTACATCTCGACGGAACGGAACGCCGGTGCGCGGCACCGGCCCATCGGACAGGAGTGCGGGCATGGGCCTCATCCACATCGAACTGTTCACCACCCTCGACCTGGTCGCGCAGGCGCCCGGCGGCCCCGACGAGGACCCTGCGGGTTTCCCGTTCGGCGGCTGGCAGGCGCCGCTGCTGGACGACGTCGCCGGGGCGCAGATCCTCGCCGCGTACCAGGGCACGGACGCGCTGCTGCTGGGGCGGCGCACCTACGACATCTTCGCGGCGCACTGGCCGCGTCAGAAGGAGGGCGAGATCGCCGAGTTGTTCAACCGCGTCCCGAAGTACGTGGCCTCCCGGCACACGCCGGAGCTGCCGTGGGCGGGGTCCACGCTGCTGGGGCCGGACCTCGCCCGGGCGGTGCGCGAGGTCCGCGAGCGGCACGAGCACATCAAGGTCGTGGGCAGTCTGGACCTGGTGCAGACCCTGCTGCGGGAGAAGCTGTTCGACCGGCTCGACCTGTGGGTGCACCCGATCACGCTCGGCGTCGGCAAGAAGGTCTTCGACGGCGGCGCGGTGCCCACGAACCTCACCCTGCTGGAGGTGCCGGTGGCCGACCCCACCGGCACGGTGTTCCTGCGCTACGCCCTGGCCCCCGGCACGCCCCGCACCGGCGACATGACCGCCCCCGACCGGGGCCTCGGTCCGGACGACGCTCACTGACCGCCGCGGCGCACCGCCGGTTCCGCCGCCCCCGCGCGCCGGGTGCAGGCGGCTGTCAACCCCGACCTTGGTCGGGGGTGCGGCCTGCCGTTCGGGCCGGGTGGCGGGCCCGGACGGCCGCCTACGGTGCGGTCCATGACGCATCTTCACCGTTCCCGGGCGACCGTCCCGGGCTCCCATCGCACCCCTCCCCGGGGCCGGCCCGTCGTGGCTGCGGCCCTGCTCGTCTGCGGCGCCGCCGCCGTCGCGCTGCTGGCCCCGGACGGCGACCGGGCGGCTGCCTGGTCCGCCGCCGGCTACCGGCGCGTCGTGGCGGCGTTCGCGGACCTGCCCGCCGCCGTTCCGGCACTCGCGACCGAGGTGGGGCTGCTGGTGCTCGGTGCGGTGTGGGTGGTGTGCTGGTGGCGGGCGCGGGGCCGCTCCGGCGACGCCGTTGCCGGGGTTGTGCTGGCCGGTGCGGGCACGGTCGTGGCGTACGGGCTCAGCGAGGTGCTGAAGACGGCGTTCGACGAGCAGCGGCCCTGCCGGGCGCTGAGTGCCGTGCCGGCGCAGGTGGCGGCCGAGTGTCCGCCGCCCGGGGACTGGTCGTTCCCCAGCAACCACGCCACTCTCGCCGCGGCGCTGGCCGTCGGGCTGGCCGTGCTGCATCCGCGGCTGGCGGCGCTGGTGCTGCCGGTCGGGGCGGCGACGGCCGCCGGGCGGGTCGCGGCCGGGGTGCACTATCCGCACGACGTCCTGGCGGGCGCGGTGCTCGGCGCGGCCGTGGTGGCGGCGCTGCTGGCCTGTGCGCGTCCGGCCGCGACCCGCGCGGTGGGCGCGCTCGCGGGCGTGCCGCTGCTCGGCCCGGTGCTGCTGTCGCCGAGCGCGAACCGGCCCGGCCCGGACCTGCGCAGCGCGGTCTCAGACGGCCGTGGCGGGCAGTCCGGCTTCGTGGGCGAGGACCGCGGCCGCGGCCCGGTTCGGCACGTCCAGCCGGGTCAGGATCGAGCTGACGTGGGCTTTCACGGTGCCTTCCACCACGCCGAGGCGGCGGGCGATCGCGCCGTTGGACAGCCCGGCGGCGACCAGCGTCAGCACGTCGCGTTCCCGGGCGGTGAGCGCGGCCACCAGGCGGCGGGCCGCTTCGCGCCGCCCCGCCCCGCCGCCGGCTCCGGTGGCGGCGAGGTGGGCGACCACCCGCGCGGCCACTCGGGGTGAGAGGTAGGCCGCGCCGGACGCGATGGCCCGTACTCCGGCGAGCAGTTCCTCCGGTTCGCCGGACTTCACCAGGAAGCCGCTCGCGCCGCCGCCCAGCGCCCGCAGGATGTAGTCGTCCTCGCCGAAGGTGGTGAGCATCAGCACTCCGGTCGCGGCGCCGGTGCGGCGCAGTTCGGCGGCGGCGGCGAGGCCGTCCAGCCGCGGCATCCGGATGTCCAGCACGGCGACGTCGGGGCGGTGACGGAGCGCCAGGTCGACCGCCTCGCGTCCGTCGGCGGCCTCGGCGACGACCTCGATGGCGGGGTCGGTGGTGAGCACGGCGCGCAGTCCGGCGCGGATCATCGGTTCGTCGTCGGCGAGCAGCACCCGGATCGGCGCGGTGGTCATCGTCGGTCTCCTTCGGTCGGTGCGGGGCGGGTGTCGGGGGTCAGGCGGCTCTACCTTCTGAGCCGGGTTGGTCTGGTCATTCGTAGGGTTGGACCACCCAGGGGTGCTGGGTGTGGCTATCAGGCGGCTGCCGT
>NZ_JBHWDS010000039.1:0-74487 GCF_042734615.1 Kitasatospora sp. NPDC059646
GGCCGGGGCCGGGGGGGCCACCCCGCCCGGGCGGGTCAATTACCCCCTTTGGGGGGGCCCCCGAAACCGCCGGGGGGCCCGCGGGGGCCCCGGGCGGCCCCGGGGCGGCCCTCCGCCCAGCGGTACTACTTGCGGCGCACGCCCGACGCCAGGTCGGCGGCCAGCTCCCGGACGGCGGCCACGCCGGCGTCCTGGTCGGCGGCGTCCAGCAGCCGCTTGACGAACGCGGAGCCGACGATCACGCCGTCCGCGAAGGCGGCGACCTCGGCGGCCTGGTCGGCGTTGGAGACGCCCAGGCCGACGCAGACCGGCAGCGGCGTGGTGGCGCGGGTGCGGGCCACCAGGTCCTCGGCCAGGTTGCCGACGGCCGCGCGGGTGCCGGTGACGCCCATCACGGCGGCGGCGTAGACGAAGCCGGAGCCGGCCGCGGTGACCTCGGCCAGCCGCGCGTCCTGGGAGGACGGCGCGACCACGAACACGGTGTCCAGGCCGTGCTCCGCGGCGGCCTTGCGCCACTCCGCGGACTCCTCGACCGGCAGGTCCGGCAGGATGCAGCCCGCTCCCCCGGCCGCGGCCAGGTCGGCGGCGAACCGGGCGACCCCGTAGCGGTCGACCGGGTTCCAGTACGTCATCACCAGGACCGGGACCGCCGGGTGGGCGGCCGCGACCTCGGCGACGGTGCGCAGCACGTCCTTGATCTTCACGCCGCCGCGCAGCGCGATGTCGTCGGCGGTCTGGATGACCGCGCCGTCGAGCACCGGGTCGGAGTGCGGCAGGCCGACCTCGACGGCGTCGCAGCCGCCCTCGATCAGCGCGTTGATCGCGGCGATGCCGCCGTCGACGGTCGGGAAGCCGGCCGGCAGGTAGCCGATCAGGGCCGCGCGTCCCTCGTCCTTGGCGGCGGCGAGGGCGGTGGTGAGCTTGGTGTCGGCCATGGTCAGTTGGTCCCCTCGGCGTCGTCGTAGAGGCCGAAGTACTCGGCGGCGGTGTGCATGTCCTTGTCGCCGCGGCCGGAGAGCGAGACCAGGACGGTCGCCTCCGGGCCCAGCTCGCGGCCGAGTTCGAGCGCGCCGGCCAGGGCGTGCGCGGACTCGATGGCCGGGATGATGCCTTCGGTGCGGGACAGCAGCCGCAGCGCCTCCATCGCGGCGCGGTCGGTGACCGGGCGGTACTCGGCCCGGCCGGTGTCCTTCAGCCAGGCGTGCTCGGGGCCGACGCCCGGGTAGTCCAGGCCGGCCGAGATCGAGTGCGACTCGATGGTCTGGCCGTCCTCGTCCTGCAGCACGTAGGTGCGGGAGCCGTGCAGCACGCCCGGGTCACCCTTGGTCAGGGTGGCGGCGTGCTTGGGGGTGTCGGCGCCGTCGCCGGCCGCCTCGCAGCCGATCAGGCGCACGCCGGCGTCCGGGATGAACTCGTGGAAGATGCCCATCGCGTTGGAGCCGCCGCCGACGCAGGCGACCACCGCGTCGGGCAGCCGCCCGGTGCGGTCCAGCACCTGCTGCCGGGCCTCGACGCCGATGACGCGGTGGAAGTCGCGCACCATCATCGGGAACGGGTGCGGGCCGGCGACGGTGCCGAACAGGTAGTGCGTGGAGTCGACGTTGGCGACCCAGTCCCGGAACGCCTCGTTGATGGCGTCCTTCAGGGTGCGGCTGCCGGACTTCACCGGGACCACCTCGGCGCCCAGCATGCGCATCCGGGCGACGTTCAGGGCCTGCCGCTGGGTGTCGACCTCGCCCATGTAGATGGTGCAGTCGAAGCCGAACAGGGCGCAGGCGGTGGCGGTGGCCACGCCGTGCTGGCCGGCGCCGGTCTCGGCGATGATCCGGGTCTTGCCCATCCGGCGGGTCAGCAGGGCCTGCCCCAGCACGTTGTTGATCTTGTGCGAGCCGGTGTGGTTCAGGTCCTCGCGCTTGAGCAGGACCCGCGCCCCGCCGGCCTCGGCGGAGAACCGGCGGACGTCGGTCAGCGGGCTGGGCCGGCCGGTGTAGTCCTTCAGCAGGGCGTCGAGTTCGGCGGCGAACGCCGGGTCGGCCTTGGCCTTCTCGTACTCCTCGGCGACCTGCTCGACGGCGGCGACCAGCGCCTCCGGGATGAAGCGGCCGCCGTAGGCGCCGAAGTAGCCGCGGGCGTCCGGGACTTGGGTACCCGGAACGTGGAGCTCGGACATGGATCGTCCTCTGTCTGGAAGTTGACGGCGTGAAAGGTGGAACGGGCGGCGAATCGTCAGCCGCGGGTTCCGCGCCATCGGCGTCCGGGGACCTGTCCGGGCTCGCAGCCGATCACGTACCGCACCCGCCGCCCCAGCACCCGGCGTGCGGGCGCGCGGCAGCCGCGCGGGCGGCAGCCGGGGGCGAGACGGGTGGCGATCGACATGGCGGCGGGTCAGCCCCGCCCGTTGTTGCGCAGCGCCGGGTGGGCGCCGGCGGCGACCAGGTCGGCGACCGCGGTGCGCGGGTCGCGGCCGGTCACCAGGGACTCGCCGACCAGCACCGCGTCGGCGCCCTGGTTGGCGTAGGTGATCAGGTCGTGCGGGCCGCGGACCCCGGACTCGGCGACCTTGACGATGTGCGCCGGGATGGCGTCCACCACGTTGCCGAAGGTGTTCCGGTCGACCTCGAGGGTCTTCAGGTTGCGGGCGTTGACGCCGATGATCTTCGCGCCGGCGTCCACCGCACGGGCGATCTCCTCCTCGTCGTGCACCTCGACCAGCGGGGTCAGCCCGATCGACTCGGCCCGCTCGATGAGCGAGACCAGGGCCGGCTGCTCCAGCGCGGCGACGATCAGCAGCGCCAGGTCCGCGCCGTGCGCGCGGGCCTCCCACAGCTGGTAGGCGGTGACGATGAAGTCCTTGCGGAGGACCGGGGTGTCGACCGCGGCGCGCACCGCGTCGAGGTCGGCCAGCGAGCCGCCGAAGCGGCGCTGCTCGGTGAGCACGCTGATCGCGGCGGCCCCGCCCGCCGCGTAGTCGACCGCCAGCGCGGCCGGGTCGGCGATCGCCGCGAGCGCGCCCTTGGACGGGCTGGAGCGCTTGACCTCGCAGATCACCCGGACGCCGTCGCCGCGCAGGGCGGCCACGCCGTCCTTCGCCTCGGGCGCCTTCGCCGCGAGCTCCTTGAGCTCGTCCAGGGAGGTCCGGGCCTGTCGCTCGGCAAGGTCCTGCCGGACCCCGTCGATGATCTCGTCGAGCACAGTCACGCGTGCGCCCCCATCGTGTTTCGCTGGTGAGGCCGGGGATGCAGGTGCACAGCCCCGGCCATTCGATGGTATCGGGCCCGGGGGGCGCACTCCGCATCCGTCCGGCGTGCGTCTCGATCGGCGGACCGCCGGGCGCCCGTTCACACCGCAGGCGGCGCGAGCCCGGCCCCGACCGGGAGGTTGCGCAGCACCGCGAACAGCACCAGGGCGACCAGCAGGACGGCGGTCTGCCGGCCGGTCAGCCGGACCCCGGCGGGGCGGCCGCGCACCGCCCGGACCGTCCAGCGCACCCACAGGGCGAGCGCGGTCAGCGCCAGCAGCGTGACCATCAGGTTGTCGTGCCCCGCGGTCAGCAGGTCCCCCCTGGTCAGCGCGTGCACGCTGCGCAGGCCGCCGCAGCCGGGGCAGAACCAGCCGGTCGCCTCCAGCACCGGGCAGACCGGGTAGTGGCCGGGCGTGTTCGGGTCGACGGCCGCGACGAAGGCGGTGGGCATCGCCACCGCGAGCAGCGCCGCCAGCGGGCGGACCAGGCGCCGCGGCACGGAGCCGGTGACGGGTTCGGGGGCGGCGGGAGCGTTCACGGGCACGATTCTGCCCCGGTCGGTCCGGGAAATGCCGCAGGCCCCGGAAACGCCGAACGGCGGGCGCGCCGCCCGCCGTCCGTGCCGCCGTCGCCCGGGGTCAGGCCGCGGTGACCGCGGCCCGCTCCTCGGAGGACGCCGGGGCGAAGTGCTTGCTGGGCTGCTTGCCCATGCCTGCCATCGACATCGCCTTGCCGACGACGCCGCCGATCAGGACCACGGCGAGGCCCGCGATGGTCAGCACGACGCTCGGCATGATCATGGCCACGCCGGCCACGCAGAAACCGACGAACGAAATGACCACGCCGGTCCACGCGGCGGGAGTGTGGCCGTGCGCTGCTGAAGCCATCTTGATGCTGCTCCTTGTGTTTCCGGGGCCCCGGTCGGGCGGTCCTGGGCGACGCTCGACGGGTTGACGCTGTCCATTGTGCCGGGCCGAACACGGCGTTCCCAAGCGGGGGCGTCCGTGGTCCCGCGCACACTCAGCCGGTGGGGTCCTCGCCGCGGTCCAGCGCCTTCCACAGGTCGGCGGGGGTGTGGCCGGCCGGGCCGGCCTGGCGCCGGGCGGTCGGGGCGTCGTAGCGGGAGCCCATGGCGGGCCAGTTCCGGCCGAAGCGGACGGTCAGCGCGCCCGCCGCGAGCAGCAGCAGGCCGCCCGCCAGCGCCACCCACGGCCAGCCGGTGCGGGTGATCTCCTCGGCGTGGGCGCTGGTCAGCCCGAGCTGCCCGGCCGCGACGGCGTTCATGGTGCCGGTGTCGGCGCGGCCCAGCAGCGCCCCGGCGACCGTGCCGGCGCCCGCGAGCACGGTCAGCAGGCCCACCAGCAGCCGGGCCCGGCCGCGCACCGCGAACACCGCGACGGCGGCGGCCAGCGCCGCCAGCGCCATGCCGGTGGGCAGGCCGGTCAGCCGGCTGCCGGTGGCGTGCACCGCGATCCGGCCGCCGGCCGTGCCGGGCGCCACCCCCTCCGCCCAGGTGCGGCCGACGGCGGTCAGCACCAGCACGGCGCCGAGCGCGGTCAGCAGCAGCATCAGCGCGAGGGTGCCGCGGGACGTGGGGGCAGCGGGGGTCTCACTCACCCGTCCAGTGTCCCCGACCGTACGGCGCCGCCCGCCACCGCCCCTGGGGCGGGCGTTTCAGCGCAGCGTGTTGGCGGCGGCGACCGCCCGCAGCACCGCGGTCGCCTTGTTGCGGCACTCGGTGTCCTCGGCGTGCGGGTCGGAGTCGGCGACCACGCCCGCGCCGGCCTGGACGTACGCCGTGCCGTCGCGGACCACCGCGGTGCGGATCGCGATCGCGGTGTCCGAGTCGCCGGCGAAGTCCAGGTAGCCGACGCAGCCGCCGTACAGGCCGCGCCGGGTCGGCTCCAGCTCCTCGATGATCTGCATGGCGCGGGGCTTGGGCGCGCCGGACAGGGTGCCGGCCGGGAAGCAGGCGGTGAGCACGTCGAGCGCGCTGCGGCCCTCGGCGACCCGGCCGGTGACGGTGGACACGATGTGCATGACGTGGCTGTAGCGCTCGACCGTCATGAACTCCACCACCTCGACGGAGCCGGGTGCGCAGACCCGGCCCAGGTCGTTGCGGCCCAGGTCGACCAGCATCAGGTGCTCGGCCCGCTCCTTGGGGTCGGCGAGCAGCTCGGCGGCCAGCTCGGCGTCCTCGGTCGGGGTCGCGCCGCGGTGCCGGGTGCCGGCGATCGGGTGCACCATGGCCTCGCCGCCGGCCACCTTGACCAGCGCCTCCGGGCTGGAGCCGACCACGTCGAAGCCGCCCTCCGGGCCGCCGTCCGGGCCGGGGAAGCGGAACAGGTACATGTACGGGCTGGGGTTGGTGGTGCGCAGCACGCGGTAGACGTCCAGCGCGGACGCCTCGCACGGGGCCTCGAAGCGCTGCGAGGGGACGACCTGGAAGGCCTCGCCGGCCCGGATCCGCTCCTTCACCACCTCGACCGCCTTGCGGTACGGCTCGCCGCCGAACGGCGAGTGCGCGTTCACCTCGGTCGGCGTCCAGGTCGCCAGGCCCGGGTCGACCGGGCGGCGCAGGTCGGCCTCCATGGCGTCCAGCCGGGCCACCGCGTCGGCGTGCGCCTCGTCCACACCGGTGGCCAGGTCGTTGTGGTTGACGGCGTTGGCGATCAGCAGCACGGTGCCGTCGGCGTGGTCGAGCACCGCCAGGTCGGTGGCCAGCAGCAGGGTCAGCTCGGGGAGCTTCAGGTCGTCGGGGGTGAGGTTCGGCAGCTTCTCCAGGCGGCGGACGATGTCGTAGCCGAGGTAGCCGACCAGGCCGCCGGTGAGCGGCGGCAGGCCGTCGTCGGGGTGCCGGGGGGTGTGCAGGGCGGCCAGCGTGGCGCGCAGCACCTCCAGCGGGTCGCCGGAGGTGGGGATGCCCACCGGCGGCTCGCCCAGCCAGCGCGCGTCGCCGTCCTGACCGGCCGTCAGGACCGCGCCGGAGCGCACCCCGACGAACGAGTACCGGGCCCAGCTGCGGCCCTGCTCGGCGGACTCCAGCAGGAAGGTGCCGGGCCGTTCCCCGGCCAGGCTGCGGTACACGCCGATCGGGGTGAGGCCGTCCGCGAGGAGCCGGCGGGTGACGGGAATGACCCGGGTGTCTGCGGCGAGCGTGCGGAAAGCCTCAAGTTCCATGGGGCACCGATCGGTTGAGAGGACGGAGTGGTCGGGAGAAGGCTAGCGGGAGAGCGGCAGGACGTCGGCGTCGAAGCAGGTCCGGTCGCCGGTGTGGCAGGCGGCGCCGACCTGGTCGACCTTGACCAGCAGGGTGTCTCCGTCGCAGTCCAGCGCGACCTGCTTGACGTGCTGGACGTGGCCGGAGGTGTCGCCCTTCACCCAGTACTCGTTGCGGCTGCGGCTCCAGTAGGTGCAGCGGCCGGTGGTCAGGGTGCGGTGCAGCGCCTCGTCGTCCATCCAGCCGAGCATCAGCACCTCGCCGGTGTCGAACTGCTGGGCGACGGCGGGCAGCAGGCCGTCCGGAGTGCGCTTGAGGCGGGCGGCGATCGCCGGGTCCAGGGCGGTGCTGCCGGGGGCGGCGGGGTTGGTCGACATGCCGTCCATTCTCGCAGGCCGCGTGCCCGTCCCCGGCTGCGGTGTTCGGCATCCGGACTGCGGCGTGCCGCCCCCGGCCGCGGGCCGGGCCGGTAGTTTGACCCCCGACGAAGACCGAAGTGCGTTGCTCGATGGGGGATTTGCCGGGTGAGTCAGTACCAGTCACAGCCGTTGCCGACGGCCGCGTTCGGCCACTACCTGCTCCAGCGGACGGCGGGCGAGCACCTGCACCCCGGTGAGCCGATGATCGGCGCCTGGGCGATGAAGCTGGACCGCCTGGCGCCGCTGTGGTGGGACCGGGACACCGTCCGCGCAGCGGGCCACGCCCCGCTGGCCCGGACGTACAACTTCTTCGCCGCGCTCTGGCGCGGCTTCTGGACGTACTTCCTGCCGCGCTGGTTCGTGGTGCTGTTCGTACCGGACCTGCACCTGCGCCGCCCGTACGGCCTGTCGCTGACCCGGCGCGCCTACCGGGCGCTGCGCCGGCCGCTGCACGGCGGGTCGCTGAGCGGCGAGAAGGGCTCCGCCGCGTGGGGGTTCTGGCGGGCGGTGCGGACCACGCCCGGCGAGAAGCTGACGGCCGACCACGACCTGTTCACGGTGCTGCTGACCGACCGCCGGCTGCTGGTCCTCAGCCGCTGGACCGCACAGCAGTACCACGAGCACTACCGGGCCGTCCCGCTGTTCGAACTGCCGGTGGGCAGCTGGTGGCTGCGCCCGGACACCCCGAACGACGTCTGGGCCGCCCGCCAGGACCTGCTGTTCGCGGACGGCTCCTGGATCGCCCTGGACTTCCAGGACCCGGACGAGCGGGAGGCGTTCCGCGCCGCGGCGGCGGGGCGCTGACCGGAGGCCGGCCGGGCCCCGCCGCCGCGGGGCCGGTCAGCCGAACGCGGTCGCGATCTTCGACTCGTCCACCCGGTACGGGGCCGGGTCGTGGGCCAGGCCCACGTCGTGCAGGAACTCCTGCTTCAGCGCTTCCTTGTTGGTGTCGCCGGTCAGGCCCTCCTTGGCGACCGCCCAGGCCGACTGCCCGGCCGCCTTGAAGCCGCCCTTCACGGTGCCGTCGCCGCGCTGCAGGTTGTCGTCGCCGTCGATGCCCAGCGCCCGGTCGAAGCCCTGCTGCACCTGGTCGGTGATCTTCCCGTCCGCGAACTTGGCCGCCTTCGCCGCGAAGCTGTCGCCCTCCTCCAGCGCCCGCAGGCCCTCGACGGCGGTCTTCACGTTCTTGACCTCGGTCAGCGCCTTGCGGGCGGTCTGGATGTTGCGCACCGCCTTGACCGCGCTGCCCAGCTCCTTGAGCGCCTTCAGCAGCTCCTCCAGCTTCTGCGCCAGCTCGGTGGACACCTTCGCCACCCGGGCCACGTAGACGGCGATCTCCGCCTCGGTGAGCAGTGCGTCCGCGATCAGGCCGACGCCCGCGGTGACCACCGCGATCACCGCCTCGGCGGCCAGCGACACGATCAGCGCCTCGATCGCCTCGCTGATGATCTGGATCACCATGCCCTCGGCCGTCGCGCACTCCTGCGCCGCCGAGTTGATGATCTGCGCGGTCTGCAGCATGCCCTGCGCGGTCTGGTCGAGCGCGTCCGCGACCTCGCCCATGTGGCCGCCGAACGCGTCGCTGGCGCTGCCCACCCACTCCTGGGACAGCGGCACCGCGCCGCTGCGCACCTCGGCCGCGACCGACTGGACGGCGTGCGCCTGCGCCTGCCACTCCTCGGACGCCGCGTTCAGCTCCACCAGGTTGCCGGTGACCTTCTCCAGCATGTCGAGCAGGCCGGACTGCTGGAGCGCCCACTCGACCGCCTCGTCGAGCATCCCGCCGAGGCCGTCCCGGTTGGGGTGCTCGGCCGGGTCGAGGGCCTCCATCGCCCGCTCGATCCGGGCGTGCGCCCACGCGTAGGCGTCGCTGCCGCCCTCCAGCGGCATCAGGCCGGGCTGCATCACCCCCGCGCCGACCAGTCCGGTGCCGGTGCCGCCCCAGCCGCCCGTGCCCTCGGCGCCGACCTGTCCGGCCGCCGCGCCCGCGGCCCGGCCGAGCGCGCCGCCGAGGCCGCCGGCCCCGCCCTCGCCGCCCGCGCCGCCCGGTTCGGTGGACGGCGCGGTGCCGCCGCCCGGCTCCGGGTGCTCCGGGTCGGACGGGCCGAACAGCTGGTCGCCCAGCCATTCGCCGGCGCGTCCGCTGACGCCGTCGACGACGTTCGAGCCGGCGTCCTTCAGCTTGCCCCGGAACCAGCCCTCGCGGGGGTCGGCCGGCGCGTCCCCGCCGCCGGCCGGGTCGTCCCCGCCGTCCCCGGACGGCTGCGCCGGCTGCTGCGGTGCCGGGTGCGCCGGCTGGGCGGGGTGGGACGGCTGCTGCTGCACGGGGTGCGCCGGCTGCGGTGCCGGGTGCGCCGGCTGCGCGGGGTGGGACGGCTGGGTCGGGTGCGAGCCGGACTGGCCGTGGCCGGCGGCGGAGGAGCCGTGGGAGTGCCCGGAGGACCGTGCCATCACCGACCACCGCCCATCGTGCGGCTCAGGTGCTCCTCGTGGTCGGAGTAGTTCCGCGAGACGCTCGCCAGTCCCTCGGAGGTGCCGTTGACGGCGTGTCCGAGGTCGCCGAGGTTCTCCCGGCTGGCTCCCGCGTGCTCCTGGTAGGCCGACGCCAGGTGCTGGGCGTTCGGCAGGTGTCCGAAGGCATCGGACGAGATGGTGATCGCGGCGGTGGCCGACGCGATCCTGCTCAGCTGTTCGGACTGCTCGGCGAGCAGTGACGCATACCGGTCGAGTGCTCCGGTTTCCACCCGAAACCCGCTGTCCCCCATGGCAGTTGCCCTTCTTCGGCGACCGTTCAATTAGGCCGGTCATCCTACTGATCAGCACGCAAAGGCTTCGCAAACAGATGTCCGGGAAGGACTGACGCGGCCACCCACCGGACGTCAGAATGACGGGGGAACGAGGGGGTTGGCATGAGCGGACGACAGAAGGCGGTCCTGGCAGCGGTGTTGGCGGTCCTGCTGGCCGCCCTCGCCGCCGTCCTGCTGTGGCCGGACCCGCCCCGCCGGACGGCGGCCCCGCCGCCTCCCCACAGCGCCTCCCCGTCCCCTTCACCGAGTCCGACCACGGCGGTTCCGTACCCGTACTTCACGCCGGGGACGTGCTTCCGGGTGCCGCGGCTGAGCAACGTCCACGAGCCCACCGCCGTCCCGTGCGACCAGCCGCACGACGCCGAGGCGATCGCCAACGCGGACCTGCCGGACGGCCTGGCCGACCTGCCGGCGATCTTCCGCACCATGACCGAGCTGTGCAAGGCGCCGACCGCGCAGGCCCTCCAGCAGCGGCCCGACGGCCCGCGGCACGCCACCTCCGTCGGCCTGCCGCTGGAGTTCTACCGGCAGGGCCTGCGCGGCGTCACCTGCGCCCTCACCTTCAAGGCCTGACGCCGGGACGGCCGGCGCTGCGTAGGCTGTGCGGCATGTCGAGCCTTGCGCAGGGCGAGCGCGCCCGCCTGTCCGGATTGCTGTCGTCGGCCGGCCCGGAGGGGCCGACCCTGTGTGCGGGGTGGCTGACCAGGGACCTGGCCGCCCACCTGGTGGTGCGGGAGGGCCGGCCGGACGCGGCGGCCGGCATCCGGGTGCGGCCGCTCGCGGGCTGGACCCGGCGGGTGCAGGACCGCGCGGCGGCCCGCCCCTACGGGGAGCTGGTGAAGTCGTTCCGCTCGGGGCCGCCGGCCTTCTCGCCGTTCAACCTGCCGGGCGTGGACGAGGCGGCGAACCTGGTCGAGTACTTCGTCCACGCGGAGGACGTCCGCCGCGCCGTGCCGTTCGAACCGGAGCCGGTGGCACCGGAGTTGGCGGAGGCGCTGTGGAAGCGGGTGCCGATGGTGGCCCGGTTCGGCGACGCGAGCTCGCCGGTGTCGCTGCGGCTGGTGCGCCCCGACGGCCGGGAGGTGGCGGTCCGTCGCAGGGGCCGCCCGGTGGTGACGGTGACCGGGGAGCCGGGCGAGCTGGTGCTGTTCCTGTACGGGCGCGGGGCGCGGGCCTCGGTGGCGGTGGACGGCGAGCCGTCGGCGGTCGCCGAGCTGGCCGGGGTGCTGGCGCTGCCGGAGGACTGACGGCGCGTCGGCCCGCCCCCGTCCGGCCGGAGGTGCCAGCCTGGCGGTGGCCCGCAAACCCGTCCTCCCAGGAGCGCCCATGGTCAGCACCGACTTCCGGATCGGATCGCCGAACTGGATCGACCTCGGAAGCCCGGACCTCGCCGAGTCCGAACTGTTCTACGGCTCGGTGTTCGGCTGGGCCTTCGAGCCGTCCGGCCCGGGCGCGGACGGCTACGGCTTCTTCCGCAGCAAGGGCCGCACGGTGGCGGCGGCCGGACCGCTGACCGAGGCGGAGGCGCTGCCCTCCTGGACGGTGTACTTCCGCACGGCGGACGCCGACACCACCGCGGCGGCGGTCGGGCAGTCCGGCGGCACGGTCCGCGTCCCGCCGTCCGACGTGGGCGAGGAGGGCCGGTTCGCCCAGCTCACCGACCCGACGGGCGGCGACTTCGCGGTCTGGCAGGCCGGCCGGACGCCCGGCCTGGAGGCCGTCGGGGAGACCGACGCGCTGTGCTGGGCGGAGCTGCACACCCCGGACGCCGCGGGCGCGCTGCGCTTCTACCAGGGCCTGTTCGACTGGCGGGCGCGGGACGGCGGGGTGCCGGGCGTCGAGTACACGGTGCTGTCCACCGCCGAGGGCGAGGACCTCGTCGAGTCCTCGTTCGGCGGGGTGGCGGGCGTCCATCCGCGGGTGAACGTCGGCTGGCTGGTGCACTTCGCGGTGGCGGACGCGCTGCTGACCACCGATCAGGTCCGCACGGCCGGCGGGTCGATCCTGGTGCCGCCGGAGCGGGTGCCGACGGTGGGGCGGATCGCGGTGCTGGCGGACCCGTTCGGCGCCCAGTTCGCGATCCTGGAGCCGGAGCCCCGCCGGTAGGCGCGGCTCCGGCCGGGGCTCAGCGGACGGGGTGCCCGGTGGCCCGGAGCTCGTCCTTGACCTGGCCGATCGTCAGGTCGCCGAAGTGGAAGACACTGGCGGCGAGCACCGCGTCCGCGCCGGCGTCGACCGCGGGAGCGAAGTCGGCGAGCTTGCCGGCGCCGCCGGAGGCGATCACGGGCACCGAGACGGCCTTGCGGGCGGCGCGGATCATCTCCAGGTCGTAGCCGTCCTTGGTGCCGTCGGCGTCCATCGAGTTCAGCAGGATCTCGCCGGCGCCGAGTTCGGCGGCCCGGACCGTCCACTCGATCGCGTCCAGCCCGGTGCCCCGGCGGCCGCCGTGGGTGGTGACCTCGAAGCCGGACGCGGTCTCGGTGCCCTCGGGGCAGCGGCGGGCGTCGACCGACAGCACCAGCACCTGGCGGCCGAAGCGCTGCGCGATCTCCCGGATCAGCTCGGGGCGGGCGATCGCCGCGGTGTTGACGCCGACCTTGTCGGCGCCGGCCCGCAGCAGCCGGTCGACGTCCTCGACGGTGCGCACGCCGCCGCCGACGGTCAGCGGGATGAACACCTGCTCGGCGGTGCGGCGGACCACGTCGTAGGTGGTCTCCCGGGAGCCGGACGAGGCGGTGATGTCGAGGAAGGTCAGCTCGTCGGCGCCCTGGGCGTCGTAGAGCTTGGCGAGTTCGACCGGGTCGCCGGCGTCGCGCAGGTTCTGGAAGTTGACGCCCTTGACGACGCGGCCGGCGTCCACGTCCAGACAGGGGATGACGCGTACTGCGAGTGTCACGGCTGCTTGCCTTCCAAAGTGCGGGCCAGGCCGGGCCGGTGGGCCTCCACCTCGACCTCGACCATCATCCGGGAGTCGGTCAGGCCCTGGACCACCACCATCGTGGTGACCGGGCGGACGGTGTCGAAGAGTTCCTTGTGGGCGCGGCCGACCTCGTCGCAGTCCCGGACGTGGGTGAGGTACGTCCGGGTGCGGACCACGTCGGCGACGCCCAGTCCGTAGCGGTCGAGCGCGGCGAAGGCCGCCTTGAAGGCGGCGAGCGTCTGCTCGTACGGGCCGCCCTCGACGGAGGCGGCCGCGTCGTCGAGGGCGGTGCAGCCCGAGACCAGCACGAAGTCCCCGGCTGCCACCGCCCGGGAGGATCCGTGAGCGTCCTCGGACGGGGACTCCGCGGAGTGGCGGGCGGCGGCGGCCGGGGTTTCGTCGGTCATCGGGACACAGCCTCCAGGGCCTCTTCGAGGGTGAACTTCTGCTCGTAGAGGGCCTTGCCGACGATCGATCCCTCGACGCCCTCCGGCACCAGGGTGGCGATCGCGCGCAGGTCGTCCAGCGACGACACGCCGCCGGAGGCGACCACCGGGCGGTCGGTGGCGGCGCAGACGTCGCGCAGCAGCTGCAGGTTGGGGCCGGTCAGGGTGCCGTCGCGGTTGACGTCGGTGACCACGTAGCGGGCGCAGCCCTCGGAGTCCAGGCGGGCCAGGACGTCGAACAGCTGGCCGCCGTCGCGGGTCCAGCCGCGGCCGCGCAGCGTGGTGCCGACCACGTCCAGGCCGACGGCGATCTTGTCGCCGTGCTCGGCGATCACCTTGGCGACCCACTCGGGGCTCTCCAGCGCGGCGGTGCCGAGGTTGACCCGGGTGCAGCCGGTGGCGAGCGCGGCGGCCAGCGACTCGTCGTCGCGGATGCCGCCGGACAGCTCGACCTTGATGTCGAGCCGGCCGGTGACCTCGCGGAGCAGGTCGCGGTTGCTGCCGGTGCCGAACGCGGCGTCCAGGTCGACCAGGTGCAGCCACTCGGCGCCGGCGTTCTGCCAGGCCAGGGCGGCGGCGAGCGGCTCGCCGAACGAGGTCTCGGTGCCGGAGGCGCCCTTGACCAGGCGGACGGCCTGCCCGTCGCGGACGTCGACGGCGGGCAGCAGTTCGAGGCGGTTGGTCATTTCTGATGCGCTCTCAGTCGTCAGAGGGTGTCGACCCAGTTGGTCAGCAGGGCGGCGCCGGCGTCGCCGGACTTCTCGGGGTGGAACTGGGTGGCCCACAGCGGGCCGTTCTCCACCGCGGCGACGAACGGCTGCCCGTGGGTGGCCCAGGTCACCTTGGGGGCGCGGATCTTCTCCGAGTGGGTCTCCAGCACCCAGTGCCGCACGCCGTAGGAGTGCACGAAGTAGAACCGGGTGTCGGCGTCCAGGCCGGCGAACATCCGGGTGCCCTCGGGGGCGTCCACGGTGTTCCAGCCCATGTGCGGGACGACCGGCGCGTCCAGCGGCTCGACCACGCCGGGCCACTCGTCGCAGCCCGCCGACTCGACGCCGTGCTCGACGCCCTTCTCGAACAGGATCTGCATGCCGACGCAGATGCCCAGCACCGGGCGGCCGCCGGCCAGCCGGCGGCCGATCACCTGCTCGCCGCGGACCGCCTTCAGGCCGCGCATGCACGCCTCGAAGGCACCGACGCCCGGCACCAGCAGGCCGTCCGCGTCCAGCGCCTGCTGGAAGTTCGAGGTGACGGTGACCTCGGCGCCGGTCCGCTCCAGGGCGCGCTGCGCGGAGCGCAGGTTGCCGGAGCCGTAGTCCAGCACCACCACGTTCTTGCTCATGTCGCGGAAACTCCTAGAAGCGCAGGATGCCTGCGGCCAGGCACATGGCCGAGGCGAAGGCGAGGACGAGGATCACGCTCTTCGGCTTGTCCTGCTTCCAGAACGACCAGACGCCGGTGGCGAAGAAGATGCCGAGGAAGATCAGTACCGTCGCCATCAGAGGGCGCCCTTCGTGGACGGGAGGATGCCCTCGGCGCGCGGGTCCCGCTCCGAGGCGTAGCGCAGCGCCCGGGCGAGCGCCTTGAACTGGCACTCGACGATGTGGTGGGCGTTGCGGCCGTACGGCACGTGCACGTGCAGGGCGATCTGCGCCTGCGCCACGAAGGACTCCAGGATGTGCCGGGTCATCGTGGTGTCGTACGAGCCGATCATCGGGGCCATGCCCTCGGGCTCGGAGTGCACCAGGTACGGGCGGCCCGACAGGTCGACCGTGACCTGCGCCAGCGACTCGTCCAGCGGGACGGTGCAGTTGCCGAACCGGTAGATGCCGACCTTGTCGCCCAGCGCCTGCTTGAAGGCGGCGCCGAGGGCGAGGGCGGTGTCCTCGATGGTGTGGTGGGTGTCGATGTGCAGGTCGCCCTCGGTCTTCACGGTGAGGTCGAAGAGGCCGTGGCGGCCGAGCTGGTCGAGCATGTGGTCGTAGAACCCGACGCCCGTGGAGACGTCCGTCCTGCCGGTGCCGTCGAGGTCGATCTCGACCAGGACGGTGGTCTCCTTGGTGGTGCGTTCGACGCGGCCGATACGGGACATTGCGGGTTTACAGCTCCTTGATCACTGTGGAGACGGCGCTCAGGAAGGCGTCGTTCTCGGCGGGGGTGCCGGCGGTGACGCGCAGCCACCCGGGCACGCCGTTGTCGCGGACCAGCACGCCCCGGTCGAGGATCGCCCGCCACACCGCGTGGGTGTCGGCGAAGCGGCCGAACTGGATGAAGTTGGCGTCCGACTCGGTCACGTCGAGCCCGAGGCCGCGCAGCGCGGCCACCACCCGGTCGCGCTCGGACTTCAGCTGCTCCACGTAGCCGAGCAGCGTGCCGGTGTGCTCCAGGCAGGCCAGCGCGGTGGCCTGGGTGACGGCCGACAGGTGGTACGGCAGCCGGACCAGCTGCACCGCGTCCACCACCGCCGGGTCGGCGGCCAGGTAGCCGAGCCGCAGCCCGGCCGCGCCGAACGCCTTCGACATGGTGCGGGAGACCACCAGGTTCGGCCGGCCCTCCAGCAGCGGCAGCAGCGAGGCGCGGTGCGAGAACTCGACGTACGCCTCGTCCACGATCACCATGCTCGGCCCGGCCGCCTGCGCGGCCTCGTACAGCGCGAGCACGGTGTCGGCGTCCACGGCGGTGCCGGTCGGGTTGTTCGGCGAGCAGACGAACACCACGTTCGGGCGCAGCTCGGCGATCGCCGCGCGGGCCGCGTCCAGGTCGATGGTGAAGTCGGCGTTGCGCGGGCCGGAGACCCAGCCGGTGCCGGTGCCGCGGGCGATCAGCGCGTGCATCGAGTACGAGGGCTCGAAGCCGATCGCGGTGCGGCCGGGCCCGCCGAAGGTCTGCAGCAGCTGCTGCAGCACCTCGTTGGAGCCGTTGGCGGCCCACACCTGCCCGGTGGTCACCGGGTACCCGGTGGTGTCGGTCAGGTACTGCGCCAGGCCGGTGCGCAGTTCGACCGCGTCCCGGTCCGGGTAGCGGTTGAGGTGCCGGGCGGCGTCAGCCACCCGCTCGGCGATCCGGGCCACCAGGGGCTCCGGCAGCGGGTACGGGTTCTCGTTGGTGTTCAGCTGGACGGGCACGTCCAACTGCGGCGCGCCGTAGGGGGACTGGCCGCGCAGCTCGTCCCGGACGGGGAGGTCGTCGATCTTCGTCACGAGCCGGGAACCGTCCAGTCGAATCGGGCCTTCACGGCGTCGCCGTGGCCGGGCAGGTCCTCGGCCTCGGACAGGTTGACCACGTGCGCGGCGATCCCCGCCAGCGCCTCCCGGTCGTACTCGACGACCTGGACGCCGCGCAGGAAGGTCTGCACGGACAGGCCCGACGAGTGGCAGGCGCAGCCGCCGGTCGGCAGCACGTGGTTGGAGCCGGCCGCGTAGTCGCCCAGCGAGACCGGGGTGTAGCGGCCGAGGAAGATCGCGCCGGCGTTGCGCACCCGCTCGGAGACGGCGTGCGGGTCGGCGGTCTGGATCTCCAGGTGCTCGGCGGCGTACGCGTTGACCACGGCCAGGCCCTGGTCGAGGCCGTCGACCAGGATGATCCCGGACTGCGGGCCGCCCAGCGCCTCGGCCACCCGCTCGGAGTGCCGGGTGCGGGCGACCTGGGCCTTCAGCTCGGCCTCCACCGCGTCGGCCAGCTCCACCGAGGCGGTGACCAGCACCGAACCGGACGTCGGGCCGTGCTCGGCCTGGCTGATCAGGTCGGCGGCGACCTCGGCGGCGTCCGCCGTGTCGTCCGCGAGCACCATGATCTCGGTCGGGCCGGCCTCCGAGTCGATGCCGATCCGGCCGGCGAACAGCCGCTTCGCGGCCGCCACGTAGATGTTTCCCGGGCCGGTGACCAGGTTGACCGGCGCGCACTCCTCGGTGCCGAGGGCGAACATCGCCACCGCCTGGGCGCCGCCCACCGCGTACACCTCGTCGACGCCGAGCAGCGCGCACGCCGCCAGGATCGCCGGGTGCACCCGGCCGCCGAACGCCTTCTGCGGCGGCGAGGACACCGCGATGCCGCGCACCCCGGCCTCCTGCGCCGGCACCACGTTCATCACGACGGAGGACGGGTAGACCGCCAGACCGCCCGGCACGTACAGGCCGACCCGGTCCACCGGCACCCAGCGCTGGGTCACCGTGCCGCCCGGCACCACCTGCGTGGTGTGCCCGGCGCGCCGCTGGTCGCCGTGGACGGCGCGGGCCCGGCGGATCGACTCCTCCAGCGCGGCCCGGACCTTCGGGTCGAGCTGCTCCAGCGCCTCGGCGATCTGCTCGGCCGGGACCCGGGTCGACGTCAGCCGCACCCCGTCGAAGCGCTCGGTGATGTCGATCAACGCCGCCACGCCGCGATGGCGTACGTCCTCCGCGATCGGCCGCACCTTCTCAAGGGCGGCCGCCACGTCGAACTCGGCACGGGGCAGCACGTCGCGGGGGTCCTGGTCGGAGCCGCGGAGGTCGATTCGAGAGATCACAGGGCCAAGTGTAAGGAGTGACGAAAAACGACATCCGGGCATTTCAGTCCGTGATACGAAGGGTGAGACGACGACAAGATCATCGGGGGACGCGGTGGAACAGGCACCGGACGACTGGACCGACACCGAACGCGGCCTGTGGGAGGCGTTCCGCCACGGCGAGGTGTACGACCTGCGGGCCCGGCGCGCCGGGCAGCGCACCGACCTGGTCCTGCCCGCCCCCGCCGGCGCGGCCGTCCGCCCCGACCGGGAGAGCCACGGCCCCGACGACCCGTTCACCGCCGAGGAGTGGGGCCCCGAGCGGACCGTCCGCGCCGAAGTGGTCGCCCGGCTGCTGCTGCACGGACCGGACCCCGTCCCCGGCCGGGTCACCGCGCTGAAGCTCACCGGCGCCCGGATCACCGGCGACCTCCGCCTGGCCGGCGGCACCATCGGCGGCTACGTCGAGTTCCAGCTCTGCCGCTTCGAGCGCAAGCTGCTGATCTCCGAGGCCGACGCCGGCACCCTGCGGCTGGTCTCCTGCACCCTCCCCCGGCTGGAGGCCTCCCGGCTCGCCACCGACGGCGACGTCCACCTCGCCCGCTGCGGCATACCCGGCGGCATCCGCCTCACCGACGCCCGGATCGGCACCGACCTGCTGCTCAACCAGTCCGCCGTCGGCCCCGACTCCTTCGGGCGCGCCATCTCCGCCGACGGCCTCACCGTCAACCAGGACTGCGAGGCCGAACGCCTCGACCTGCTCGGCGAACTCAGCCTCCGCTCGGCCCGCATCGGCGGCCGGCTCTCGCTGCGCGGCGCGGCGCTGCGGGCCGCCCCCGACAACCCGAACGCGCTGAACGCCCCGCGCATCACCATCGGCCACACCCTGTACCTGTCCGGCTCCGACGACAACACCTGGACCGGCTCGCGCACCGTGTACGGCTCCGGCTACGGCGAGTCCGGCGACACCCTCGAACGCCGCGCCACCCGGCACACCCCGTTCCGCTCCTGGGGCCGGATCCGGCTCTCCGACGCCCGATTCGACAACGCCTGCCTGATCACCGCCGCCGAGTTCCACCTCGGCCCCGGCCAGGAGCTCTCCCTCAACCGGATCCAGACCCCCGAACTGCGCTTCACCTGCTGCACGCCGCCCACCGGCACCGTCAGCCTCAACCGCGCCCGGATCGGCAACCTGGTCGACTCCCCCGACGCCTGGCCCACCGACCAGCACATCTCCCTCACCGGCTTCAGCTACGAATCGCTCCGCCCCGCCGTCCCGTTCCCGCTGGAGCGCCGCGTCGCATGGCTCGAATCCGGCGCCGAGTTCCGCCCCGAGGCGTACGAGCAGCTCGCCGCAGCGCTGCGCCGCGACGGCGCCGACGAGGACGCCCGCACCGTCCTGCTCGCCAAGCAGCGCCGCCGCCGCGCCACCCTGCCGCTGCCCGGCCGGATCTGGGGCCACCTCCAGGACGCCGCCGTCGGCTACGGCTACCGCCCCGGCCGCGCCGCCGCCTGGCTGGTGCTGGCCTGGGCGCTCGGCACCGTCTACTTCCAGCACCACCCGCCGGCGGCGCTCAAGCCCGACGAGAAGGTGGTCTGGAACCCGGCCCTGTACGCGGCCGGCAAGGTCCTCCCGCTGATCGACCTCGGCCAGTCCGGCTGGAACCCCGACCACGCCGGGCAGTGGGTCGCCACCGCCCTGGTCCTGACCGGCTGGGTCCTCGCCACCACCGCCGTCGCGGGCGTCACCCGCCTCCTCCAGCGCGGCTAGGCCGGGGCCCGGCGGTAAGTCCGGAGCGGGGGCGGCCCTGCGGGAACTACGCTGTCCGCCGTGACTGATCGGCTCCCGCTCTTCCCGTTGAACACGGTCCTGTACCCGGGCCTGGTGCTGCCCCTGCACGTCTTCGAGGAGCGCTACCGCCGCTTGGTCGCCGACCTGCAGAAGCTGCCCGAGGAGGAGCCGCGCCGCTTCGGCGTGGTCGCGATCCGGGACGGCCGGGAGACCGCGCCGGTCCGTGAATCCGACGACCCCGCAGGCCCGTTGGACGGGATCGGCGCCCCCGGCGGCGATCCGCTGGACGCCCTCCACCCGGTCGGCTGCGTCGCCGACGTCGCCTCCGTCCGGGAGCAGCCGGAGGGCCGCTACGAACTCCTCGTCACCGGCACCACCCGGTTCCGGCTGCGCGCGATCGACGCCACCGGCCCCTACCTGGTCGGCGACGTCTCGGTGCTGCCCGAGCAGCCCGGCGAAGGCTCCGGCGCGCTCGCCGCCGGCGTCGACCGGGCCTTCCGCACCTACCAGAAGCGGCTGGCCAGTGCCCGCGAGGCCACCCTCAGCGGCGAACCCGAACTCCCCGACGACCCGCAGGTGCTCTCCTACCTGGTCGCCGCCGCGACCGCCCTGCCGGTGGCCGTCAAGCACGAACTGCTCGCCTGCCCCGACACCGCGCAGCGCCTCACCCGCGAGCTCGAACTGCTCCGCCACGAGAGCGCGGTGATCGCCAGGCTCCCGTCCCTGCCCGCCGTCGACCTGACCCGCCAGGCCTTCAGCCCGAACTGAGGACTCCCCCGCCCATGCCCAAGAAGAAGACCGCCGGCGGCACCCCCGCCACCGTCGCCCTGGACGCCGCCGCGGTCCCGTTCACCGTCCACGAGTACGTCCACGACCCGGCCGCGGGCTCCTACGGGGCGGAGGCCGCCGAAGTCCTCGGCATCCCGCCGGAGCGCGTCTTCAAGACCCTCGTCGCCGAGACCGACGGCACCCTCGCCGTCGCCGTCGTCCCCGTCTCCGGGCAACTCGACCTCAAGGCCCTCGCCGCCGCGCTCGGCACGAAGCGCGCCGCGATGGCCGAACCCGCCGCCGCCGAACGCTCCACCGGCTACGTCCTGGGCGGCATCTCCCCGCTCGGCCAGCGCAGGAAGCTCCGCACCGTCGTCGACGCCACGGCCCTGGGCCACCCGACGATCTACGTCTCCGCCGGCAGGCGCGGCATGGAGATCGAACTCGCCCCGGCGGACCTGGTCCGGCTGACGAACGCGAAGACGTGGGCGATCGGCAGGAGCCAGGGGCGCGAGGAACTGCGCGAGGGGGAACGCACCCGACCGTGAGGTCGCGCCGCAGGGCAATGACCTGCACGTGACCGCGACGTCACGGACGTGCTCTGCGCTTGCCTCGCGCAGTTCTCCCCGGCCCTGGCGGGCCGGTAGGCACCCCTGTTCTCGCACCCGCCTGCTTCGAGGCCCCTACTGCGCCCAGTACGGCGGGCGGTCCGGCTCCCGCTTGCCGAAGGTCGCGGAGAGGGCGAGGAGCACGACGGTGGCCGTCATCGGCCAGACCAGGAGCGCGCCGTGTGCCGTGAGCTCCAGCGGCCCGTCGAACGTGCCGCCGTTGCCGACCGCGAGGGCGTGCGCGCGGAGGTCGGTGGTGGGTCCGAGGCGGGTGCCGAGCTGCCAGCCGATGACGGAGCCGAGGAGGCCGCCGAGGGCGAGGCCGACGGCGACGGCGATGCCGCCGCCGCGGGCGCGGGTCCAGAGGAAGGCGCCGAGGGCGGTGAGGACGCCGAGGGCGAGGGCGAGGACGGAGAAGACGCCGACGGCGGCGATCTGCTGTTCGCCCTCGGGGTCGCGGTAGAGGATCCGGTTGTCCTGGACCTCGAAGCCGATCCGGGGGGCGAGCCAGAGCCAGAGCAGTCCGAGGACGATGCCGAGGACCGCTCCGGCGAGGGTGATGATCGCGCCGATCCGCAGTTCGGGGCCGACCGGCGGCCGCTCGACGGGGGCGGGCGACGGGTGCGGGTGGGGCGGGGCGAACGGGTCCGACCCGGGCGGCGGCGTGTCACCCGCAGGTGTGTTCGGTACGGTCACGTCCCCATCGTTTCATGGCCGCCCCCGCCGATGTCGATCTCCCGACGGTGCGGGTTGCCCGGCGGGGCCGGTCAGCGGGCGGCGCGCCGGTACGCCCAGGTGGCGAGCGCCAGCGAGCCGAGGCCGACGGCGCCGCAGACGCCGAGGTCGAGCAGGACCCGGGCCCAGTCGGGCTGCGGGGCGAAGGTGAGGGCGAGGGCGTCGACGCCGTAGCTGGAGGGCAGCAGGTCGCGCAGCCACTGCACGGGGACGGGCAGCCGGGAGGCCGGCAGGACGCCCAGCAGCAGCGCCGCGGACATGCCCAGCTGTCCGGCGAGGGTGGCGAGTTCCTGCCGCGGGGCGAGCAGCCCGAGGGCCGCGCCGAGTCCGGCGAGCGCGGCACCGGCCAGCGGGACCACGGCGAGCAGGATCCACAGCCGGCCCATCGGCAGGTCGAACATCCAGCTGCCGGCGGCGGCGGTGACGAACACGCCGGGCACCGTGAAGGAGGCGTACGCGGCGGCGGTGCCGAGGACCACGGAGGCGGGCGGCACGGGCAGCGTCGCGTAGTGGTCGAGGCCGCCGGTGTGCCGGAGCTTCCCGAAGTACTGGGCGAGCAGGTTGAGCGCGACGAAGGCGACCACCAGGACGGCGGAGCCGGACACCACGGCGTGCGCGGACGGGTTGTCGCCGGGGTCGACGACGCCGCGCATCATCACCAGGATGCCGATGGACTGGAAGGTGGCCACGAACAGCAGCGGGATCCGGGACACCTTGGCGCGGGCCAGCTGGGCGCGGTAGACGGCGGCGAGCGCGGGCAGCAGCCGGGCGGCGGGGGCCAGCGGGGCGGCCTGCGCGGTGCCGGCGGCGGCGGGGGCGTCGAGCAGGGTCATCGGGCGAGTCCTCCGTGCCGGCCGCCGAGCCGGAGGTAGGCGTCTTCCAGGGTGGGGGTGGCGAGGGTGAAGTCGTCGAGGGCGGCGAAGGCGGGGCCGGTGGTGACGGCGGCGACCAGTTCGCGGGCCTCGTCGGGGGTGGTGCGCAGGGTCCAGCGGCGGCCGGTGCGCTCCGCACGGTCGGCGAGCGCGGCGACGGCCGGCACGTCGGTGGGGGCGTCGTGCCGCCAGACCAGGTCGAGCCGGACGTGGCCGTCGACCAGGGCCTTGAGGCCACCGGGGGTGTCGCAGGCGATGATCTTGCCGCCGTCGACGACGGCGACCCGGTCGAGCACGGTCTCTGCCTCGATGACGTTGTGCGTGACCAGCAGGACGGTGGTGCCGCGGTCGGCGCGGCGGCGGTCGACGGCGCTCCACACGGCGCGGCGGGCGACCGGGTCCATGCCGGTGGTGGGTTCGTCGAGGACCAGCAGCGGGCGGTCGCCGACCAGGGTGGCGGCGAAGCAGGCGAGGCGGCGCTGCCCGCCGGAGAGTTCGGCGAGCGGCCGGTGGGCGAGCGGTTCCAGGCCGAGTTCGGTGATCACGTCGGCGGTCCTGGTGCGGGCTTCGCGGCGGCCGAGGCCGCGGAGGCGCCCGGTGGTCTCGGCGGCGAGGGCGACGGTGAGCTCGTCGAGGGCGGTGGACTCCTGGCCGAGGTAGCCGAGCAGCCGGGCGGCCCGTTCGGGGTGGCGGACGATGTCGTGGCCGAGCAGGTCGATGGTGCCGGCGTCGGGGCGGAGCAGGCCGGTGAGCTGGCGGACCAGGGTGGACTTGCCGGCGCCGTTGGGCCCGAGCAGCCCGAAGATCTCGCCGCGCCGGACGGCGAGGTCGATGCCGTCGTTGGCCCGGACCTCGGTGCCGCCCGCCCGGTAGGTCTTGACCAGGCCGCTGACGGTGCAGCAGCCCTGAGGTGCCTTGCTCACGACGGAAGACTCTACGCGCCGTACCGGGCGTTCCGGGCACGCGGGTCGTGCGGTCAGCTGTCCTCCAGCACCCCCTGGGGCTGGCGGGTGTCGGGGACCCGGGCGGCCAGTTCCTTCCAGAAGCCCTCGCGGATGGCGTACCGGTCCTGCTCGTCGATCTGGTCCTCCTTGTGGGCGAGCAGGCCGAACCGGGCGGCGTAGCGCAGCAGTTCGCCGTCGAGGCGGTGCGGGATGCGCGGATGGTCGGTCCACAGCAGGGCGGGGCGGTCGGTGGGGGCGAGGCGGTCGAGCCAGCGGCGGGCGAAGACCTGGCCGACCTCCTGCGGGTCTCCGCCGACGCTGGTGATGTCCTCCTCGCGGTCGGCCCAGCGCTGGGCGGCGGTGGTGAGCCGGTCCAGGGTGGGCAGCGCGTCGGCGGCGGTGGCGGTGTCGGCGCGGTCCAGCCAGCCGCGGTCGGAGGACCAGCGCAGCACCGGCCCGCCGAGCGCGGCGGCCGGGGGGACGGGTGCGGGGGTGCGTCCGGCCAGGTCCTTGGGGGTGGGGATGACCCGTAACGGGGCGGGCGCGGCGGCCGCCGCGGCCGGGGCGGCGGCGCGGGGGCGCGGCGGGGCGGGCAGGACGGCGACCGGGGCGACGGGGGCGACGGGTTCGGGGGCGCTCTCCCGGGGGCGGGCCCAGCGTTCGATCCAGGCGCGGTCGAGCACCCGGCGTTCGTCGGCCTCGCCGACGAGTTCCTCGGACTGGTTGAAGTCGCCGTCGGCGGCCTCCAGGGCCCACAGGTGGACGGCGACGCCGTGCTCCTTGGCGGAGGCGACGCCGGGCAGCAGGTCGCCGTCGCCGGTGACCAGCACCACGTCGGCGCAGGCGTGGTTGCGGGCGAGTTCGCTGAGTTCGGCGTGCATGGCGGCGTCCACGCCCTTCTGCACCCAGCGGCCCTCGGCGCGGGTGAGGGCGCCGAGCCGGACGGTGACCCGGGGCAGCACCCGCAGGCGGCGGTGCTCGGGCGCCGGTCTGCGGTCGATGGCGGCGTCGAACCAGTAGATCCGCAGCAGCGGCAGCCCGGTCTCCTCCTCGGCGCGTTCGCGCAGGGCGCCGATCAGCACCGGGTGGTCGACGGCGATCCGTGACCGGCCGGGTTCTCCCGCGAGCAGGCTGGCGGCGGCGCCCAGCAGGTAGCCCGCGTCGACCAGGACGACGCAGCGGTCCATCTCCGGCACCTCCTCCTCGGCCCGGCGCCGCGGCGGTGGGGACGCCGCGCGGCGGTCCGGCCACCGTTGCGCACTCCTTTACCCGTCGTTCGCTCCGCGAACCGCGCCCGGGGGTTGCGCCGCGACCCTGGATACTGGGACATCGTGCGGAAGAGTGCGGTGGCTTTGTGCGGAGTGGCGGCGGTCGGCGCGGTCGCTCTCGTCCTGGTGCCCGCGACGGTTCCGGAGACCTCGCGCGGCGACACGGCGCTGGTGTCGGTGGTGGTCAACGGCGGCCGCACGGTGGAGCTGGGCCCGACCGAGACCCGGACCTTCCCGGTCGAGGTGACGGCGACGGACCGGTCGGGCATCCGCGCGGTCGACCCGATCGGCCTGTGGGGTCCGAACTACGCGACGCTCAAGGTCGGCCCGATGACGTGCGTGCCGCTGGACGCCACCGGCACGGTGAGCCGCTGCACGGGCGAGGCGACGGCCGCGGCGACCTCCCGGGTGCTGTTCGACGACCAGGCCGGCACCTGGTTCGTGGATCTGCGGATCCGGGCCGGCGACGGCGACCGCTACGTGTCGAAGTCGGCGGGCGGCTTCTCGCTGAAGCGGACGGCGCAGTTCGACGAGGTGTCCGGCCCGGCGCGGGCGTCCTCCGGCGAGGCCGTCCAGGTGCAGGCGCGGCTGCGGCGGGCGATGTGGGACGAGCACGACTGGGTGCCGCAGCCGGGCACGCCGGTGTACCTGCAGTTCCGGCCGGCCGGTTCGGACACCTGGACCACGCTGGCGGCGGCGGGCACGGACGGCGAGGGCCGGGTGTCGATGCAGATGCCGGCCCGGCTGTCGGGCGCGTACCAGTGGTTCGCGCCGGGCGACAAGTGGACGGGGGCGGCCGTCTCCGCCGAGCTCCCGGTCGAGGTCGACGCGGTGCCGGTGCACCCGGGGCAGTGAACGCGACGGGGTCGCCGGGGAGTTGCCCCGGCGGCCCGGCCGCGGTGGACGTCAGCCGCGCAGTTCGGCGGCGACCAGTTCGGCGATCTGCACCGCGTTGAGGGCGGCGCCCTTGCGCAGGTTGTCGTTGGAGAGGAACAGCGACAGGCCGTTGTCGACGGTCTCGTCCACCCGGATCCGGCCGACGTAGCTCGGGTCCTGGCCGGCGGCCTGCAGCGGGGTGGGGATGTCGGTGAGGACGACGCCGGGGGCGTCGGCCAGCAGTTCGGTGGCGCGCTCGGGGCCGATCGGGCGGGCGAAGCGGGCGTTGACCTGGAGCGAGTGGCCGGTGAAGACCGGGACGCGCACGCAGGTGCCGGAGACCTTGAGCCCGGGGATGCCGAGGATCTTGCGGCTCTCGTGGCGGAGCTTCTGCTCCTCGTCGGTCTCGTTGCTGCCGTCGTCGACCAGCGCGCCGGCGAACGGCAGCACGTTGAACGCGATCGGCCGCTTGTAGACGCCCGGCGCGGGGAACTCGACGGCCGCGCCGTCGTGCACCAGCGCGGTGGCGCCGTCGACGACCTTGCGGGCCTGCTCGTGCAGCTCGGAGACGCCGGCCAGGCCGGAGCCGGAGACCGCCTGGTAGGTGGAGACCACCAGCGAGACCAGCTCGGCCTCGTCGTGCAGCGGCCGCAGCACGGGCATCGCGGCCATGGTGGTGCAGTTCGGGTTGGCGATGATGCCCTTGGGGCGCTCGGCGATCGCCGCCGGGTTGACCTCCGCGACGACCAGCGGCACGTCCGGGTCGCGGCGCCACGCGGAGGAGTTGTCGATGACGACCGCTCCGGCCTCGGCGACCTTCGGGGCGAGGGCCTTGGAGGTGCTCCCGCCGGCGGAGAAGATCACGATGTCGAGGCCGCGGTAGTCGGCCGTGGCGGCGTCCTCGACGGTGACTTCGGTGTCCTTCCACGGCAGGGTGCGCCCCGCCGAGCGGGCCGAGGCGAACAGCCGCAGCTCCTCGACCGGGAAGTCCCGCTCCGCCAGGATCTCGCGGACCACGCCGCCGACCTGACCGGTGGCCCCTACGATGCCGATCCTCATCCGTCTCCTCCTCCTATGTGTTCCCAGCCATCATGCCTTGTCAGAGGGGGTTTTCGCGGAGCCGTCCCAAGGCGTGAACGCCTGCCGTCCAGCTCGGCAATCCCTCCGGTCCGGCCCCGTCGGGACCGGAAATTCTTCGCGGAGCGGTCAGCCGTGCGCGAGCAGCGGCAGCCGCACCGCGGGGGTGGGGATGCGGCCGGCGCGGTGCAGCAGGGCCTTGAGCGCGGTCGGGTTCGGTCCGGCGAACGCGGCCCGGGAGACCTCGGCCAGCTCGGCGCCGAGCTTGCGGGCCAGCGGCACGTCGCCGTCCGCCCAGGCCCGGTGCAGGGCGACGAAGCGGGCGGTCTCCAGGTGCGCGGAGGCGAGGATGCCGCCGTCGGCGCCGAGCGCGAGCAGCGGGGACAGGAACAGGTCGTCGCCCGCCAGGACGCCGCGCGGTTCGGCGGCGAGCAGCGCGATCGTCTGCTCGTCGAGGCCGCCGGGCGCGTACTTGAGGCCCGCGACCTGCGGCAGCGCCAGCAGCTCCAGCAGGGCGGCGGCGCCCAGCGGCTGCCCGGTGCGGTACGGGATGTGGTAGATCACCAGCGGCACGGGGGTGGCGGCGGCCAGTTCGCGGAAGTGCGCGAGCACCCCGGCCTCGCCGGGCCGGACGAACGCCGGGACGGCGACCAGGGCGGCGTCGGCCCGGCCGTCCAGGCGGCGCAGCGCCTCGGCGGTCCGGGCGGTGCCGCCGTGTCCGGCGCCGACGGTGAGCACGGCCCCGTACTCGGCGGTGACGCGGCGGCAGAGTTCGACGACCGCGTCCTGTTCGGCGTCGGTGAGGGAGCCGGGTTCGCCGGTGGTGCCGAGGGCGACCAGTCCGGCGGCGCCGGCGTCCAGGCTGTCGCGGGCCAGCTGCTCCAGGGCGTCGAGGGCGAGCGTGCCGTCGGCGGCGAAGGGAGTGACCAGCGGGACGTGGATGCCGTGGAGTTCCATGGGGGAAGCGTGCCGGGCACCGACCGTGCGGGTCCAGTTCACATTTCCGATGGTTCTCGTAAGCTGAGCCGATGCTCGATGTGCGACGACTGCGGCTGCTGCGCGAACTGGCCCACCTGGGGACGATCGCGGCGGTGGCGGACGCCCTGGCGTTCAGTCCTTCGGCGGTGTCCCAGCAGCTGTCGGTGCTGGAGCGGGAGGCGGGGGTGCCACTGCTGGAGCGGACCGGGCGGCGGGTGGCGCTGACCCCGGCGGGCCGGAACCTGGTGCGGCACACCGAGGCGGTGCTGGAGCTGCTGGAGCGGGCGGACGCCGAGCTGGCGCACGCCCGCCGCGGCCTGGCCGGCCCGCTGCGGATCGGCGCGTACCCGTCCGCCGTGCGCGCCCTGGTGCCCGCCGCGCTGGCCGAACTGGCCTCCCGGCATCCCGAGCTGGAGGCGATGGTGAGCGAGGTGGACCCGGCGGGGGTGGCGGCGGCGCTGCGCGCGGGCGAGCTGGACCTGGCGCTGGTGCACGAGTACGACCTGGTGCCGGGCGAGCCGGAGGAGGGCATCGCGCTGACCGGCCCGGTGTTCGCCGAGCCGCTGTACCTGGCGGCCCGCGCCACCGGCACGCTCGCCGACCACCGGGGCAGCCCGTGGATCACCGCCCCGGTCGGCACGCTCTGCCACGAGATGACCCAGCGGGCCTGCCAGACCGCCGGGTTCAGCCCCCGGATCCGGCACCGGGTGGACGACTTCGCGGCCCAGCTGGCCCTGGTCGCGGCCGGCCAGGGCGTGGCCCTGGTGCCGCACCTGGGCACCGGCCACTGCCCGCCCGGCGTCTCCCTGACCCGGCTGCCGATCTACCGGCGCACCCGCACCGCGTTCCGCGCCGGCGCCGCGGCGCACCCGGCGGTGGCGGCCTTCGCGGCGGCCCTCCACGCGGCGGTCCCGGCCGAGCTGCGCGCCGCCTGACGGCCGGTCAGATGCCGGCGAACCGCCGCAGTGCCCGCCAGACTTCGGCGGGCCGCTCCTCCTGCATGAAGTGCCCGCCGCCGTCGACCAGGCCGGTGCGGAGCGCCCGCACCCCGGCCTCCCGCAGGCCGGCCGCGTAGGCGTCGAGGTCGACGGGTTCGCGGGTGCCGCGTAGGTAGAGCAGCGGGGTGTCGACGGGGCCGGCGGCGGCCGACTCGGCGTTGTCGCGGGCGTCCTGCGGAAGGGCCCGGTAGAGGTCGAAGCCGGCGGTGAGCCGGCCGGGTCCGCGGTGGGCGGCGGCCTGTTCGGCGCGGGACTCGGGGGTGATCCGGTCGGGGTCGGCGGACAGCGCCCGGTAGAAGTAGGAGAAGTAGGCCTCCTGCCGTCCGTCGACCAGCATCTCGGGCAGGTCGGGGACGGCGTGCAGGCCGAAGTGCCAGATGTGCGGGTTGCGCAGTACCTGCTCCCAGGGGGCGACGCCGGGCAGCACGGTGTTCATCACCACCACCCGGTCGACGGCGTCGTGGCGGCGCAGGTAGGCGTAGGCGGCCATGCCGCCGGCGTCGTGGCCGACCAAGGTGGTGCCGGTGAGGCCGAGTTCGCCGATCAGGGCGTGCACGGCGGCGGCGATCCGGCGCTTGGAGCCGCCGGTGGAGCCGGTGGAGCGGCCGATGCCGGGGAGGTCGACGGCCAGCAGGCGGGCGTCCCGGCCGGCCGCGGCCATCAGGGGCTGCCAGGTGCGGGAGGACTCGGGCCAGCCGTGCAGCAGCAGGACGGGCGGGCCGTCGGGATCGCCGGATTCCACGACGTGCAGGGAGAGTTCACCGACGGGGACCTGACGCCGCCTCAGTTCGATCGACATGCGACATGTCTACCAAAAGACATGGATCATGTCGATCACCGGTCGTCTAGGCTGGCGGCATGACTGACGACCGCCCGGACTGGGAGCGCGGCACCGGCTTCCTGCTGGCCCGGCTCGGCTCGCTCACCGCCCGGTCCTGGACGGCCTTCCTCGGCGAGCACCGGCTGACCCAGGCCCAGTACGCGGTGCTGGTCGCGCTCGGGCGGCACGGGCCGGTCGGCCAGGGCCGGCTGGCCGAGCTGGTGGCCGTGGACGCCCGCAACCTGGTGGCGGTGCTGGACGGCCTGACGGACCGCCGGCTGCTGGAGCGCCGCACGCACGACACCGACGGCCGCCGCCGGGTGGTGGCGCTGACCGCCGACGGGCGCGCCCTGGTCGACGGCCTGGCCGCCGCGGCCGCGGCCGAGCAGGACCGCTTCCTGGCCGCCCTGCCGCCCGCCGAGCGGACGCGCCTGAACCGGCTGCTCCAGCGCCTCTACGACGCCCAGCTGGCAGGCCCCGGCCGGGGGGCTTGAACCGGTCGATAGCCTTCCGGCATGCATGAGTTGAACGAGCAGACGGAGCAGCCCGGCCGGTTCGGCGCGGCTGCCACGGTGGAGATCGAGGCCGAGCGGGTCCGCGGCGTGCGCACCGAGTACGCGCCGGACCACGACGGCGACCCGGACCCGGGCGAGATCGTCTGGACCTGGGTGCCGTTCGAGGAGAACGACGGCCGCGGCAAGGACCGCCCGGTGCTGGTGGTGGCCCGGGAGCGGGCCGGCACGCTGCTGACCGTGATGCTCTCCAGCAAGGGCCACGACCGCGATCCGGACTGGGTGCCGCTCGGCGCCGGCCCGTGGGACCGCAGCGGCCGGGACTCCTGGGTCGCCCTGGACCGGGTCTTCCGGGTGCACGACGGCGGGATGCGGCGCGAGGCCTGCGCCCTCGACCGGGCCCGTTTCCAGCTGGTCGTCGACTCGTTGAGGCACCGTTACGGCTGGCACTGAGTAACGATTGTCAGATCGTCTTACACAGTCTGCCCTCAACCGGGTACAACGGCTCCAGCATCCCCAACAGTTGACCTGGAGTCGGACGCATGAGCAGCAACACCCCTCCTGGCTACGGGCCTCAGGACCCGTACGGCCAGAACCCGTACGGTCAGCAGCCGCCGGCGAGCGGCGGCTACGGCGCTCCGACGCCGCCGCCCCCGCCGCCGGGCTACGGCGAGCCGCAGCCGGGGTACGGCGCCCCGTCCGGCTACGGGCAGCCGGGCTACGGCGCCGGCGCCCCGCAGGCCCAGTGGCCCGGCTGGCTCAGCCCGACCCCGCCGCCCGGCATGCCGCCGGCGCCGGGCACCCGGGTGCTGGCCTCGTTCGGCGACCGCTTCCTGGCGCGGCTGATCGACTGGGCGGTGCTGCTGATCCCGATCGCCGTGGTGTACTCGATCGCACCGAGCCTGTTCGTCTACTACCTGCTGATCGCGGTGATCTACGCCGGCTACGACGCGGCGATGATGCTCACCCAGCACGGCCAGACCGTCGGCAAGAAGGTCATGAAGCTCCGGGTGGTCAGCCAGGCCCACGGCGGCCGTCCGACCGACAACGAGATCTGGACCCGCGCCGCGGTCTGGGGCGGCCCGATCCTGGTCCCGGTCGTCGGCGGCCTGTGCGCGCTGCTGAACGGCCTGTGGCAGCTGTGGGACAAGCCGCTGCAGCAGGCGCTGCACGACAAGGTCGGCAAGACCGTGGTGGTCAAGGAGAACTGACCGGGAGTCAGTGCAGGAGCGGGCCCCCGCCGCACCGCGGCGGGGGCCCGTGCGTCAGCCGGCCAGGCAGCTCGGGCCGAGCAGCTGCTTGAGGTCGCCGAACAGCGCGGGGTCGGACTTCACCCGGTGCCGGTCCAGGCGCAGCACCACGGTCCTGGACGGCCCGCGCAGATGGACGTGCACCTCGGTGCTGCCCCTGTGGTGGGTGAGCACCTCGCCGAGCCGGCCGACGATCGGCGAGGTGAGCTTGTTCTCCGGCACGGTGATCACGATCGGCAGCTGCGCGCCGACGTTGGACAGGTCGGGCACCGAGAGTTCCATGCCCATCAGCCGCGGCACGTCCTCCCGCTTGTCGAGCTTGCCGCGGACGAACACCACGGCGTCCTCGACCAGTTGGGAGGAGACCAGCTGGTAGCTCGCGGGGAAGAACATGCAGTCGATGGAGCCCGCCAGGTCCTCGACGGTGGCGATCGCCCAGGCGTTGCCCTGCTTGGTCATCTTGCGCTGCAGGCCGGAGATGATGCCGCCGATGGTGACGATGGCGCCGTCGGGCCGTTCGGCGAGGTCGGCGACCGCGCAGTCCGCCTTGTCGGCGAGCACGTGCTCGATGCCGTGCAGCGGGTGCGAGGAGACGTACAGGCCGAGCATCTCGCGCTCCTGGGTGAGCAGGAAGGACTTCTCCCACTCCTCCTCGGAGAACACCACGTCCAGGCCGAAGCTCGGCTCGTCGGAGACGCTGTCGCCGCCGAAGAGGTCGAACTGGCCCTCCGCCTCCTTGCGCTTGATGCTGACCACGTTGTCGATCATCGGCTCGAACTGGGCGGTCAGGCCCTTGCGGGTGTGGCCGAGCGAGTCGAACGCGCCGGCCTTGATGAGGGATTCGACGGTGCGCTTGTTGCAGACCACGGCCTCGACCTTGTCGAGGAAGTCGGGGAACGAGGCGTACTTCCCCTTCGCCTTGCGGGTGCGGATCATCGACTCCACCACCGGACCGCCGACGTTGCGGATCGCGGTCAGACCGAACCGGACGGTGTCGCTGCCGTGCGGGGTGAAGTCGGCGTCCGACTCGTTGACGTCCGGCGGGAGCACCTGGATGCCCATCTTGCGGCACTCGTTGAGGTAGACCGCGGACTTGTCCTTGTCGTCCTTGACGGAGGTGAGGAGCGCCGACATGTACTCGGCCGGGTAGTTGGCCTTGAGGTAGGCGGTCCAGTAGGAGACCAGTCCGTAGCCGGCGGTGTGCGCCTTGTTGAAGGCGTAGCCGGAGAACGGCACCAGCACGTCCCACACCGCCTGGATCGCGGCGTCCGAGTAGCCGCGTTCGCGGCAGCCCTTCTGGAAGGGGACGAACTCGGCCTCCAGGATCTCCTTCTTCTTCTTGCCCATGGCGCGGCGCAGCAGGTCGGCCTGGCCGAGCGAGTAGCCGGCCAGGATCTGCGCCGCCTTCTGCACCTGCTCCTGGTAGACGATCAGGCCGTAGGTCGGCTCCAGGATCTCCCGCAGCGGCTCCTCCAGCTCCGGGTGGATCGGGGTGATCTCCTGCTGGCCGTTCTTGCGCAGCGCGTAGTTGGTGTGCGAGTTGACGCCCATCGGGCCCGGCCGGTACAGCGCCAGGACGGCGGAGATGTCCTCGAAGTTGTCGGGCTTCATCAGGCGCAGCAGCGAGCGCATCGGGCCGCCGTCGAGCTGGAAGACGCCGAGCGTGTCGCCGCGGGCGAGGAGTTCGTAGGCGGGCTTGTCGTCCAGCGGCAGCTTGAGCAGCTCGATCTTGACGCCCTTGTTCTTCTCGATCGCCTTGACCGCGTCGTCCATGATCGTCAGGTTGCGCAGTCCGAGGAAGTCCATCTTGAGGAGGCCGAGGCCCTCGCAGGTGGGGTAGTCGAACTGAGTGATCGTCACGCCGTCGGTGTGCCGGGTCCACACCGGGATGTGGTCGGTGAGCGGCTCGGCGGACATGATGACGCCGGCCGCGTGCACGCCGGGCTGGCGGATCAGGCCCTCGATGCCGCGCGCGGTGTCGATCACCTTGCGGACGTCGGGGTCGCTCTCGTACAGGCCGCGGATCTCGCCGGCCTCGCCGTAGCGCGGGTGGGTGGGATCGGTGATGCCGGACAGCGGGATGCCCTTGCCCATCACGTCCGGCGGCATCGCCTTGGTGATCCGGTCGCCCATCGCGTACGGGTAGCCGAGGACCCGCGAGGAGTCCTTGATGGCGGCCTTCGCCTTGATGGTGCCGTACGTGACGATCATGGCGACCTTGTCGGAGCCCCACTTCTCCGTCACGTAGCGGATCACGTCGCCGCGCCGGCGCTCGTCGAAGTCGATGTCGACGTCGGGCATGGAGATGCGCTCGGGGTTGAGGAAGCGCTCGAAGATCAGGCCGTGCGGGATCGGGTCGAGGTCGGTGATGCCCATCGCGTAGGCGACCAGCGAGCCGGCCGCGGAGCCGCGGCCGGGGCCGACCGCGATGCCCTGGCTCTTGGCCCACATGATGAAGTCGGCGACCACCAGGAAGTACGCCGGGAACCCCATCTGCACGATGGTGTCCATCTCGTACTCGGCGAGCTTCCGGTGCTCGTCGTCGTAGCCGTTCGGGAACCGCCAGTCCATGCCCTCCCAGACCTTGGACCGGAAGAAGTCCGCCTCGGACTCGAAGCCCTCCGGGATGGGGAAGCGCGGCATCAGGTTCTTGAACTCGAACATGCCGGTGGTGTCGACCCGCTCGGCGACCAGCAGTTGGCTGTTGCGGCAGCCCTCCTGCCAGATGTCGGAGGAGTCCAGGCCGTACATCTCGGCGGCCGACTTGATGTAGTAGCCGGTGCCGTCGAACCGGAAGCGGTCCGGGTCGGAGAGGTTCTTGCCGGTCTGCACGCACAGCAGCAGGTCGTGGGCGCCGGCGTCGGCCTCGGTGGTGTAGTGCGAGTCGTTGGTGACCACCGGCGGGATGCCCAGTTTCCGGCTGATCTCGACCAGGCCGTCGCGGACCCGCTTCTCGATGTCGAGGCCGTGGTCCATCAGCTCCAGGAAGTAGTTCTCCTTGCCGAAGATCTCCTGGTACTCGGCGGCCGAGCGGACCGCCTCGTCGAACTGGCCGAGCCGCAGCCGGGTCTGCACCTCGCCGGACGGGCAGCCGGTGGTGGCCATCAGGCCGGCCGCGTGCTCGGCGATGATCTCCTTGTCCATCCGGGGCCACTTCACCAGCCAGCCCTCCGCGTAGGAGCGGGAGGTCAGCTTGAAGAGGTTGTGCAGGCCCTCCTTGTTCCGGGCCCAGATGGTCTTGTGGGTGTACGCGCCGGACGCCGAGACGTCGTCCTTCTTCTGGTGCGGCTGGCCCCACAGGACGCGCTTGGTGTTGGTCCGGGAGTCCGGCGCGACGTACGCCTCGATGCCGATCACCGGGGTGATGCCGGCGGCGGTGGCCTGCTTGTGGAACTCGGCCGCGCCGTACATGTTCCCGTGGTCGGTCATCGCGACGTGGCTCTGGCCCAGCCGTTCGACCTCCTTGAACAGCTGCTTCAGCCGGGCGGCACCGTCCAGCATCGAGTACTCGGTGTGGACGTGCAGGTGCGCGTACGGCTGGTCGCTCAAGGCGGGGCCTCCGGGGTCCTGAGAGGGGCTGGGACGCGTCGGGCCTGAAACACGTATGGTCCGAGCGCCATGACCTGGGCTCGGACCACGGGTTCCGGGATCGCGGGTCCGAGTCTAGTCCCCCTCCGGGCGTGGAGGCGCTAACCTCCGACCACCGCACGACTACGGGAGGGGACCCGCCATGGCCTTCGTCCAACCACCGCCGCCGGCGCCGCGCGCCGGGGCCCGCGGACTGCCCGGGATCGGCGTGCTGCTGCTGATCCAGGTCGTCGTGGAGCTCGCGGTCCTCGGCTACGACCTGAGCCAGGCCGGCCTGAACTACCTGCCGATCGCGCTCGGCGTGCCGCTCGACGCCCAGTACTACGTGCCCGCCCCGGTCTCCTTCACCGGCTTCGACACCTCGGTGGTGCTCGCCTCGCTGGTGCTGGCCTTCGCCGCGTTCGGCCGCCGGCCGTGGGCCCGGGCCGGCGCGGTCGTCGCCTGCGGCCTCAACGGCTACGCCGCGGCGACCGGGCTGATCACCATGGTGATCCGCAACTCGGACATCCTCCTGCACCAGGGCATCGCCTGGGCGCTGCTGTCGGCGACCATGCTGGTGGACGTGCTGATCGCGCTGGTCGTGGCGCTGGTGGCGGCCGTCGGCCGGGAGCCGTCGACCCCGGCGGCCGTCCCGTTCGGGAACCGGCCGCCGGCGCCGCTCGGCTGGGGCGTGCCCCCGCAGCCGCCCGCCCCGGCGACGGCCGGGTACCAGCAGCCGCCGGTGCAGCACCACGGGCAGCCGCCGCACACCCCGGCGCCGCCGCAGCCGCCCGCCGCCGGGCCCGGCGCCGCGTACGCCTATCCCCCGCCGCCGCCCGCCCCGCCCGCCCCGCCCGCGGCCCCGCCCGGGCTGTCCTGACGGGTTGCTACAGTGCCCGCCGTCGGCCCCCGCGTCCGGGGGCCGGCGGGGACGAGAGGGGATCCGGCGATGCCCGCCGTACGCACGCTGTCCGCCCGGGAGTTGACGGTCCGGTACTTCGAGCGGCAACTGCTGGACCGGAGCACGCCGATGCCGGCCGCCGCCGGGGTGCGCCGCCTGGCCGCGCTGCAGGCGCAGTACTCGCCGTCGCCGCACCTGGCGCTCTGGTCGCGGCTGCCGGGCTTCACCACCGGCGAGCTGGACGCGGCGCTGCGGGACGGCAGCGTGGTGAAGTCGACGCTGATGCGCGGCACCCTGCACCTGGTGCCGGGCGAGGACTACGGCCACCTGGCCGCCGCCTGGCGCAGCCAGTGGCTGGCCTCGCTGCGCGGCCGGTACCGCACCGCCGGGCTGGACGAGGAGCGGCTCGCCGCCGGGCTGCGGGAGTTCGCCGTCGTGCCGCGCAGCGCGCAGGAGCTGCGCGAGCGGGTTGCGGAGCTGTCCGGCGGCCGGGTCCGCACCGACGACCTGCTGCACTGGGCGCGGGCGCTGCTGCCGCTGGTGCACGTCGCCCCGTCCGGGCACTGGCGCTCCCACGGGAAGCCGCGACTGGTGCTGTGGCCGGGCGAGTTGCCGACCGAGCCGGCCGCCACCGCCCGGCTGGTGCGCCGCTACCTGGGCGCGTTCGGGCCCGCCTCGCGCGCCGACATCGCGCACTTCACCGGCCTGCCGCTGCGCCGGATCGACCCGGCGCTGGCCGAACTGGGCGGGCTCGCGGCCCACCGGGCGGAGGACGGCCGGGAACTCCTCGACCTGCCCGACGCCCCGCCGCCCGGAGACCCGGACCGCACCCTGCCGGTGCGGTTCCTGCCGAAGTGGGACGCCGCACTGCTGTCGCACGCCGACCGCACCCGGATGCTGTCCGCCGAGCTGCTGCCGCAGGTCTACCGGGCGGTGAACGGCACGCTGCTGGCGACCTACCTGGTGGACGGCCGGGTCGCCGGGACGTGGAGCCACAGCTGCGCCCGGGGCGCCGCGCAGCTCACCCTGAGCCCGCTGGTGGAGCACGGCGCCCGGCCCGAGCTGGTCGCGGAGGGGGAGCGGCTGCTGGCGTTCCTGGAGCCGGCCGCGACCGCCCGGACGGTGGCCTTCGCGTCCTGACCGGGCGTCAGTCCTGCTGCCGGTCCAGTTCGGCGAGGAAGTCCAGCGCGGCGGCCCAGGTCCGCTCGGTCGCCTCGGCGTCGTGGTCGGGCAGCTCGGGGTCGGTGTACAGGTGTCCGGCGCCGCGGTAGCGGTGCACCTCGACGTCGGCCCCGGCCCGGGTCATCAGCAGGTACCAGGTGTTCAGCCAGTCCTCGGACTCGAACGCGTCCGGCTCGGCCACGTGCAGCTGCACCGGGATGCCGGTGGCGGCGTCCTCGCGCAGGTCGGAGGTGCCGTGCAGGAGCAGCAGCCCGCGGGCCTGCTCGTCGGCGAGGGCCAGGTTCTGCGCGAGCGAGCCGCCGAGCGAGAACCCGGCGTACACCAGGCCGTTCTTCGCGGGCAGCAGCGGGGCGACGGCGGTGACGGCGCGGCGCAGCAGTTCGTCGTTGCCGACCTCGTCGCGGTACGCCATGGCCTCCTCCGACTCGTCGAAGGTGCGGCCCTCGTACAGGTCGGGGGTGTGCACGGTGTGGCCGGCGGCGCGCAGCCGGTCGGCGGCCCGGTGCACGGCGGGGCGCAGGCCGTACGCGGAGTGGAACAGGACGATCTCGGCCACGGGGGCTCCTCGGTGCTGGGTGCTCGACCCTCCATGATCTCCCATCCCGGAACGCGCCGGGGCCCGGCCCACCGGTGGGTGGGCCGGGCCGTTCGGTTCGGCGGGGTCAGTACGAGGTGCTGACGGACACTCCGCCGAAGCCCTGCTGGGCGTACAGGCTGATGTAGTTGTAGCCCGCGGGCGGGTTGCTGATGGTCAGGGTCTCGCTGTTGCCGCTGTTGGCGGACTTGGCGTTGTACGAGCCGGTGGTGGCCCAGTTGCTGCCGTTGTAGTACAGGTCGGCGTTGCCGGTGCCGCCGGTGGCGGTGACGGTCAGGCTGGTGGTGCCGGCCGGGACCCACAGGTAGAAGTACGCGTAGTTCTGGACGGTGGCGGCGACGTTGGAGCGGCCGCAGTTCTGGCCGAGCTGACGGGTGTCGGCGCCGGTGCACTCGGGGGCGGTGGGCACCGTCGCGGTGCCGCAGTTGCCGCCGTTGCAGGCGGTCAGCCAGGCGTTGAAGTCGGCGTCGTAGCGGGTGCCGATGGTGGTCTTCAGGATGCTGCGGGCGCCGTCCCAGTCGCCGGCGCGGTACTTGGCGAGCACGGCGTCCATGTCGGCGCGGTGCGACTGGAGCATGTAGCGGACCGCCAGGTAGCCCCAGTTGTAGACCCGGGTCGAGTCGGCGTTGTCGTAGGTGGTGTCGAACAGGGTGGACAGCGCGTAGGTGTGCTGCCCTGCCTGGGCGATCGCGTTGGTGTACTCGACGCCCCGGTAGGCGTAGGAGACGTACTCGGCGAAGCCCTCGACCCACCACACGGTCGGGGTGGTCATGCCGGCGTCGAAGTCGCCGTACATGTCGAACCGGCCGTCGAGGTAGTGGGTGTACTCGTGGTTGAGGTTCCAGATCTGGAAGTCCGGACGGAGCCACTCGGCCTCGTGGGCGATGAACCGCGGCTGGTTGCCGGCCGCGTCCGGCTTGCCCTCCAGGTACATGCCGCCGTTGTCGGTGGAGATGTCGAAGATGGTGCCGGCGTACAGCTTGTAGTCGTTGCTGGAGTGGAACACCACCACCTCGATGGTGGAGTTGTTGTCGTTCGCCACCGCGCCGCTGTCCCGGGCCACACCGTGGAAGAACGCGTCCTGGCCCTTCAGGCTGGTGCAGGCGGTGTTCAGCTGATCGGCCGTCAGCGCCTGGGCGACGATCCTGATGCTGGGGCTGCAGGTGTAGTTGACCGTCAGCACCGCGGCCTTCAGGCGGCTCGCCAGGTCGCAGGTGCCGTAGTAGGCGCAGTTGGCCTTGTCGTAGGCGTCGGTCATCTCGGCGGAGACCGCCCACATGGTGGCGGTGCGCCCGGTGATCGAGCTCTGGTCCAGCAGGCTCTTGACCAGCGGCCGGACCTTGGCCTGCATCGCCGGGTACTGGAGGAAGCGTCCGAGCTCGCGGCCCGCGTTGACGACGATGAAGTCGCTGTCACCGCCCAGCAGCGCGTTGTTGCGGGTGGCGAACGCCTGCAGGGCGTCCAGCACGCTCGGGTCGGCCTGCACGGCGGGCAGGAAGTCGCTGTTCTGGTGGCCGCGCCAGAGCACCGTGTAGACGTTGTTGACGGCGTTGCGCATGTTCCAGCTGGCGTCGTAGGCGCTGTTGTAGGCGTTCAGCAGCCGCTTCACCACCGACAGGTAGCGGGCGTTCTCGGCCGCGCTGTCGATCAGGGTGACCGCCTCGCCCAGCGTGCTGCCGTTGGCGTCGGTGACGTCCTGCGAGTGCGCGGCGGCGAAGAACCGGTCCAGGCCGCCCTCGATCGCGTACTTGAGGTTGCTGCCGTAGGAGCCCACCACGTCCGGGTTGTACCACTGCACGTAGTAGCCGGCCCGCAGGTACAGCACGATCTGGAGCGCCGAAGTGGAGTTGTCGCCGGGGTAGTCGGCGGAGACGTCGCGCAGCGCGTTGGCCACCGTCACCATCTGCGACTCGTTGAACGCCAGCTTCGCGTCGTTGCCCTTGAGCAGGAACAGGGAGTTGACGCAGTCCGAGGTGGCGGACTTGATCTGGGTGACCAGCGCGCTGCCGGTCTTCCCGGTGAAGTCGGCGACGGTGCAGGCGGCGGCCGCCGTCAGGGAGTTGGCCGCCGGCGCGGTGGCCGGCTCGCCGCCGGACAGCAGCGGCGGGCTCTTGGAGGCGTCCGCCCGCACGTCGCGGTCGGCGTCCTTGCGGCGCTCGGCCGCCGCGGAGCTGCGCGGCGCCGACTTCGACGCCTTCGAGGGCTTCGCCGACTGGGGACCGGCGGGGGCGGCCGCCCGGGCGCCCGGCACGAAGACGGCCAGGAATCCGAGGGCCAGACAGAAGGACAGCAGCAGACTCAACGTTCGCGCGGGGGACGCGAACGGTATCCGGAAGGTTCGCACGTGGGGGCCTCCGGGCCGATATGACGCCGCGCATTCGGGGGGCACGGCGGAGGGGTGGGAGGCCGACGGGGCACTGCTCGTCGGCCGGTGACATGTACAATTGCACATGTCACCTCACGCTGGAACCCCTCGTGCCCGGATCAACTGGCCCGCATAACCTCCGTGTTGCCCCTCAGCCGGCGAACCGGCCGGCCAGCTCCGCCAGGTCCGCGACGAACCACAGCTGCAGACCGCGATTGCTCTCCCGCACGAAGTCCCGCAGCGCGTCCGACCGCTCCACGTGCGGCGAGACGTCCCCCACCACCGCGAGACCCATCCGGTACTGCGCGAACTTCTGCACCACCCCGCCCGCGACACCGCTGCGCAGCCGGAAGAACTCCTCCCCCAGCCGCTCCACCGGCACCGCCACCCAGGACGCCCCCTGGTAGTACGCGTTCCCCAGCAGGTCCACCGCGTCCTGCTCCCCCGCGACCGGCTCCCCCTCCGCCGCGCACACCATCACCTGGACTCCGCCCAGCTCCTGAACCGCCGTCACCGCACCTCTCCCGTCAGCTCCTCGATCATCCCCAGCACGTCCCCGACCCGCCGCGGCGGACCCAGCACCACGAACCGCAGGGCGCTCCGCGACTCGTCCCGCACCGCCTGCACCCACAACGGCCGCGACTCCCCCGACCACGCCCCGGCCGCCGCGAGCACCGCCGTCACCAGCCGATCCGCATCCCCCCGCCCCACCCCCTCCACCTGCACCACCGCCGACACCTCCACCCGCGAGGGGCTCGCCGCCCCACCCCCTCCCCCGGTGAACGCCTCCACGTCCGCCCGCGCGATCCGGTACTGCTTCCCGATCCGCGTCGCCTTCAACTTCCCGTCCCGCACATAACCCCGAACGGTCTTCACGTGCAGCCCCAACAAGCCGGCCACATCCTCAACGGAGTAGTACTCCTGCTGCACGCCGCATCCTTCCCTATTACTCCGCACCACGCCACAAATAGGGAACATTAAAGCCCTTCCCGCCCGCCCCCTGCACCACCGCCGGGGGCGCGACGAACTGCCCGCCCTCCGCCCCGCCAGGGGACGCGACGAACTCTCGCCCGCCGCTCCGCCAGGGGCGCGGGGAACTGTGCGAACAACCCACCACCGGCCGCCAGATCGCGCACCTCACCCGCACCCCCTCCCGCCTCGCGCCACCCCGCCACCGCTCCGCAAGCAACCACGCGAAACCGCCCTCCGCCCCGCCAGGGGCGCGAGGAACTGCGCGAACAACCCACCACCGGCCGCCAGATCGCGCACCTTCCCCGCACCCCCGCCCCGCCTCGCGCCCCACCCCGCCACCCAACCACCGCTCCGCAGGGCGCTCCCGAAAAAATCCCTTGCATCCGTCGGAGCTCCCGCTAGGGTTGTCCCCGTCCTTCCGCACGCGTTCGTGCGGGAGTGAGTCGAGAGGAGGTGTGGCCAGGATGGTTGCCGCCGTGTCGCGGCGCGCTTTCGCCTGCGCGCCATACGAATCCTCCCCTCGTCTTCTTCCCACCGGCTGACAGCGCGTCATACCGCGCCCCGGTGGGCCACTCCCCAGGAGCCACCGCAGTGCGCGAGCGCTTTGCCGACAGCGAGTCCTTCTCCCGTATCCGCCCCAAGGGCACTTCCCGTCGCGGCCGCAAGGCCGACCGTTTCGACGACGCCGAGCCCGAGTACCTCTACTTCCCCACCCACGAGTCCGACTCCGGCTCCGAGTTCGAGTCCGAGTTCGACTCGGATTCGTGGGACGACGAGACCCCGAGCGTCTCCGACGGCCCGGCCGTCGGCGACCGCTGGTCGACGTGGGACCAGTCCACCCCCACCGAGAAGGGCCCCGAGCCGCGCCCGGACTGGGTGGTCACCGAACTCGCGGCCGTCGACACCGAGTTGGGCATCGTGAAGACCGGCAAGGAGGCCGACGTCTTCCTGCTGGAGCGCGCCGTCCCTGGCACGGACCGTCGCACGCTGATGGCGGCCAAGCGCTACCGGGATGCCCAGCACCGCATGTTCCACCGCGATTCCGGCTACCTGGAGGGCCGCCAGCACAAGGAGTCCCGGGTGACCCGCGCGATGGCGAAGCGCACCGCGTTCGGCAAGGAGGCGATCGCCGGCCAGTGGGCGGCGGCCGAGTTCACCGCGCTGTGCCGCCTGTGGTCGGCGGGTGTGGCGGTGCCGTACCCGGTGCAGATCACCGGTACCGAGATCCTGATGGAGTTCGTCGGCGACGAGTCGGGCGCGGCCGCCCCGCGGCTGGCCCAGCTGCGCGCCGAGGAGGCCGACGTCGAGGACCTCTGGGCGCAGCTGGGCCGGAGCCTGTCCCTGCTGGCGTACGACGGCTACGCGCACGGCGACCTCTCGGCGTACAACATCCTGGTGCACCGGGGCCGTCTGGTGATCATCGACGTCCCGCAGATCGTCGACGTGGTGGCGAACCCGCGCGGCCTGTCGTTCCTGGAGCGGGACGTCCGCAACGTCGGCGCCTGGTTCGTCTCCCGCGGCCTGCCGGCCGACCGGGTGGAGGCCCTGGTGGAGTCCCTCGCCGAGGACGCCCGCCTGCGCCGCTGACCACCCTCCGGACCGCCCGGACCGCCCGGACCGCGCGGACCGCTCGTCCGCGCGGTCCGCTCGGCAGACGGGCCGTCAGGTCACTCGCTGGGCCAGAGGACGAACCGCGGCAGCACCACCCGTCGCGGTTCTCCTCCGGTCGCGGCGAGCGCCCCGCGGATCTCGTACAGGTGGGCGACGGCGAGTTCGAGCGGCGCCTCGTGCGGCTGGTGGGTGTAGCGGATGGGGTAGTCGACGCCGGGCTCGACCGACATCTCGATGTGGCAGCCGAGGACGTGGCTGACGGGCCGGCGTTCGGCGAGGTCGATCATCCGGTCGATGCTGCGGGCGAACGCGGGCCAGTCCTCGATGTAGAGCCGGCCGGGGTAGACGGTGTCGCCGGTGAGCAGGAAGCCGCTCCACGGGTCGTAGTAGGTGACCGAGGCGGCGTGGTGTCCGGGGGTGGCGAGGCACTCCAGCACCCGCCCGCCGAGGTCGATCCGGGCGACGGCCTCCGGGTCGGCGTCGAAGCCGAACCACGGCCAGGCGGTGTCCTTCCCGGCCGGGACGAGTTCGGTTCCCGGCCGGTCGGCGAACTGCCCGTCCCCGGCGACGTGGTCGCCGTGCGCGTGGGTGTGCACCACCAGCAGCCGGTAGTCCTCGCGGGGGTGGCGGGCGAGCCAGCCGTCGATCAGCTCGTCGACGGTCCGCCGCAGCGGCAGGTACGCGGCTTCGGCGGTGGCCCCGGTGTCGATCAGCACGGCCCGTTCGTTGCCGAACAGCAGGTACAGGAACGGCGCTTCGTAGTTGACGGCCATGTTCTGCCGCAGGATGACGGTGTGCTCGTCGTGCGCGTACACCTGGAGGTCCGGGTCGGTGTTGTGCTTGGCCGACGGCGAGCCGTGGTTCCAGGTGACGTCCAGCGGCCGGGTCCCGGGCCGTCCGGTGCTGAAGTCGATCGGGTGGTCGGGCACTGCGGGTTCCTCCGCCGGTCTGGGTGGGGCAGGTTCGCGGGTCTGACCGTACGTCAGCGACGGTGCTCGGTACGAACAGTTGTGCCGCAGCGCCGTGTAGAGTCGCCGCGGCGGGGCGGGGTGCGCGGACCGGGCCGACTTCCCATCGGGCGTCCGGGCAGCCAGACTCTCTGTTGACACGTCGTACACCATGCTCGGGGGATGCGGGACATGTGGGGTCGGGGGACCGTGCTCGGGGGCCGCTACGCCCTCACCGAGCGGCTCGGCAGCGGTGCCATGGGCGAGGTCTGGCGGGCCGAGGACCAGGTGCTGGGCCGCCAGGTCGCGGTGAAGATCGTGCTTCCGGCACTGATGGAGGACGAGGTCTTCGCGGCCCGCTTCCGCCGCGAGGCGACCGTGCTGGCCGCGATGAGCCACCGCGGCGTGGTGCACATCCACGACTACGGCGAGGACGTCTCCGACCCGTCCGCGAAGATCGCGTACATCGTGATGGAGCTGCTGTCCGGCCGTCCGCTGGACAAGGCCAAGGGCCGCGGCGCCTTCCCGCCGGACCGGGCGCTGGACATCACGGCGCAGATGCTGGACGCCCTGCACGCCGCCCACCAGCAGGGCATCGTGCACCGCGACATCAAGCCGTCCAACCTGATGATCGATCAGGACGGCCGGGTCACCGTCACCGACTTCGGCATCGCCCGCACCCTGGCCGACACCCGGATCACCACCGCCCACGCGGTGATCGGCACCGCCCTGTACATGGCCCCGGAACGCGCCGAGGGCAAGGACGCCTCGGCGGCGTCCGACCTGTACTCGGTCGGCGTGGTCCTGTACGAACTGCTCGCCGGGAAGCCGCCGTTCACCGGGGAGACCCCGCTGGAGGTGGTGCTCAAGCACGTCCGCGAGCCGGTGCCGGAGCTGCCGGGCACGGTGCCCGCCCCGGTGCGCGCGGTGGTCGCCAGGTCGCTCGCCAAGCAGCCCGGCGACCGTTACCCGGACGCCGCGGCGATGGCCGCCGCCGCCCGTCAGGCGATGTCCACCCCCGCCGGACTGGGCGCCGTCCTCGCCCTCGCCGGGCCGGAGGAGACCCCGCCGGCCCTCCCCGCCCCGGCCGCCGTCCCCGCCCCGGCCGCCGCCGACGCCGCCACCGCGCCCGCACGAACCGGGCGCGACGGCCGGCGGCGGCTGGTCACCGTGGTGCTGCCGCTGGTCCTGGTCACCGGCGGCGGGGTGACGGCCCAGCAGTTCGACCTGCTGCCCTGGCAGCACCGGGCGGAGAGCAGCAGCTCCGCCAAGTCGCAGGAGCCGCAGGCCGGTCCCCCGTCCGCGTCCGGCTCCGCGCCGACCGGCCAGGCGTCCGGCACCGCCCAGGGCAGCCCCACCCCGCCCCCGTCCTCCGGCCCGCCCGCCACCGACCAGGCCGGCAACCCCGTCCCGCCCGGCGGCGCCCCGGCCCCCGGCACGAACCCCGACAACGGTGGTGCGGGCAACGGCGGTTCGGGCAGCACCGGCACCGGCACCGGCACCGGCGGCGGCACCGGGACCTCCGGCGGCGGCACGGGCAGCTCCGGCGGCGGCTCGAACAGCGGTGGCGGCGGAGGCGGCAACACCAACCCGACCCCGCCCGCCCCGACCACCAGCAAGCCCACCGCCAACGGCCCGGCCGCGGGCTGCGGCGGCAGCGGCTGGGGCCGGCTGGTCAACGTCGGCACCGGCCAGGCCGCGGGCCTCGGCTCGGCCGCCCTGTCCGCGGGCGTCCCCGTGGTGTCGGGCAGCAACACGTCCTACGGCTGGATCAGGAGCACCGACAGCGGCAGCGGCGTCACCACCTTCACCGCCTGCAAGAGCGGCAGCGGCGTCAGCCTGGGCGCCCGCTACGCGGGCAGTCCGAACATCGCCGAACTGGCGGGGGCGGGCTCCTACGGCGACCTGACCAACTGGTACCTCACGGACGCCGGTTCCGGCACCTTCCAGCTGAAGTTCGGCTACGGCGTGCAGAGTTGCCTCACCGATGCCGGGAACGGCAGCACCCTCGCCGTCACCAACTGCTCGCCCGGCTCCACGTCCCAGCTCTTCCGGTTCTCCTGACCCGGCCCCCCGCGCGCCGCAACGGAGTTGTCACACCCCTCGGGAAGAGTGCCGGACATGGCCGAACAGTACGTCACCGCGTTCGCGGTGGACGCCGCGCTGCTGCTGCGCCTGCCCGGCTCGGGCGGGCCGGGGCTGCCGGGCGTCCCACCGTCCGCTGCCCTGACCGAACTGCTCTCCGGCCGCCTGCGGGCCGGCGCGGACTCCCGCTACACCGCGCTGCTCCCGGCCCTCGCGGGCACCCTCGGCACCCCGCTCGGCGAGGTGGTCCTCCCCGGCCGCCACTGGGACGAACTCACCGGCGTCTTCCGCGCCCTGCGCCTGCCGGCCCTCGCCACGCTCTGGTCCCGCCGCTGGCCCTGGCCCGACGGCGCCACCGACGACGGGCCCTGGCCCTGCCCCACCCTCACCCCGCACGCCGCGCTCCCCGCCGTGCTCGCCGACCTCGACGCCCTCGACCCCGGGGCGCTCCCCGACCACCCCACCGACCACCTGGAGGACGAGGACCTCGAGGACGCCGCCTGGTTCCTCTCCGAGCACCTCCCCACCTGGGCCTCCCACGCCCACACGCAGGCCCTCGACCTGCTGCTGCTCCGCGACGGCGCCCGGTGACCCCTCGGCTGCCGCCGGCCCGGGGCGCCGCCCTGCTGGTGCGCACCGACTTCACCGACCCGGCCGCCTGGCGCCGCCTGCGCCGGACGGTCGCCGCCCCGACCGCCGACGGCTTCCTCCCCGTCGTCACCGAAGTCGACGACCCCGTCCTCGCCGGCCTCGCAGTCGCCGCCCTGACCGCCTGCCTGCCGCCCGACCACGGCCGTCCGCTGCTCGTACTGGCCGACCGCCGGGCCCTGTCGGACCCCGAACTCCCCCTGCTGGCCGCCCACCTGCGCGAGCCGGCGGCCCCGACCGTCCGGGTCGCCGCCGCCGCGCTGTGGAGCATCGAGAACAACCTGTCGCTCGCCAACCTGGACTACGCCGACTTCGTCCGCGCCGCCGGCCCCGACGGCGTCTTCCGCGGCTTCTGACCGGCCGTCAGGACACCACGTCCTTCGTCGCGAAGCCCCGGAACGCCAGCGCCAGCAGGATCACCGAGTACGACAGCGACAGCACCACGCCCTGGACCATCCCGCCCCACTCCAACTGCGGCTGCAGCGCGTCCGCCCAGGCGTACTGCCAGTGCGCGGGGAACCACTCGCGCAGCGAGCCGAGCGCGGTGACGGCGTCCAGCACGCCCGTGATGATGGACGCGAACACCGCGCCGCCGACCGCGCCCAGCGGCGCGTCCGTCGCGGTGGAGAGCCAGAACGCCAGCGCGCCCACCACGATCTCGGCCAGGAAGACGAACAGCACCGCGAGCGCCAGCCGGGGCAGCGCCTCCGTCGCGGACAGCGTCGCCCCGGTCGGCAGCTTCAGGTCGCCCCAGCCGTACGCGGCGGTGCCGACCACCAGGCCGACGCCGGGCAGCAGCACGATCGCCGCGGCCGAGAACGCCATCGCCACCAGGAACTTCCGCGCCAGCAGCCGTGCCCGCGGCACCGGTGCCGCCAGCAGGTACCGCAGCGAGGACCAGCTCGCCTCGGAGGCCACCGTGTCGCCGCAGAACAGCGCCACCGGGATCACCAGCAGGAAGCCGGTGCCCATGAACAGCAGCGTGGCGGCGAAGTTCGCCCCGGACGCGGTGGCCAGCTCGATGAACGTGGTGCGGTTCTCCCGGCCCGGCGTGCCGCCGATCCGGAAGGCCGCCAGCACGACGAACGGCAGCAGCGCGAGCACCCCGCCGATCACCAGCGTCCGGCGCCGGCGCAGCTGACGCATCGCCTCCACCCGGAGCGGCAGCGTCCGCCCCGGCCGGTACCCGGGCGCCGCCGTCTCCACCACCGTGCTGCTCATGCCGCTCCTCGGATCAGGGACAGGAAGGCGTCCTCCAGCCGTCGCTGCGGGCCGATGCCCGCCACCGGCACGCCCAGGCGCACCAGTTCGGCGGTCAGCCGGCTCACCGGCAGGCCGTCCAGGCGGACCAGCAGCCCGCCGTCCACGGCCTGCGCCGACTCGACGCCGTCCGTCGCGGCCAGCTTCTCCGCGACCGCGGCCGTCTCCGCGAACCCGGCCTCGACGCTCACCAGCAACTGCTCGCCCGCACCGGTGATCCCGGCGGTCGGCCCCGCCACCACCAGCCGGCCGCGCTCCATCACCACCAGGTGGGTGCAGGACTGCTCGACCTCGGCGAGCAGGTGGCTGGAGACGATGACCGTGCGCCCGGCGGCGGCGTAACGGACCATCACCTCCCGCATCTCGCGGATCTGCGGCGGGTCCAGCCCGTTGGTCGGCTCGTCCAGGATCAGCAGGTCCGGCAGCCCCAGCATGGCCTGGGCGATCGCCAGCCGCTGCCGCATGCCCTGCGAGTACGTCCGCACCGCGCGCTCCAGCGCCTCGCCGAGCCCGGCGATCTCCAGCGCCTCCGCGAAGTGCGCGTCCTCGACCGGACGCCCGGTCGCCGCCCAGTACGACTCCAGGTTGGCCCGCCCGCTCAGGTGCGGCAGGAAACCCGCGCCCTCGACGAACGCCCCGACCCGGGACAGCACCGGCGCACCCGGCCGGATCGCGTGCCCGAACACCCGGATCTCGCCCTCGTCGGGGCGGATCAGGCCCATCAGCATCCGCAGCGTGGTGGTCTTGCCCGCACCGTTCGGCCCGAGCAGGCCGAGCACCTGCCCGGCCTCCACCCGGAACGACAACTCCCGCACCGCGTACCGGTCCACCGAGCCCTTGTACTTCTTCGACAGGCCGGTGATCTGCAACGGCACCCCGGCCAGCTCCGGGTCCGGCGCGGGCGGCGCCACCCGCCGCCGGCGCGCGAACACCAGCAGCGCGCCGACCGCCAGCGCCACCAGCGGCAGCACCCACGTCCGGTCGGGCACCGGCGCGGCTTCGGTCCGCAGCCCCTCCACCGTCGGCACGCCCAACGGCCCGGCCGCGGCCACCGTGTACGTCGCGGCCTGCGCCGGCGAGGCGTACGCCAGGTCGGTGGACGCCAGCACCAGCCGAAGCCGGTGCCCGGCCGGGAACTCGTGGTCCACCGCCGGCAGCGTCACCTGCACCGTCCGCCCGCCCGGCGCGTCCGCCCCGGTCACCCGCAGCGGGGCCGCCAACTGCTGCGGCAGCGACTGCTTCCCGTCCGGCGCGACGTCGTACAGCTTCGCGAACAGCACCGCCTCCGGGACGTCCGCCGCCACGTGCACGGCCACCGTCGGCGCACCCGTCAGGTGCAGCGCGCCGCCGAGCGGCGCGGAGTCGAAGGACGCGAACTGGCCGGGGAAGTCGATCGACAGGCCCGCCCCCACCGAGGAGAGCTGCGACAGCGCCCCGATGCCCGGCAGCGTCGAGATGTTCGGCGGCGACCCGCCCGGCGGGTTCGCGATCCGCTGCTCACGGCCCGTCAGCTCCACGCTGCGCACCGCCGTCCCGCCCAGCCCCGGGTAGCTGTCGGCGTCCGCGCCGCGCAGCACCGCCTGGAAGCCCGTCGAGTCGACGCCACCCGTGCGGGTGACCCGGAACGCGGGGCCGGTCGAACCGCCGCCGCCCTTCAACCAGTGGTCGAACCAGGCCGTCACCCGGTCGTCGACCCGGGTGCTGCTCTCCTGCCCGCCGTCGTGGCCCGCGCCGAACCAGTCCACCGCCACCGGCGCACCGTTCGCGGCCACCGCCCTGGCGATCCGGTCGCCCTGGTCCAGCGGGAACAGCGAGTCCTGCTGCCCCTGGACCACCAGCGTCGGCACCTTGATCCGGTCCGCCACCGAGGACGGGCTCGACCGCTCCAGCACCTGCACGGCGTCCGCGTCCGGCCGGCCGGCCGCCGCGACCCGGTTGTACATCGCGCACAGCTCGTCCCGGAACCGCCCGCACCCCACCGGACCCTGCTGCCCGTCCTGCTCCGCACCGACCGGCGCCGACGCCGAACCGGTGGTGAAGAAGATCCCCGCCCAGAGCTTCTTGAACACCCCGTCCGCGGCCGAACTCCCCTGCGCCGCCTGCGGGAACAGCGCATCCGCCAGGTTCCACCAGGTGATCTGCGGGGCGATCGCATCGATCCGCCGGTCGTACCCCGCCGCGAGCAGCGACACCGCCCCGCCGTACGACGCGCCCGTCACCCCGACCCGCGGATCCCCCGCCCCGTCCAACTGCACCTCGGGACGCTGCGCCAGCCAGTCCACCAGCCGCGACACGTCCGCGACCTCGCGCTCCGGCTGGTTCAGCCCGATCTGCCCCGACGACGCGCCGAACCCGCGCGCCGACCACGTCAACACCGCGTACCCGGCCCGGGCCAGCTCCTCGGCCCGCTGCCGCTCCCCGTCCTTCGACCCGCCGAACCCGTGCGCCAACAGCACCGCCGGACGCCGTCCCGAGCCACCCGCCGTGAAGAACGACGTGTCGATCCGGACGCCCTCCGACACCTCCAGGAACCGGTCCTCCCGGTGCACCGCCGCCGGCTCCCCCGCCACGGCCGCCACCGCACCCCCACCGGCCAACAGCGCCACCACCGCGCCCCCGGCCACCACCACCCGCCGACGCATCACCCACCCGCGCCACGCCTCAGCGAACCCCATAGTCGCCGATCCTAACCACGCCCCGAGTAGGACTCCCGTTAACGCCCCCCGCCCCCGCCCGGCCACCCCGGCCCCTCTCACCGCCGCCCTCGCTTCCCCGCCGGCGAGCAACGGGCGGGCGCAGATTCCCGACCACCCGCGCCCCGCCCCCGCCCGCCCCTCCCGAGGGCGGACTCCCCCTACGCCCGTCCCTTCCCCTTCCCGCAGACGGGCCGCGGGCAGGCGGATGGGCGCAAAGGTCCCAAATCGCCCCCAAGCCGCACGCTATCGTGCAATTCCCCACCCCTCGCGCACGCCCCGAGGTGCTCCGTGCTGTGGCCGCTCGCCAGCCTGCTCTCCGCGATCTTCGCGACCTTCTTCGCCGGCTGGCTGCTCGACCAGATCCTTCAACGGCTCGCCGCCCGCCGCCCCGACTCCCCGCTCTGGGAGCCGCTGCGCCGCTGCCGGATCCCGTTCCAGCTGGCGCTGCTCACCGCGCTGCTGCTGCTCTTCCACCCCACCCGCCGCTTCTTCCCGCACCACGACGACGCGGCCGTCCGCCACGCGGTGCTCCTCGCGCTGATCGCCTCGCTCGGCTGGCTCACCGTCAGAGTCCTGGCCGCCACGCTGGAAGCGGTCCTCGCCCGCTACGAGACGGTCACCGAGGACGCCTCCCGGGTCGGCCGGGTCCGGACCCAGCTCGGTCTGGTCCGCCGGGTCGGTTCGGCCCTGGTGTGGGTGGTGACGGTCGGCGCGATGCTGCTGACGTTCGGCGCGATGCGCACCGTCGGCGCCAGCCTGCTCGCCTCCGCGGGCCTGATCGGCATCGTCGCGGGCATCGCCGCGCAGTCCACCCTCGGCAACTTCTTCGCGGGCCTGCAGATCGCGTTCTCCGACACGGTCCGGATCGGCGACACCGTCGTGCTGGAGGGGCAGCAGGGGACGGTCGAGGAGATCACCCTCTCCTACCTGGTGCTGCGCCTGTGGGACTACCGCCGCCTGGTCGTCCCGGTGTCGTACTTCGTCTCCAGGCCGTTCGAGAACTGGACCCGCCGTGACCCGGGCCTGCTCGGCTGGGTGCTGCTCCACGTCGACCACCGCACTCCGGTCGGGGCCCTGCGCGCGGAGCTGGAGCGCTTCCTCGCCGCCACCGACCTGTGGGACGGCGAGGAGTGGTCCCTGACCGTCACCGACACGACGCCCTCCACCATCGTGGTCCGCGCCCTGATGACGGCCCGCAACCCGGACGACGCCGCCGCCCTCAAACTGGCCGCCCGGGAACACCTGGTCGCCTATCTGAGGGACCGTCACCCCGAGTCCCTCCCCCGGGTCCGCACCGACTGACGCACCGGCAGACTCACCCGCCGACGCGCCGACCGGCTCACCGCCCGACGCAGAGGGCGCGGGCCGACACCCCGTCGGCCCGCGCCCTCCCGTGCGGAACGGCTACAGCACCCGCGTCATCGTCCGGTGCGGGATCCCCGCGTCCTCGTACTCGGGCCCCTCGGCCGCGTACCCGAGCCGCTCGTAGAAGCCCAGGGCGTGGACCTGCGCGTGCAGTTCGAGCTCCTTCGCCCCGCGCTCGCGCCCGAGGTCCTCGACGGCCCGCACCAGTCGGGCGCCCAGGCCGGTGCCGCGGGCGGCGGGGACGACGGCGAGCCGGCCGAGCAGCACCCGGTCCGCGACGCCGCCGGTGAGGGCGAGGGCCTGCGGGCCGGAGATCAGCCGGGCGGTGCCAAGCGGGGCGCCGTCCTCGCCGACGGCGAGCAGGTGCGCCGAGGTCGGGTCGTACTCGTCGTACTCCAGCTCGGCGGGGATCTCCTGCTCCTCGACGAACACCGCGCGCCGCACCGCCCAGACCCGGGCGAGGTCGTCCTCACTCTCGGCGAGCCGGATGGTCGCGGCCATCTCAGCTCTCCGCCGCGATGACGTCGAGCGCGTGCTGCAGGTCGTCGGGGTAGGCGGAGGTGAACTCCACCCAGCGCCCGTCCTCGGGGTGTTCGAAGCCGAGCGAGACGGCGTGCAGCCACTGCCGGGTCAGGCCGAGCCGCTTGGCCAGCGTCGGGTCGGCGCCGTAGGTGAGGTCGCCGACGCAGGGGTGGCGCAGCGCGGACATGTGCACCCGGATCTGGTGGGTGCGGCCGGTCTCCAGCTTGATGTCGAGCAGCGACGCCGCGCGGTACGCCTCGATCAGGTCGTAGTGCGTCACCGAGGGCTTCCCGTCACGGGTGACCGCCCACTTCCAGTCGCTGCTGGGGTGGCGGCCGATCGGCGCGTCGACGGTGCCGGAGAGCGGGTCGGGGTGGCCCTGGACCAGCGCGTTGTACTTCTTCTCGGTGACCCGGTCGTGGAACTGCCGCTTCAGGTCGGTGTAGGCGCGCTCGGACTTGGCGACCACCATGATGCCGGAGGTGCCGACGTCGAGGCGGTGCACGACGCCCTGGCGCTCGGCGGCGCCGGAGGTGGAGATCCGGTAGCCGGCGGCGGCGAGGCCGCCGATGACGGTGGGGCCGGTCCAGCCGGGGCTGGGGTGCGCTGCGACGCCGACGGGCTTGTCGATGACGACCACGTGGTCGTCGTCGTGGATGATCCGCATGCCTTCGACGGCCTCGGCCACGATCTGCACCGGGGCGGCGGGGGCGGGGATCTCGACCTCCAGCCAGGATCCGGCGGTGACCCGGTCCGACTTCCCGGCGACCGCGCCGTCCAGGGTGACCTTGCCCTCGGCGGCGAGCTCGGCGGCCTTGGTGCGGGAGAACCCGAACATCCGGGCCAGGGCGGCGTCCAGCCGCTCACCCTCCAGGCCGTCGGGTACGGGGAGGCTACGGGTCTGCGCTGCGATACTCACCCACCCGAGTATGCCCGACCCGTACCCGCCCCCTTCACGCCAGCGGGCCGGTCAGGCCTTGGGCTGCCCGTCCCCGCCGTCGGCGGCGGGCTTCTCCTCGGCCTTGGCGGCCGGCGCCCCGTGGACGGTGCCGTCCGGGTTGGAGCCGCGGAAGGACAGCAGGACGACCAGGATGCCGCCGCAGACGATCGCCGAGTCGGCCAGGTTGAAGACGGCGAAGTGCTGGACCGAGATGAAGTCGACCACGTGGCCGCGGAACGCGGAGGGGGAGCGGAACAGCCGGTCGGTGAGGTTGCCGAGGGCGCCGCCGAGCAGCAGGCCGAGGGCGATCGCCCAGGGCAGGCTGTACAGGCGGCGGGCGATCCGCCAGATCACCACGATGACGCCGGTGGCGATGGCGGTGAACAGGATGGTCATCGCCTGGCCCATGCCGAACGCGGCGCCGCCGTTGCGGATCACCTGGAGGGTCATCCAGTCGCCGATCACCCGGATCGGCGCGGTGCGGTTCTCCAGGTCGGCGACGACCAGCAGCTTGGAGCCGAGGTCGATCAGGTAGGCGAGCAGCGCGACGACCAGCAGGACGCTGATCCGGCGGCGGCGGACCACCGCGCGGGCGCCGTCCGCGGCGGTGGCGCCGCCCTGGGCCGGGCGTTCCTCGGGCGCGGCGGGGCTCACCCGGTCACCCGCCTCGGTGGAGGGGGCGCTGGGGACGGCGTCGTCCTGGGTCTGGTGGGAACCTGGCGTGCTGATGATCCGCTCCGCTGCCGTGGGAAAAGCCGGTCGTCGTTACGGGGACGAGAGTACGACACCCGTGGGCCCGTCGGCCGCCCCGTACGACAATGCGCGGGGTACGGGGCGGCCGGGGTGCGGACCGGGGTCAGCGGCGCTCCTGCTTGGCCTTGCAGCTGACGCACAGGGTGGCGCGCGGGAAGGCCTGCAGGCGGGCCTTGCCGACGGGCTGGCCGCAGGACTCGCAGATGCCGAAGCCGGTGCCTTCGAGGCGGGCCAGGGCGCGTTCGGTCTGGGCGAGGCTGTCGCGGGCGTTGTTGGCGAGCGAGAGCTCGCTCTCCCGGTTGATGTTCTTGGTGCCGGCGTCGACCTGGTCGTCGCCCGCGCCGTCGTTGGAGTCCCGCATCAGGCCGGCGATGGCGGCCTCGGAGGCCTCGATCTCGGAGCGCAGCCGGACCAGGTCGGCGGCCAGTTCGTCGTGGAGTTCGGCGACCTCGGCGGCCGTCCACGGCTCTTCGCCGGGGCGGACCGGCAGGTCGGCCGGGTCGACCGCCTCGGCGCCGCCGCGCGCGCCGGAGCCGGCCGGCACGTGGTTGCGGCTGCTGGCCGCGGTGTGTCCGGTGGTGCCGGTCTTTCGCCGCGCAGTACTCACGGTCCCCTCCCCTGGGTCGCCCGCCACGGCCTTGCGCGACCTGGCGGTCACGGTTCCTGTCGCCTTCTCAGCCATGGCTTTCGACCTCATTCACGAATGATCAGAAGCGTCGGTTCCCGACGATCTTGCCGGTCCCGGAACGATAAACCCCATCGAATCCCCCTACAACGGGACATACCGAAGCGTTTCTCCGATCCCACCCGGCCAGCCGCCGTCGGTGCCGGCGCTGCACAAGTTGTGCCCAGATCGCCCGGGGCTAACCACCCGGGCCCCGGCTCGCGGGTGCGCGAAACGGCTTGCGGGGGCCGATACACTGGGCCGTGCAAGGCGCAGATGGGACGAGTACCGACGTACGCAGCCACGAGCGACCCGGGGACGGTGCGAGCCCGGGGGTGTGCGCGGCGGGAAGATCACCCCGGAGCCGCCGGAAGAACGGCCCGGCCAGGGCCTACTAGACCCGGCAGCAAACCCAAAGAGAGGGCCGCAGCGCGCGCGGTCAAGGAGGGTGGTACCGCGGGGCGGCTCGCCGTCTCGTCCCTCCGTCGGAGCCAGTCCACGCATCCGCCGGAGGTAGACGCACCCCATGTCGCCCACCTACAACCTCGTTCCGCCGCAGGTCGACCTGCCTGCCCTGGAGCACCAGATCCTCTCCTTCTGGCAGGACCAGAAGATCTTCCAGCGCAGCCTGGAGCAGTCCGAGGGCCGCCCCGAGTGGGTGTTCTACGAGGGCCCGCCCACCGCCAACGGCATGCCCGGCGCGCACCACATCGAGGCCCGCGTCTTCAAGGACGTCTTCCCGCGGTTCCGCACCATGAAGGGCTACCACGTGGCCCGCAAGGCCGGCTGGGACTGCCACGGCCTGCCGGTGGAGCTCGCGGTGGAGAAGGAGCTGGGCTTCTCCGGCAAGCCGGACATCGAGAAGTACGGCATCGCCGAGTTCAACGCCAAGTGCCGCGAGTCGGTGACCCGGCACACCGACGCGTTCGCCGAGCTGACCGAGCGGATGGGCTACTGGGTCGACCTCGACCAGGCCTACCGCACCATGGACCCGTCGTACATCGAGTCGGTGTGGTGGTCGCTCCAGCAGATCTTCGACAAGGGCCTGCTGGTCCAGGACCACCGGGTCGCCCCGTGGTGCCCGCGCTGCGGCACCGGCCTGTCCGACCACGAGCTGGCCCAGGGCTACGAGACCGTGGTCGACCCGTCGGTGTTCGTGCGCTTCCCGCTCACCTCCGGCCCGCTGGCCGGCGACGCCGCCCTGCTGGTGTGGACCACCACCCCGTGGACCCTGGTCTCCAACACCGCCGCCGCCGTCCACCCGGAGGTGACCTACGTGGTCGCCACCGACGGCAACGAGCGCCTGGTCGTCGCCGAGCCGCTGGTCGGCAAGGCCCTCGGCGACGGCTGGGAGACCACCGGCGAGTCCTTCACCGGCGCCGAGATGGAGCGCTGGGCCTACCGGCGCCCGTTCGACCTGGTGGAGATCCCGGACGCCCACTACGTCCTGACGGCCGACTACGTCACCACCGAGGACGGCACCGGCATCGTCCACCAGTCGCCCGCGTTCGGCGCCGACGACCTCGCCACCTGCCGCCGCTACGGCCTGCCCGTGGTCAACCCGGTGGAGGCCGACGGCACCTTCGCCGCCGACGTGCCGCTGGTCGGCGGGGTGTTCTTCAAGAAGGCCGACGAGACCCTGGTCGCCGACCTGAAGGCCCGCGGCCTGCTGTTCCGTCACCTCCCGTACGAGCACAGCTACCCGCACTGCTGGCGCTGCCACACCGCGCTGCTGTACTACGCGCAGCCGTCCTGGTACATCCGGACCACCGCCGTCAAGGACGCGATGATCCGCGAGAACGAGGCCACCAACTGGTACCCGGAGACGGTCAAGCACGGCCGCTTCGGCGACTGGCTGAACAACAACATCGACTGGGCGCTGTCCCGCAACCGCTACTGGGGCACCCCGCTGCCGATCTGGCGCTGCGAGGACGACCACCTGACCTGCGTCGGCTCGCTCGCCCAGCTCTCCGAGCTGACCGGCACCGACCAGTCCGGGCTGGACCCGCACCGCCCGTTCATCGACGAGGTCACCTTCCCCTGCCCGCAGTGCTCCACCACCGCGGTCCGGGTGCCCGAGGTGATCGACGCCTGGTACGACTCGGGTTCCATGCCGTTCGCCCAGTACGGCTACCCGTACCGCAACAAGGAGCTGTTCGAGCAGCGCTACCCGGCGCAGTTCATCTCCGAGGCGATCGACCAGACCCGCGGCTGGTTCTACACGCTGATGGCGGTCGGCACCCTGGTGTTCGACAAGAACTCGTACGAGAACGTCGTCTGCCTGGGCCACATCCTGGCCGAGGACGGCCGCAAGATGTCCAAGCACCTGGGCAACATCCTGCAGCCGATCCCGCTGATGGACCAGCACGGCGCCGACGCCGTCCGCTGGTTCATGGCCGCCGGCGGCTCCCCCTGGTCGGCCCGCCGGGTCGGCCACGGGACGATCCAGGAGGTGGTCCGCAAGACCCTCCTCACCTACTGGAACACCGTCTCGTTCCAGGCCCAGTACGCCCGCACCGTCGGCTGGGCCCCGTCCGCGACCGACCCGGCCGCGGCCGACCGCCCCGCGCTCGACCGCTGGGTGCTGTCCGAACTGCACACCCTGGTGCGCGAGGTGGACGCCTCCTACGAGGCGTACGACACCCAGCGGGCCGGCAAGCTGCTGTCCGGCTTCGTCGACGACCTGTCCAACTGGTACGTCCGCCGCGCCCGGCGCCGCTTCTGGCAGGGCGACGCCGCCGCGCTCGCCACCCTGCACGAGGCGCTGGAGACCGTCACCCGCCTGATGGCCCCGCTCACCCCGTTCATCACCGAGCGGATCTGGCAGGACCTGGTCGTCCCGGTCACCCCGGAGGCCCCGGTCTCCGTGCACCTGTCCAGCTGGCCGGTCGCCGACGAGACGCTCGTCGACGCCGAACTGTCCAAGGACATGGCGCTGGTCCGCCGCCTGGTCGAGCTCGGCCGCGCCACCCGCGCGGAGTCCGGCGTGAAGAACCGTCAGCCGCTGTCCCGCGCGCTGATCGCCGTCCAGGGCTGGGAGGAGCTCTCCGCCGAGCTGCGCGCGCAGATCGCCGAGGAGCTGAACGTCTCCGTCCTCGAATCCCTGTCCGGGGTCGGCGGCTCGCTGGTCGACGCCTCCGCCAAGGCCAACTTCCGCGCCCTCGGCAAGCGCTTCGGCAAGGGCGTCCAGGACGTCGCCAAGGCCGTCGCCGCCGCGGACGCCGCCCGGCTCTCCGCCGAGCTGCGCGCCAACGGCGAGACCTCGGTCGAACTGAACGGCGAGACCGTCACGCTCTCCCCCGACGAGGTCGTCATCACCGAGACCCCGCGCGAGGGTTGGGCGGTCGCCAACGAGTCCGGCGCGACCGTCGCCCTCGACCTGGAGATCACCCCGGAGCTCAAGCGCCTCGGCGCGGTCCGCGACGCGATCCGGCAGATCCAGGAGGCCCGCAAGAAGTCCGGCCTGGAGATCGTCGACCGGATCCACCTCCAGCTCGCCACCACCGACGAGGACACCCTCGCCGCCCTGACCGAGCACCAGGACCTGATCGCCGCCGAGGTCCTGGCCGAATCCCTCGGCCTCACCATCACCGACCCCGACGCCCCGCGCTTCACCGACGAGGGCCTCGCCCTGGAGTTCACCCTCCGCAAGGCGTAGGCGCTCCCCGTCCCACCGCAGGATCGCGCCGTGCCGGCACGTCGTTGCCCACGGCGCGATCCTGTGGTGCGCGCGCTTCCCCGCGCTCCCGTCTTCGCGCCTGCGCGCCGCACGCCCGCACGACGCGAAGGGCGCCCCCAGCCGTTGCGGCCAAGGGCGCCCTTTCGAATGCGCGGTGCGGGACCGCTAGTTGTCGCCGTCCTCGTCGATCAGGAAGCCTCGCATCGGAGCGGGGGCCTGCTGCATCGGCTGCGGGGGCTGCGGCCGCACGGCCGCCATCGGCTGGGTCATGCCCGCCGGGGCCATCGCTCCGTTGGAGCTCGCGGAGGCGCCGCCGAAGGACGGGGAGCCGGCCGAGCTGCCGAAGGAGTTGCCGCCGAAGGACTGGTTGCCGCCGAAGGACGGGGTGGAGCCGAACGACGGCGCCGAGGAGGACATCGCGCCGGCACCGGCGGGCGCCATCGACGACGCGGCCGGCGGCAGCGAGGCGGTGGCGGGGATCCGCGGCGGGGCGAGCGAGTCGTCCGCCTGCGACTCCAGCTGGCGCAGCTGGGTCTCCAGGTAGGACTTCAGCCGCGTGCGGTACTCGCGCTCGAAGGCGCGCAGGTCCTCGACCTTGCGCTCCAGCGTGGCGCGGGCGGACTCCAGGGAGCCCATCGCGACGCGGTGCTTCTCCTGCGCGTCCCGCTCCAGCGCGTCGGCCTTGGCGCGGGCGTCGCGCTCCAGGCCCTCGGCGCGGCTGCGGGCCTCGCCGACGATCTTGTTGGCCTCGGAACGGGCCTCGGAGATCGCCTGGTCGGCGGTCTGCTGGGCGAGCGCGAGGACGCGGGCGGCGCTGTCGCCACCGGGGCCCTGCTGCTGCTGCATCGGGTTGCCCATCGGGCCGCCCATCGGCTGGAGCTGCTGGCCGCCCATGGGCTGGAGCTGCTGACCGGGCATGTTCTGCCCCATCTGCTGCTGCATCGGGTTGCCCATCGGCTGCAGCATCTGACCGCCCATCGGCTGGACCAGCTGCTGCTGGCCGCCCATGGTCTGGCCCATCTGCTGCTGCTGCATGGGGTTGCCCATCGGGTTGCCCATGCCCTGCTGGGGGCCGGCGGGCAGCTGCGGCGCACCGGACGGCAGGCCGAGCGGCTGGTTGCCCATCCCCTGCTGGGGGCCGGCGAGCTGCTGCGGGCCGCCGAGCTGCTGCGGACCGGGGCCCTGCTGCTGGCCGGGCACCGGCGGGCCGGATATGGCGGCGGGCACGGGAGCGCCGGGGCGCCCGCCGTCCTGCGGAGCCTGCTGCTCCTTGCGCATGTTCGCCTGGTTCTGCGCGGCGGCACGCGTGGCGGCCGCCAGCTTGGCGCGCAGGTCCTCGTTCTCGCGCAGCAGGCGGGTCAGCTCGGCTTCGACCTCGTCGAGGAAGGCATCGACCTCGTCCTCGTCATAGCCTTCGCGCAGCCGGACGGTCGTGAACTGCTTGTTCCGAACGTCCTCGGGGGTCAATGGCATCTCTTCACCTCAACGTGATCGTCGGACCGGCATCCTGTCGCATCGTTCAGAACGACAGGCGCTGCACGAGCGAGATCAGGACATACACAATGATCATCAGTACGAAGAAGGACAGGTCGAGCGCCACGCCCCCGAGACGCAACGGCGGGATGAATCGCCGAAGAAGCTTGAGTGGCGGATCCGTGACAGTGTACGTGGCCTCCAGCACCACGACCATGGCCTTCCCAGGACGCCACGAGCGGGCGAACTGGAACACCCAGTCCATCACCAGCCTGAAGAGCAGGATCAGCAGGAACACGGTCAGCACCCAGTAGAGCACCGAACCGAAGATCCCCATCGCTTCTCCCTCTCCCTGGCCGACGGTCCGTCAAGCGACGAACTGCCGATTGATCCACACAGAAAGTCGTGGCCGGGTCAGCTCTGGTTGAAGAACCCACCCTCGGCGATCCGAGCCTTGTCCTCCGCCGTGACATCGACGTTAGCAGGCGACAGGAGGAACACCTTCTGTGTCACGCGCTCGATACTGCCGTGCAGACCGAAGACCAGTCCAGCCGCGAAGTCTACGAGCCGCTTGGCGTCCGTGTCGTCCATCTCCGTCAAATTCATGATCACGGGCGTACCGCCACGGAACTGTTCCCCGATGGTACGGGCCTCGTTGTAGGTCCTCGGGTGCAGCGTGGTGATGCGGTAGGGCTCTCGTTCGTTGACGACCTTGGGCATGATCACCGGGGTGCTCTTCTCCAGGTTGCGGTGGCGCTCGGATGTGATGGACGACACGGGGGCCATGCGCGGCTGCTCCTGCCGGATCGGGACCGCGGCGGGCACCGGCTGGGGCGCGATCTGGGCCACGGGCGCCGGCTGCGCGGCGGCCGCGGCGGCGGGGGCCGGGGACCGCAGGTCCTCGGTGCGGCCGGTGCGGATCGGCTCCGGGTCCGTGTCGTAGTCGTCGTCGGGGTCGTACCCCTGGCTGTCGTAGGTCTCGTCCTCGACCAGGCCGAGATAGACCGCCATTTTGCGCATCGCGCCGGCCATGCTGCTGTCTCCTCCGCTCATGCGCCCACCGTTCGCCTGCGGACGCCGTGATGGTCACGGCCTGTCAGGCCGACGGTCCGTCAGAACCGCGGAGGTGTGCGCTCGGATGCGATCCACGGTTTACCAGCAGACTGATCATCTGCTAGGTTCTGTCCTATTTTGTCCTGCAGTCTGATCTACTTACTCGGTGACGTTACCCGAGCGGTGACCGCACTCCGAGTACCGCCGTACCGACGCGTACATGTGTCGCTCCGGCGGCGATCGCCTGCTCCAAATCTCCGCTCATCCCTGCCGAAACCATCGTGGCAGTCGGATGCTGCGCGCGTACGGCGCTTGCGATTTCCGCAAGGCGCGCGAAGGCGCGCGCGGGGTCGCCCGCCAGGGGGCCCGCGAGCGGTGCGACCGTCATCACACCGTCCATGCGCAACCCGGGCGTGTCGGCGATCTTCTCGGCGAGGGCGAGCACGTCCGCGGGCGCGACGCCGGCCCGGTGCTCGCCCTCGCCCGCCTCCTTGTCGAGCGCGACCTGCACCAGGCAGCCCAGCGGGGGGCGTTCGGCGTTGCGAACGGCGGCGGACAGCGAATCCACCAGGCGCGCGCGGTCCACCGAATGCACCAAATCGGCATAACGCACCACGGAACGGGCCTTGTTGGTCTGCAACTGGCCGACGAAGTGCCAGGTCAGTGGGAGGTTCACGCAGCGCTCGGCCTTCGGCGCGGCGTCCTGGTCGCGGTTCTCCGCGACGTCGGTGACGCCGAGTCCGGCGAGCAGGGCGGTGTCCTCGGCGGGGTAGGTCTTGGTCACCACGATCAGGGTGACCTCCTCGCGCGGGCGGCCGGCCGCGGCGCAGGCGTCGGCGATCCGCCGCTCCACCACGTCGAGGTTGGCGCCGAGCTGCTCGTAGCGGGCGCGCTGAGCGTCCGTCAGGGCGGCGGCGAAGTCCGCCCCGCCCGGGAACGGACCGTAGATGTCGTTCGTCATGAGAGTGGAGGCCCCAGCCAGACGTAGCTCGCGAGTCGGCCGGTCCGCTGCTCCCGACGATAGGAGTAGTGGTCCGGCGATTCGAGGGTGCAGACAGATGATCGCACCACATCGTGCACGCCCGCCTCGGCGAGTTGGGCGGCGACCCCGGCCGGAACGTCCAGGGCGGGTGTGCCCCAGGAGGTTTCGGCGCGGGCGGCCGGGACGATCGCGGCCACCTCGGCGCGCATCGCCTCCGGCACTTCGTAGCAGCGGCCGCACACGGCGGGGCCGGTGGCGGCGAGGATCCGCTCGGGGCGGGCGCCGAGTTCGCGCATCGCGGCGACCACTGCGGGGACCACCCCGGCGGCCAGGCCCGGGCGCCCGGCGTGCGCAGCGCCGATCACGCCGGCCGCGGGGTCGGCCAGCAGCACCGGGGTGCAGTCGGCGGTGAGCACCGCCAGGGCCAGCGGCCGGTCGGTGACCACCGCGTCCACCGTCAGCGCGTACCCGGCGGGCTGGCGGTCCGTCACCACCGCGACGTCGGCGCCGTGCACCTGGTTCATCCAGACCACATCGGCCGGATCCAGTCCCAGTTCCCGGGCTGCGAGGAAACGGTTCTGCTGGACGTTCTCGGGCGAATCGCCCACTGCCCCGCCGAGGTTGAGCTCCCCGTACGGCGCGGTGCTCACCCCGCCCCACCGGGTGGTGGAGGCGAAGTGAGCACCGTTGCGGAAGTCCGTACGAATCACTTCAGGAAGTCCGGCACGTCGAGCTCCTCGGCGGGGCTCTCGACGTAGGGCTGGCGGACCGGCTGCACCTGCGGCGGCACCGGGGAGGCGGTGGCCGTCACCGGGGCCGGGGCCTCGGACGGGCGGGCCGGCTCCTCGGAGCGGGTGACCGAGCCGATCGAACCGTAGGACGGGCGGGTCGCCGGGCGCTCCGGGGCGGTCGACGAGGTGCTGCTGCTCGACGCCGAGCTGGAGGCCGACTTGACCACCGGGTCGCGGACGATGGCCGGCGGCTGGCCGCCGTCGAAGCCGGCCGCGATCACGGTGACCCGGACCTCGTCGCCCAGCGCGTCGTCGATGACCGCGCCGAAGATGATGTTCGCCTCGGGGTGGGCGGCCTCGCTGACCAGCTGGGCCGCTTCGTTGATCTCGAACAGGCCGAGGTCGGAGCCGCCCGAGATGGACAGCAGCACGCCGCGGGCGCCGTCGATCGAGGCCTCCAGCAGCGGCGAGGAGATCGCCATCACGGCGGCGGCCTTGGCGCGGTCCTCGCCGCGCGCGGAGCCGATGCCCATCAGCGCCGAACCGGCGTCCGACATGACGGACTTGACGTCGGCGAAGTCCAGGTTGATCAGGCCCGGGGTGGTGATCAGGTCGGTGATGCCCTGGACACCGGAGAGCAGCACCTGGTCGGCGGAGCGGAACGCGTCCAGCACCGAGACCTGGCGGTCGGAGATCGACAGCAGGCGGTCGTTGGGGATGACGATCAGGGTGTCGACCTGCTCGCGCAGCGAGGCGATGCCGTCCTCGGCCTGGTTGGCGCGGCGGCGGCCCTCGAAGGTGAACGGGCGGGTGACCACGCCGATGGTGAGCGCGCCGAGCGAGCGGGCGATGTTGGCCACGACGGGCGCGCCGCCGGTGCCGGTGCCGCCGCCCTCGCCGGCCGTCACGAAGACCATGTCGGCCCCCTTGAGGACCTCCTCGATCTCCTCGCGGTGGTCCTCCGCGGCCTTCCGGCCGACCTCGGGGTTGGCGCCGGCGCCGAGGCCGCGGGTGAGTTCGCGGCCGACGTCGAGCTTCACGTCGGCGTCGCTCATCAGGAGGGCCTGCGCATCGGTGTTGATCGCGATGAACTCGACGCCCTTGAGCCCGACCTCGATCATCCGGTTGATGGCGTTGACTCCGCCGCCACCGATGCCGACGACCTTGATGACCGCGAGGTAATTCTGGGGTGCTGCCACGTCGGGGCCTCTCGCCTCGAATTTCCGGGTCGGCTCCCCTGGATGCGAAGGCCGACGGATGTCGATGGGTGGGAAGCACGTGGTTCCAACCCGAACCCTAAACTTGAGGTTGAGGGTTATGGCTGTGCCGGTGTCAGTTCGTTGTCGAGCACAGCTCGTTGACACAGGACAGTAGGTCGCAACCAGCGCGTGTTTCAACGAACACGCCGAGCTTCCCTTTTTCTTTTGAGCCTATGTGATCATCGACCCCCCGGTGAAACCGGGGTGACCATCAAGGGTCGGACCGGAGCCTCGGCCCCGTCAATACCGCCCCCAGGCACAGAACTTACCGGATCAGCCGGACACCGCCGGGGCATCCGGCGCACTCACGTCGTAATTCGATGCCTTCCGGCCGAGCAGCGCCGTCAGCACCCGCGCCTTCCGGGCGGTCTCCTCCGCGCTCCCCCAGCGCACCGTCGCCCCCGACGCCAGCTGCAGCCGGATGTCGTCGTACGAATAGACCGTGAGCGAACCGGCCTGCTTCGCCACCTCCGAGGGCAGTCCGGCGGCCACCGTGACGGCCGAACGCACCAGCGTCGGACGGTCGATGACGGGCAGTGCGTCGGTGGCCGGCTGCCCCAGCTGGAGCGACACCACCGGCACCCCGGCCGGCGGCTGCGGCCCCGTGGCGAACTCCACACCCTGCGCGTCGACCTGGACGAACCGCCCGTCGTCGGCACGGATCGCAGCCACCGGTTGACGCTCCGTCACCTTCACCCGCAGCGTGTGCGGCCAGCCGCGCCACACCTCGGCCCCGGCCACCCGGGGCACCTTCGCCACCAGCTCCTGGGCCCGGTCCAGGTCCACCCGGGCCAGCGGGCCGCGGGCGGTGGAGCCGAGCGCCCGCTCCACCTCGTCCTGGCTCAACTGCCCGGAGTCCAGGCCCTGCACCGCCACCCGGCGGACGTCCAGGGCGGACGAGAAGAACACCGTCCAGCCGAGGCCGCCGACCACCAGGGCGCCCAGCGCCGCCAGCACCAGGACGCCCCGGCGGGACAGCCGGAGCCGGGGCGGACGGCCCTCGTCGCCGTCCTCCCCGAACTCCTCGTCGTAGTCCTCGTCAGCCACGGCGGCGGCCGGCGCGGCCGGCCTCGATCGCCTCGTACACCATCTGCACCAGCAGGTCGTCGGCGTCCCGGCGGCCGAACTCGGCGGCGGAGCGCGACATCTCCCACAGCCTCGCCGGGTCGGTGAGCACCGGCAGCACGTTCTTCAGCACCCACTCCGGGGTCAGCTCGGCGTCGTCCACCAGCAGGCCGCCGCCGGCCTTCACCATCGGCTGGGCGTTCAGCCGCTGCTCGCCGTTGCCGATCGGCAGCGGCACGAACGCGGCCGGCAGGCCCACCGCGGCCAGCTCGGCCACCGTCATCGCGCCGGCCCGGCACAGCATCATGTCGGCCGCCGCGTACGCCAGGTCCATCCGGTCCAGGTACGGCACCGCGCGGTACGGCGGCATGCCCGGAATGTCGTCGATGGTCGGCAGCTCGTTCTTCGGACCGACCGCGTGCAGGATCTGCACCCCGTACTGCTGGAGCCGCGGCGCGATCGCCTGCACCGTCTCGTTCAGCCGGCGGGCGCCCTGCGAGCCGCCGGACACCAGCAGGGTGGGCAGCCGCTGGTCCAGGCCGAAGTAGTGCCGGGCCTCCGGGCGCACCGTGCCGCGGTCCAGGGTGGCGATGGTGCGGCGCAGCGGGATGCCGATGTACCGCGAGTCGCGCAGCTTGGAGTCCGGGGTGGAGACCGCCACGAAGTCGCTGTAGCGGGCGCCGATCTTGTTGGCCAGGCCCGGGCGGGCGTTCGCCTCGTGCACCACGATCGGCACGCCGGCCCGCTTGGCCGCCAGGTAGGCGGGCATCGCCACGTAACCGCCGAAGCCGACCACCGCGTCCGCGTTGACCCGCTCGATCACCTCCTGGGCGGCCCGCACGGTGCCGCGCAGCCGGCCCGGGACGGTGATCAGCTCGGGGGTGGGCTTGCGGGGCAGCGGCACCGCCGGGATCAGCGCCAGCTCGTAGCCGCGCTCCGGGACCAGCCGGGTCTCCAGGCCGCGCTCGGTGCCGAGGGCGGTGATCCCGATGGACGGGTCGTGCCTGCGCAGCGCGTCCGCGAGCGCCATGGCCGGCTCGATGTGACCGGCGGTCCCGCCGCCGGCGAGTACGACATGCACCGAAATTCACCGCTCCCTGCGCGACGACCCGGGGGCCTTGCGCGCTGTGGTTCTCCTACCTGGCACCACCCGGTCCAGGACGGACCCGAACCGGGAGTTGGCCCCTTTACGCCATCGGCGGGGCCGGGCAGCCAGCGCTGCCTTCGCCGCCGGCGTGCTGCGCGCGAAGCACAGCAGCAGTCCGACGGCGCACATGGCCGACAGCATCGCGGAACCACCGTACGAGAACAGCGGCAGCGGGACGCCCGCGATGGGCAGGAGTCCCAGCGCCGACCCCAGGTTGACCACGGCCTGAGCCATGATCCACGTGGTGGCGGCGCCCGCCGCGTACCGGACGAACGGGTCCGTGGTGCCGAGAGCCACACGGATACCCGCGTAGCCTAGTGCCGCGAAGAGCGCGAGCACCGACAGCGTCCCCACCAGGCCCAGCTCCTCGCCGGTCGCCGCGAAGATGAAGTCGGTGTGCGCCTCCGGGAGTTGCCCCCACTTCTCGACGCCCGCGCCCAGTCCGGATCCGAACGGCCCGCCCGCCGCCAGCGCGTACAGGCCGTGCAGCGCCTGGAAGCAGTCCAGGTTGGGGTCCGGCTTGGTGACGCCGACGCAGGCCAGCCGGCCCAGCCGGTGCGGCACCGTGATGATCAGCGCGGTGCACGCGACCACCGCGATGCCCAGCGTCGCCGCGAACAGCCGCAGCGGCGCGCCGACCATCCAGAGCAGCCCGAACAGCATCGCGACCAGCACCATCGTGGTGCCCATGTCGCCGCCCAGCATGATCAGCATCATCAGCACGACGGTGCCCGGCACCAGCGGGACCAGCAGGTGCTTCCACTGGTTGAGCATGTGCGTGCGCTGCTTGCGGGCCAGCAGGTCGGCCGCCCACAGCAGCAGCGCGAGCTTGGCGAACTCGGACGGCTGGATCTGGAAGAAGCCCAGGCTGATCCAGTTCCGGTTGCCGTTGATCCGCACGCCGACGCCCGGGATCGCCACCAGCACCAGCGCGCCCACCACCCCGAACAGCAGCGGGTACGCGGCGGTCCGCAGCAGCTTCACCGGGGCCCTGGTCAGCGCGACGGCTATCGCCCCGCCCAGCAGCGTCGCGATCAGCTGCTTGCGGAAGAAGAACGTCATCGGCAGCCCGAAGTCGATGACCACGCTCTGCGACGCGGAGAACACCATCACCAGCCCAAGCACCACCAGCAGCAGCGCCGAACCCAGGATCAGGTAGTAGGGCGTCAGCGGACGGGCCATCAAGTACCCGAACCGCTCACGCGCCGCGCGCAGCCGCGCGACCGGGCCCTCCGACTTGAAGGTGGTCGTGGTCGCCGAGACCAGCCGTAGGCGCGGCTGCTTCTCGCTGCTGGGCACCACCGTCTCCTCATCTCCGGGGGTCACATGCAGGGGCGCGGGGAACTGCGCGACAAGCGCAAAGCACGTCCGCAAGGTCGCGATCAAGTGCAGGTCATTCTCCTGCATCGCGATCTTGCGGTTGGGTGCCTTCCGCTGCGCGCGGTTCCCCGCGCCCCTGGGTTTGCCTACAGCTCGTGTACCGCTGCTGCGAACAGGTCCCCGCGCTCACCGTAGTTGGTGAACATGTCCATCGACGCGCAGGCGGGTGCGAGCAGGACGGTGTCGCCCTTCTGCGCGGCCGCGGCCGCCACCCGGACGATCTCGGTCATCGCCTCCGCGCCAGTCTTCCCCGGCGCGGGTTCGAACACCGGGACCTCCGGGGCGTGTCGCGCCAGCGACTCGCGGATCAGCTGCCGGTCCTGCCCGATCAGGACGGCGGCCCGCAGCCGGTCCGCCGCGCCGGCCACCAGCTCGTCGAACGTCGCGCCCTTGGCGAGGCCGCCGGCGATCCACACCACGGGGCGGTACGCGGCCAGCGAGGCCGCCGTCGCGTGGGTGTTGGTGGCCTTGGAGTCGTCGACGTACGTGACGCCGTCGACCTCCGCGACGTGCGCGATCCGGTGGGCGTCGGGCCGGAAGGCCCGCAGCCCGTCCCGGACGGCCTTGGCGTCGACGCCGTAGGCCCGGGCGAGGGCCGCCGCGGCGAGCGCGTTGGCGATGTTGTGCGGGGCGGGCGGGTTGATGTCGGCGACGGCGCCGATCTCGGCGGCGGCGCGGTCCCGGTCGGGGACGAACGCGCGGTCGACGAGCAGGCCGTCGACGACGCCGAGGTTGGAGACGGCGGGCGCGTCGAGGCCGAAGCCGATGGCGCGGCAGCCCTCCTCGACGTCGGCCTCGCGGACCAGCGCCTCGGTGGCGGGGTCGGCGAGGTTGTAGACGCAGGCGACCTGGTTGCCCTGGTAGATCCGGCCCTTGTCGGCGGCGTACGCCTCCATCGAGCCGTGCCAGTCGAGGTGGTCGGGGGCCAGGTTGAGCACGGCGCCGGAGTGCACCCGCAGCGACGGGGCCCAGTGCAGCTGGTAGCTGGACAGCTCGACGGCGAGGACGTCGTACGGCTCCTCGGCGAGGACCGCGTCCAGCACCGAGACGCCGACGTTGCCGACGGCGGCGGTGCGCTTGCCGGCGGCGGTGAGGATGGACGCCAGCATCTGGACGGTGGTGGTCTTGCCGTTGGTGCCGGTGACGGCCAGCCAGGGGGCGGGCTCGCCGGTGGCGGGGTGCGGGGTGCGCAGCCGCCAGGCGAGTTCGACGTCGCCCCAGACCGGGACGCCGGCCTGCTCGGCGGCGGCGAACAGCGGGCTGTCCGGCGCCCAGCCGGGCGAGGTGACGATCAGTCGGGTGCCCTCGGGCAGGCTCGCGCCGTCGCCCAGGCGGACGGTGACGCCCTGTTCGGTGAGGGCGGCGGCCTTGGCGTCCAGCGCGGGGCCGGTGCCGCCGTCCACGACGGTGACGCGCGCGCCGAGGCCGTGCAGGACCTTGGCGGCGCTGGCCCCGGAGAGGCCGAGTCCGGCGACGACGACCGGCAGTCCGGCCCACTCCGGGTTGATCATCCGGTCACCCATCCCGCGTAGAAGAGTCCGAGTCCGACGGCGACGCACAGGCCCTGGATGATCCAGAACCGGACCACGATCAGGACTTCGCTCCAGCCCTTGAGTTCGAAGTGGTGCTGGAGCGGCGCCATCTTGAAAACGCGCTTGCCGGTCATCCGGAACGAGCCGACCTGGATGATCACCGAAAGGGTGATGATCACGAACAGGCCGCCGAGGACGGCGAGCAGCAGCTCGGTGCGGGAGACGATGGCGAGGCCGGCCAGCGCGCCGCCCAGGGCCAGCGAGCCGGTGTCGCCCATGAAGATCTTGGCGGGCGAGGTGTTCCACCACAAGAAGCCGAAGCAGGAGCCCATCAGGGCGGCGGCGACCACGGCCAGGTCGAGCGGGTCGCGGACGTCGTAGCAGGAGGCGGTGGCGGTGATCGCGTAGGCGCAGTTCTGGGTGTGCTCCCACAGGCCGATGAAGGTGTAGGCGCCGAAGACCATCACCGAGGCGCCGGTGGCGAGGCCGTCCAGACCGTCCGTCAGGTTCACGCCGTTCGACATCGCGGCGATCATGAAGTATGCGAACAGGACGAACAGGACCGGGCCGATCTTCCAGTCGAAGTCCCGCACGAAGGACAGGCTCTCCGAGGCCGGGGTCTTCTGCCGGCTGTTCTCGAACTGCAGCGCCAGCACGGCGAAGGCCAGCGCGACGAAGGACTGGCCGAGCAGCTTCGCCTTGGCCCGCAGGCCCAGCGAGCGGCGCTTGACCACCTTGATGTAGTCGTCCAGGAAGCCGACCAGGCCCAGTCCGGTGGTCAGGAAGAGCACCAGCAGGCCCGAGGCGGTGGGCGACTCGCCCGTTATCGCCTTGGTGGCGAAGTAGGCGATCAGGGTGGCCACGATGAAGGCGATGCCGCCCATGGTGGGCGTGCCCTTCTTGCTGTGGTGCGCCTTGGGGCCGTCGTCCCGGATGTACTGGCCGTACCCGTGCCGGGCCAGCAGTTTGATCAGGGCGGGGGTGCCGAGCAGGGTCAGCACCAGGCCGATCAGGCCGGAGAGGAGGATCTGCTTCACTTCGCGGCACCGTCCGCGAGCAGTGCCTCGGCGACCTTCTCCAGGCCCACCGAACGGGATGCCTTCACCAGGACCACGTCCCCCGGCCGCACCTGACTGCGCAGCAGCTCGATCGCCGCGTCCGCGTCGGACACCAGCACCGACTCCTCACCCCACGAACCTTCGTTCCTCGCGCCCAGTTCCATCCGGGCCGCCTCGCGTCCGCCGACCGCCACCAGCTTGGTGATGTCGAGCCGGACGGCGAGCCGTCCGATGGCGTCGTGCTCGTCGAGGCTGTCCTCGCCGAGCTCCCGCATCTCGCCGAGCACCGCCCAGGTGCGGCGGCGCTCCGGGCCCCTGCCCGCCATCGTCGCCAGCGCCCGCAGCGCGGCCCGCACGGACTCCGGGTTCGCGTTGTAGGCGTCGTTGACGACGGTCAGGCCATCGGCCCGGTCGACCACCTCCATGCGCCAACGGGACAGCGCACCGGCTTCGCCGAGTGCCTCGGCGACGCGGTCGACGGGCATCCCGAGCTCCACCGCCACCGCGGCGGCGGCGAGGGCGTTCGAGACGTGGTGCTCACCGTACAGGCGCAGCTGCACGGGTGCGGAACCGGCCGGGGTGCTGAGCGTGAACTGTGGCCTGCCGGTGGCGTCCAGGCGAACGTCCGTGGCCCGGACGTGGGCGTCCGGGGACTCGCCGAACAGCACCACGCGGGCCTTGGTGCGGCTGCTCATGGCGCGCACCAGCGGGTCGTCGGCGTTCAGCACGGCGACGCCGTCGGCGGTGAGCGCCTCGACCATCTCGCCCTTGGCCTCGGCGATGCCCTCCTTGGAGCCGAACTCGCCGAGGTGCGCGGTGCCGATGTTCAGCACCAGGCCGACGGTGGGCGGGGTGATGCCGGTCAGGTACTCGATGTCGCCCTTGTGCCGGGCGCCCATCTCCATCACCAGGTGGCGGGTGGTCGGGGAGACCTGAAGGGCCGTCAGCGGGTGGCCGATCTCGTTGTTGTGCGAGCCGGCCGGGAAGACCGTCTCGCCGTGCTTGCTGAGGAGTTGGCCGATCAGGTCCTTGGTGGAGGTCTTGCCGGCCGAGCCGGTGAGCCCGACGATCCGCACGTCGGTGGCGCGGGCGACCACGGCCCGGGCCAGCCGGCCGAGCGCGACGACCACGTCGTCGACCAGGATCGCGGGCACGCCGACCGGGCGGGTGGCGAGCACCGCGACGGCGCCGTCGGCGACCGCCTCGGCGGCGAACTCGTGGCCGTCGACGCGTTCGCCGAGCACGCACACGAACAGGCCGCCGGGCTCGATCCGCCGGTTGTCGGTCACCACCGCGCCGGTGATCACCGCGTCCGGGTCGGCCGCGTCCAGGGTGCCGTCGACCGCCTTCGCGGCCTCGGCCAGGGTCAGTGCGATCACCGGTCCACCTCCATGAGCTGCTCCATCGCGGCCCGCAGCACCTCGCGGTCGTCGAACGGGCGGACCTCGCCCTTCACGTACTGCCCGAGCTCGTGGCCCTTGCCGGCCACCAGCACGGTGTCCCCGGCGTGCGCCCGGGCGACGGCCAGCGCGATCGCCTCGGCCCGGTCGGGAACGGCGAGGACCTCGCCGCGCTCCTCCTCGGGCACCTCGGCGGCGCCGCCCAGCATGGTGGCGAGGATCGCCAGGGCGTCCTCGGAGCGCGGGTTGTCGCTGGTGAGGACGGCGGTGTCGGCGAGCCGGGCGGCGATCGCGCCCATCGGCCCGCGCTTGTACGGGTCGCGGTCGCCGCCGCAGCCGACGACCACGTGCAGCCGGCCCTTGGTGACCTCGCGCAGCGAGGCGAGGACGGCGCTGAGCGCGTCCGGCTTGTGCGCGTAGTCGACCACGGCGACGTACGGCTGCCCCGCGTCGACCTTCTCCAGCCGGCCGGGGACGCCGGCGACCTGCGCCACCCCGGCGACCGCGGCGTCCAGGTCGATGCCGGCGGCGGCCAGGGCGGTGATCGCGCCGAGCGCGTTGGAGACGTTGAACGGGCCGGGCAGCGGCACCGAGGCCTCGGCGCGGGCGCCGTCCGGGCCGAGCACGGTGAAGGTGGAGCCGGCCGGGCCGAGCTGGACGTCGACGGCGCGCCAGTCGGCGGCCGGGTCGCCGGCCGCGGAGAAGGTCACCATCGGGATCCGGGCCTCGCCGGCCAGCCGGCGGCCGTAGGAGTCGTCGCGGTTGGCGACGCCGAGCCGGGCCTTGCCGGGCTCGAACAGCCGGGCCTTGGCCCGGTAGTAGTCCTCCATGTCGGGGTGGAAGTCGAGGTGTTCCGGCGTCAGGTTGTTGAACAGCGCGACGTCGTAGGCCACGCCGTCGGTGCGGCCGTACACCAGCGCGTGGCTGGAGACCTCCATGACCACCGAGTCGGCGCCGGCCTCGTTCATCACGGCGAGCACCGCGTGCAGGTCGGTGGCCTCGGGGGTGGTGCGCTCGGACTTGATCCGCTCCGCGCCGACCCGCATCTCGACGGTGCCGATCACGCCGGGCAGCCGGCCGGCCCCGCGCAGGCCGCCCTCGACCAGGTAGGAGGTGGTGGTCTTGCCGTTGGTGCCGGTCAGTCCGATCATCAGCATCCGCCGGGCGGCCGCCCCGTAGACCGCCGCGGCGAGCTCGCCCATCACCGCGCGCGGGCTGTCCACCACGAGCAGCGGCACCCCCGCGTCGGCGGCCAGTTCGGCGCCGGCGGCGTCGGTGAGCACCGCGACCGCGCCGGACGCCACCGCGCCGGCGGCGAACGCCGCGCCGTGGTGGTTGGCGCCCGGGAACGCCACGTACACGTCGCCGGGACGCACCGCCCGGGAGTCGTGGGTGACGCCGGTGATCTCGGCGCCCTCGACGGGCGGAAGCCCGAGCAGCCGGGCCGCCTCGGCGAGGGGCAGCGCCGCGGTGCGGCTCGGACGGGGCGGACTCGCGGAGATTTGATCGGATTTCGGCACGGCCGGAAGGCTATCGGCCCCACGCCCCCCGGGGCCAAACCGGGGCCCGTCGGCAGTGACGCTGCTCACATCTCGCTCGTCGCGCGTTCCGCGCCGCGGTGTGTCGGGGGTGTCGCTCATCTCAGGGCTTCCAGTCGACGGGCAGGTTCGGCGCCTCGCTGCCGCTCGGCGGGACCTGGAGGGTCTTGAGGGTGAACTCCATCACCTGCTTGAAGACGGGCCCGCACAGCTGCCCGCCGAAGTGCCCGTTGACCGGGTCCTGGATGACGCAGGAGACCGTCACCCGGGGCTGGTCGGCGGGCGCGAAGCCGATGAAGGAGGCGGTGTACCCGGAGTACTTGCCGGTCTTCGGGTCCACCCGGTTGGCAGTGCCGGTCTTGCCGGCCACCCGGTAGCCCGGGATCTGCGCCTTGGTGCCGGTGCCCTGCTCGTCGGTGACGACGGACTCCAGCATCTCGGTCAGCGTCTTCGCGGTCGCTTCCGTCACCACCCTGCGCTGCTCCCCGGCCGGCGCGGGCGTGTACCGCCCGTCCGGGCCGGTGGTGCCGGCCAGCAGGCTGGGGGCGACCCGCACGCCGCCGTTGGCGATGGTGGAGAACACCGAGGTGGCCTGCAGGGCGTTCACCGACAGGCCCTGGCCGAACGGGATGGTGTACTGCTGCGAGCCGTTCCAGTCCTCCGGCTTGGCCAGGATGCCGCGGGTCTCGCCGGGGAAGCCCAGTCCGGTGGGCTTCCCGATGCCGAACCTGTCGAGGTACCCGGCGAGCACCTTGTTGGCCTCGGCCTGGGTGGCGCCCAGGTGCTCGGCGGCCTCGATGGTGCCGATGTTCGACGACTTGGCGAGCACGCCCGCCAGGGTCAGGTACCAGGTCTCGTGGTCGACGTCGTCGTGGAACACCCGGTCGGCGCGCTGCAGCGTGTTCGGCACCGTCACGTGGGTGTCCCAGTTGGCCGATCCGGTGTCCAGCACCGCCGCCATGGTCATCAGCTTGGCGGTGGAGCCCGGCTCGTAGGCGTCCTGCAGGGCCGGGTTGCCGAGCTGGTCGGCGCGGGCCGAGGCCAGGTCGTTCGGGTTGAAGCCCGGGGAGGCGGCCATCGCCAGCAGCTGACCGGTCTTCACGTCCTGGACTATCACGTAGCCCTTCTCCGCCCCGGCGTTGGTCACCTGGTCGGTGATGGCGCGCTGGGCCGCCCACTGGATGTCCGGGTCGACGGTCAGCCGCAGGTCGCTGCCGGGCACCGCGTCCTGCCGGCTGCCGCCGGCGGTGGCGACCCGGCGGCCGGCGGCCGACGCGTAGGTGGCGTAGCCGTCCTCGCCGGCCAGCTGCTGCTGGTACTGGAGTTCCAGGCCGCCGGTGCCGGTGCCCTCGGAGTTGACGAAGCCGACCAGGTTGGCGGCCAGCCCGTTCGCCGGGTAGCTGCGCCGGGTCGACTGCTCCCAGAACACGCCGGCCAGCGGGTTCACGCAGGCGGCGTCGAGGAACTGGCGGCCGCCCTTCTCGGCGGGCTTGCCGAGCAGGTCGCGCTGGCCGCGGCAGGCCGCGGTGTCGGCCTGCTTGGTCAGCGTGCTCTTCAGGTCGGCGATCCGGCCCTTCGCCTCCGGGGTCTGACGGGCGGTCAGCAGCGCGTACTGGCTCTTCGGGTTCTTCGCGTTCAGGTGCAGCGCCGCCGCGAGCTTCTCCTTCGGCTGGCCGAGGATCGGCGCGAGCAGCGCCGCGGCCTGCTCGGGGGCGTCCGGCAGGTGGGTCGCCCCGGGGGTGAACATGGTCGGGTCGGCGGTGATGTCGTACGCGTCGACGCTGGTGGCGAGCACGGTGCCGTCGGCGGCGGTGATCGTGCCGCGCTCGGCGGGCAGCGCCACCCGCACGTACTTGTTGGCGCCCGCGGCGGCCGCCAGCGCGTCCGAGTCCAGCAGCTGGAGCTGCACCAGGCGGCCCGCGAAGATCGCGAACACCAGGCCCAGGCAGACCGTCACCAGCCGCAGCCGGCGCTTCGGGTCGGCCAGCGTGATGGACCTCGGCCCGGCCGGCGGGCGGCGGGCCGGCGCGGGACGGCGGGCGTCGGGGCGCGGCCGGGGCCGGGCGGCGGGCCGGCCCTGACC
>NZ_JBHWDS010000040.1:0-74022 GCF_042734615.1 Kitasatospora sp. NPDC059646
AGCCAGGGTCGTCGGACTGGGCGCGCCGTGTCGGGCGCGCCCGGGGCGCGGCGCGCTGGACGGGGTGCGCGGCAACCGGCCGACGACCGGGGGGGGGCGGCGGCCACCCGCCGGTCGTCGGCGGTCTGTCGGGGGAGTCGGCTCAGGTGGTCGGGTTCACCGTCGCGGCGATCAGTACCAGAGGTCGGGGCTGACCTGGTACTCGTAGCCGGAGCCGCCGTTCCAGTAGAACCGCACCTCGGCCTTGTAGTCGTGGCCGGCCGCCGGGTTGGTCAGGCTGTAGGTGTAGGTGTACTGGCCGGACCGGCAGGGGATCGTGGTCGAGATCGCCTGGCTGTTGGTGGTGTAGTCCCAGATGATGATCTGCTCGCTGCAGTTGTTGCTGGCGAAGTTCGTCGCCACGGTGGCCTGCACCTGCCCCGACCCCGCACCGATGCAGATCTGCTCCCAGCCGGGGCCGCCGCAGCCGCCGCCGCTCGCCGCCGAGGCGGCCCCCGCACCCGTCAGCGCGATGCCGCCGGCCATCGCCGCCGTCGCCAGGGCCAGCGCGGCCTTCCGGGCTCCCTTGATGGACATGTTGATCCCCTCTCCTCGGTGGCCCGGCCGGTCGACCGGGCACGAGAAGGAGACTCCCGGACGGCGATGGACAACCGATGAGCACGCCCGACGCGGCCCGGCTCAGCCCAGGCCGCGCAGCAGTTCCTCCACCTCCGCCGCCTCACCCGCCAGGCCCAACTGCCGCAGGTGGCCCAGCGCCTGGCGCAGGCAGACGCCCGCCCGGTCGGTGTGGCGCAGCCGGACCAGCGCCTCGCCGAGGGCCCGCAGCAGCGCCGCCTCCAGCATGCCGCCGACCTGCCGGGCCCGCGGCAGCGCCTCCTCGGCGGCCCGGACGGTGGCCCGGTCGCGCCCCGCCGCGAGGTGGATGCGGGCGATCAGACTGCCCGTCGCCGCCTCGAACGCCAGCATGCCGAACGAGCGGAACCGCTCCAGCACCTGCTGGGCCTGCTCCAGCGCGGGTTCGAGGTCGCCGCACAGGTGCAGCACCCGGGCCAGGTAGTACCGCCCGACGGACTCGGAGATCGACACCTGGCGGCCGGTCAGCTCCACACACCGCACGGCGGCGGCGCGGGCCGCCGCCAGATTCCCCAACTGGGCCTGGTTGAACGCCAGTTCACCCAGGACGAGACCCTCGGCGGTATGGTCCGCCAGTCGGCGGAACAGCGCCGCCGCCTCCTCCAGGTGGCCGACGGCCGGCCCGAACTCCCGCAGCGCACGGGCGTTCGCGCCGAGCAGCTTCAGCGTGTCGGCCCGCAGCCGGAGCCGTTCGTCGCCTTCGCACAGCTCCAGGCAGCCGCGCAGCTCCTCCCCGGCCTTCGCATAGGAGTTGGCGTGCCACAGCATGCCGCCCCGGATCGACCGGGCCAGCGCCTCCACGTCCCGCTCGCCGCGGGCCCCCGCCGCGGCGGCGACCCGGCCCGCGAGGTCCGCCACCGTCGTCACGTAGTCGCGGCCGAACAGCACCGAGCCCATGGCGTCCAGCAGATCGACGGCCCGCGCCAGCGGCAGGGCGTCGTCCGTGCAGGCCCGGTCGATCACGGCGCGGTGCAGCGCGGTCCGGCCGCGCATCCAAGCGGTGGCCCGCTCGATGGTGTCGAAGCGCTGCCCGGGCGGGTCGGCCGGGCGGTCGGCGGGCTGGACGTGCTGCCCGGGCGGGTCGGCCGGCCGGTCGGCGGGCTGGACGCGGTGGGCGGTCCGCTCCGCGTTGCGGGCGCTCGCCACGCAGAAGTCCAGCAGGCCGGCGAACGCGGCCGTCGTCGAGGCGGGGGAGTCCAGTCGGGCGGCGCGCTGCCGGGCGAACACCTTCAGCAGGTCGTGGAAGCCGTACCGGTCGGCGGCGGGCGACCGCAGCAGGTTCAGGTCGACCAGCGCGTCCAGCAGTTCGCGGGTCTCGGCGGCGCCCCGGCCGAGCAGCGCGGCCGCGTCCGCCGACCCCAGCTCGGGGGCGTCCGGCAGGGCGAGCAGCCGCAGCGCGCGGGCCTGCTCGGCGGAGAGCCGGGCGTACGAGAGCGCGAGGACGGGCTCCACCGCGGCCTGCTCGTGGGCGAGTTCACCCAGCCGGGTGCGCTCGTCGGCGAGGCTCGCGGCCAGGCCGGCCAGGGACTGCGCGGGATCGGCGGCCAGCCGGGAACCCGCCACCCGCACGGCCAGCGGCAGCCGGCCGCAGGCCGCGACGATGGCGGCGGCCGCCGCCGGCTCCGCGTCGACCCGGGCCCGGCCGGCGACGGCGGCCAGCAGGCCGACCGCCTCCGCCGTCGTCATCGCGTCGAGGTGGAGGTGGCGCGCGCCCGGCAGGGTGGTCAGCCAGGCCCGGCCGGTCACCAGCACCGCGCAGGTCCGGGAACCCGGCAGCAGCGGGGCGACCTGCTCCGGGCCGGCCGCATTGTCCAGCAGGATCAGCAGCCGACGGCCCGTCACCGTGGTCCGGAACAGCGCGGCCCGCTCCGCGAGGTCCGCCGGGACCGCGCGGTCGTCCACGCCCAGCGCGGTCAGGAACGCCGCGAGGGCCTCCGCCGGATCGAGCGGAACGCCCTGCGCGCCGCGCAGGTCCACGTACAGCCGGCCGTCCGGGAAGCGGCCCCGCAGCGCGTGGCCGACCTGCACGGCCAGACTGGTCTTCCCGACACCGCCGAGACCGTTGATCGCCGAGATGACGACGGCCCCCGGGTCCGGCCGCGACAGCGCGGCGGCGAGCCCGTCCAGCGCCGCCCGACGGCCCGTGAAGTCCGGTAGCGCGGGCGGAAGTTGCTCGGGCACCGGCTCGGCCGTGGAGCGGCGCACCGGACGGTCCGCGGCCGGCCCCGGCCGGGCGGCGGTGGCGAGCGCCGGATCGCAGCGGCGCACGCGCTCGGCCAGGGCGTCCAGCTCCGGGCAGGCCAGTCCCTCCGCGCGGAAGAAGCGGCGGGCGTCCAGGTACACCGCCCGGGCCTCCTCGGGCCGGCCGGACAGGTGGTACTCCAGCATCAGCAGCGCGCGGAACCGCTCCCGGAACGGGTGCGCGAACACGGCCTGGTCCAGCTCGACCGGACAGGACGGGGCGTCGCCCAGTTCGACGTCCAGACCGAGCTTGGCCTCCCACGCCTCCAGCCGACGCTCCGTCAGGTGCCGGCGCAGCTCCGCGGCGTGCCGGCCCGGCAGACCGGCCAGCGGCTCGCCCTCGTGCAGGGCCAGCGCCCGCGCCAGCAGGTCGCGCGCCGCCGGCCGCCCACCGGCCGCGAGGGCCTCGCCGGCCCGGGCGGTGAGCCGGTCGAAGACGACGGCGTCGACGGACCCGGCCGGCACGTCCAGGCGGTAGCCGCCGTCCACCGTCACCAGCAGGTGCCCGAGCCCGTGGCTCCGCAGCTCGCGGCGGAGCCGGTAGGCGTGCGTGGCCAGGACCGCCCGCGGGTTGCCCGGCGCGCTGTCCTCCTCGAACACCCCGTCCTCCAGGCGCGCGGCCGTCAGCACCCGCGACGGCTCCGCCAGCAGCATGGCGAGGAACGCCTGCTGCTGGCGGCGGCCGAGCGCGAGGCGGTGCTCGCCGTGCCAGGCGTCGAGCGGGCCGAGGAGCCGGAAGCGGAGCCCGGCGTCGGCGGTGGTCTCCATGGCGGTTCCCGTCTCCCGTCTCCTGCGGGATCGTCACTTCCCGGGCGGCGCCCGCCGACGGGCGGTGGGGCGGGCCGTGGCACCGCGGTGGGGCGGCTCGCGGGGCGGCCCCGGGACTCGCGGTGGCGCGGGCCGGGACTCGCGGTGGGGCGGCCCCTCGGCCCGGGGCGGGGTGGCCCGTTCCGGCAGGACGGCTCAGCAGTCGGTGGGCGGCGGCAGCACGACGTAGGGGCTCTCCACCGAGGTCGGCCCGAAGATCGGGCCGTGCGTCTGGTCCGGGACGTACGTGATGCCGGGCTGCCGCTCGAAGACCGTGCGGTTGCAGGCGTCCGTGATCAGCAGGTCGCCGTTGCGCCACAGCGTCAGCCGGGCGTGCGGGTGCCCGGCGGTGCCGCTCTCCCAGCACAGAGCGCCGCCCGCGTCCAGCACCACCAGGTTGCCGTCGCTGCGGATGACCGCCTTCGCACCGCAGCCGACCGTGCCGGACGCCCAGGTCGGGTACTGGCGGGCGAAGTCGTGGTCCGGCGCGTAGTACACGACGAGGTTCCCGTCGGGCTGCATCACCAGCCGCGCCGTTCCGTACTGGCCCGGGTTGTCGAGGTGCGCACCGTTGTTCGGCAACTCCTCGTCGTCCCAGATGCTCGCGGTCGGCCGGTCGTAGACGGCGTGCGCGGTGCCCGAGGCGCCCAGCGCGGTCAGGAGCGCCGCGAGGGCGGCGCCGGCCAGGGCGGCAGCGCCCCGCTTCCGGGTGACTCGTACGGTGCTGCGGCTCAACTGCTCGGTCCTCTCCTGCGGTTCACGACGGTCGTCGACGCCAGGACCTGCCTGCCCGGCAGATGATCACGCCGACGATCGGATTCTGTGATGCACCGATTGACAGGCGATCAACGACAGCGTTTACGCGCCAGTAGCAGAGTGCGGGCCCGGGGGAGGGAGAGCAGCGAGGGCAGCGGAGAACACCCCTGCGGGACGGCGCGCCGGTCGGCAGGCGACGTCCCGCAGGGCGAAGCGACTCAGGAGGCGGACGGCCCGATGTCGCCCGCGAAGACGATGAACTGGTCGATGAGGCTCCGCCGGAGATGGACGACGTCCGTTCCCGCCAGGCGGGGGCCTCCCTCCGGGGTGGTGAAGACCCACTGGTAGCGGGCCCACTCGCCGGGCATGTCCACCGCCGAACAGCGCACCATCGTGCCCGGCCCCGCCGGGTGGTGCCGGATGTCCAGCACGAACCGCTCGACCGCCGCGATGCCTTCGCTGCGGCCCAACGGCCCCCAGAAGACCACGTCCGAGGTCAGCGCCTGGGAGAGCAGGGCGGTCACATAGCTGTCGTCGGAGGCGTTGAACGCGGAGATGAACGTGTCGATCGCGGAGCGTGCGGTCTCTTCCTGCATGCTCCAGTAATAGCAGTTGTTCCGCGTGCGCCCGTCACCCGAACCGCCCTCCGGCCACGGTCGGCCGGGAGCGCGAAGGCGGTGGCGCGGGCCCGCTCAGGTGTCGGTGGGTGGACCCGGGGGCGGGAGAACGGCCGAGATCGGCCACGTGGGGCGGCGCACCAGGCGGTTGGCGGCGTGGCGCAGGGCGCGGGGCAGGTGATGGCAGGCGGCGGCGAGCGCTCGGGCAGCCTCGGGTTCGTGGGCGGGACGTTCGGGGCCGATCACCCGGGTGAGGAGGGCGACGGCCTCGGGGGAGGTCATCCGGCCGACTCGGACCGTGTGGGCCGGCGAACTCCGCGCCGGGAGATCCTCGTCGAGGACGACCAGGGCGGCGGCGGTCGGGGCGGTCGGAAGGAGCGGCCGGATCCGGTCGAGGTCCGGAACCCCGTCGAGCACCACCAGGACCCGGCGGTCGGCGAGCATGCGGAGGTACAGCTCCCGGCGGTCGTGCGCGCCTGCCGGGACAGCCTGCTCGTCGACTCCGAGGGCGCGCAGGAACGATGCCAGGACGGCCGGTGCGGTCGGGGTGGACGGGGTGGACGGGGTGGAGGAGGCGTCGGCGGCCCGCAGGTCGGCGTACAACTGACCGTCGGGGAAGCAAGCTTCCGCGAGATGGGCCGCGCGGACGGCGAGCGCGCTCTTCCCCGCGCCCGGCGGACCGGTGACGGCGACGAGCGGCGGGGCGGCGCGATCCGTCGCAGTCAGCAGCCCGGCGATCCGGGCGAGTTGGCTGCGACGACCGGTGAAGTCGGCCAGGTCCGGCGGCAGTTGGAACGGGCGCAGGACCGGCCCCGCGGCGCACGCCTCGGAACGGCCGAGCTCCACGGCCAGTTCGCGGTGGGCGCGCAGCGCCTCCTCCCGCCGGCCCGCCAGCATCCGGCGCTCGTGCGCCGCGAACGGGCCCGGCACACCGTCCAGGGCCGGACCGGACCACAGGTCGAGCGCCGAGGACAGCAGCGAACAGGCCCGCTCAGGCTGCCGGTCGAGGCGAGCGGTGGCGGCGTCGGCGAGCGCGGACAGGAACACCGTCCGGTCGATCCGCTCCGGCGCGACGTCCAGCCGGTAGCCCTTGCCGACGTGCCGCAGCACCGTCGGACCGCAACCCAGCGCGCTGCGCAGCCGATACACGTTGCCCGGCAGCGCGGCCGCCCGATCGGGCGCGTCGTCGCCCTCCTCGCCCCAGACGGCGTCAATGATCTCGCCGACCGGCACCGGCCGGCCCGCATGCGCGAGCAGGACGGCCAACACCGCCCGGTCCTGCGCCCGATTGATCCTCAACTCCCGACCCGCACGCCAGGCCTTCAAGGGCCCGAGAGCAGTGAAGCGGAGCTCCGTCGCGGTCTCCTCGCAGTGATCGGCTGACACTCCGTCATGCTACCGAGCGACCACCGCCGGCAACGCCCGTTGTCGGTCACCTCCATGGCCTGATCGCACCGCCGGGCCGCAACCACCGCGCGACGGGAGCAACGAAGGGCGCCGCAAGGTCGGCCCCGCACGGGCCTCGCGGACCCGTCCGACCGACGGCCGGGCCGACCACCGGCGTGGCGCACGGGCCGTCGGCCTGTGCTGCGGGGCTCGGCAGGGTGCCGAGGGCGGGCGGGACGCCGCGGTTCTCGCGCCTCGACCCGCGTTCCCTCACCAGTCGGGCGCCGCTGTGGCGCGGGGGTTCGGCTTCCCGGCCCGCACGTCCGCCGCCCGGCCGGTCGATCGCTGCCGCGCGAGAGCGAGGCCGACGTTGCGGTCGGGTTGTGCAGGGATATCGATGTCGGATAGCCGCCAGCGCGGTCTGCCCCTGCTGAACACACTGGCGGCATGGCGATGTCATCCACTACAGACTCGATTGCGGTCCTCACCGGCATGTACGCGGCCGAGGCGGAGTACCTTGCAGCCGGCGGCCCTGACGAGGCTTCATTCGACCTGCTCGCCCCCTTCTTCGCGCCGGACGTCGTGCTGCACCAAGCCGATTCTCTGCCCTACGGGGGCACCTGGCGCGGGCATTCGGGCATGACGCAGTTCTTCCTCGCGATGGGTGCCGCTTGGGAGTCGTTCGACATGGCGGAGCAAGAGTTCCTGGCCACCGGTGAGACTGCGGTAGTGCTCACCCGGGTCCGTGCTCGTGCTCGTGCGACAGGCCGCGAACTCTCCTTCCCGATCCTGCAGACGATCACGGTCAAGGACGGGAAGATCACCGAGGTCCGTCCGTTCTACTGGGACACACAGGTCATCGCCGACGCCTGCGCAGGGGCGAGGGCGACCGGCTGATGCGGACGGCGAGGCCGCTGGTCACGGCCGCTCGTCGACGGCCGGTACCAGAACGGTTGCCTCATCGCGGACCGCGGGCCTGTCGTGCCGTGCTGCCACTGCGCGGTGTCCTTTAGGCGGTTGATGCGGCGCTCCCCTGCGTGCCGCTGCCTGTCGTCCTCCCGGTCGGCCTTCGGCGGCCACCTGGGCCGCCACGAGCGGCTCGGGGCCTTCCAGCAGACGGTGGCCCAGGCCGGGCAGGTGGTCGTCACGGTGTGCTGGTGCTGGGTCCCGCCCGACGGCGACGAGGTCGACGCGGGTTCGGCGCGCCGGACTTGCGGGTGCGGCCGACCGCCCGGCCGGTGGCCGGGATGAGCATCAGGGAGGCGAAGCCGCCGTCGACGGTGCCGTTGATCGGCGGGCCGTCGAGCGCCTCCAGGCTGGACGGGAGGAGCGCCGCCGGCACCGGGTTTCCGACCACTCGCCCCAGTGTGCGCATCGTCCGCCTCCGCAGGTCCTCGCACGTCCCCGGCCCACCGTACGCGCCCGCGCCGACGGTCCGGCGGGGGCCCGCCCCCGCCCCCCGGCGGAAAGTTACAGGCGGGCGGGGCCGGTCCGGCGGCTCGGAGCGGGGCCGGCCGCCGACGGGTGCGGGCGCAGGTCGGGGCGGGTGTCGGGGCGTCAACGGCACGGGCGGCGGGGGAAGTTCGTGGTGCACGGAGCCTGCCGCCGGGGCCGGTCCGGCCGCTACCATCGGCCGGACCCGTTGCGGGAGCGCTCCCATGCTCCGCCTTCCGCATCGGCCCCGGTCAGCGGGCCCCCACCCGGCTGCCGTCCACCCTCTCCCACCCGAGAGCACCCCGGAGGACACCGTGCACACCCCCGACCGCCGCCGGCGCGGCACCGTCCCGCCGCACCCCGCCGCCCGCCAGGGCCGGCCCACCCGCCGGGCCGCCGTGCTCGCCCTGGCCGCCACCGCCACCGCACTCGGCCTGGTGGCCGGCGTCCAGGGCGGTGCCGACGCCGCCGTGCAGGGCAGCCTGCCGGCCGGCACCCAGTTCTACCGGGACCCGGCCTCCCAGGTCGTCAAGTGGGTGGCCGCCAACCCCGGCGACTCCCGGACGCCGGTGATCTCCAAGCGGATCGCCAGCCAGCCGCAGGGCATCTGGTTCAGCAACTACCGCCCCAACACCGTCACTTCGGACGTCCGCGCGGTCACCTCGGCGGCCGAGCAGGCCGGGCAGACCCCGGTGCTGGTCGCCTACACCATCCCCAACCGGGACTGCGGCGGCGCCTCGGCCGGCGGTGCGCCCGACCTCGCCTCGTACGACGCCTGGGTGACCAAGTTCGCGGCCGGGCTGGGCAGTTCACGCTCCATCGTGGTGCTCGAACCGGACTCGATCGCGCTCACCACCTGCCTCAGCGCCCAGCAGCAGAGCGACCGCTTCGCCTCGCTGGCGCGCGCCGTCACCGCCATCCACAACGCCGGCCCGAACACCAAGGTGTACCTCGACGGCGGCCACTCCACCTGGAACTCCGCCGGTGAGCAGGCCAACCGGCTGCGCACCGCGGGCGTGCTCAACGCCGACGGCTTCTTCACCAACGTCTCCAACTTCAACACCACCGCCAACGAAACCGCGTTCGCCCGCAGCCTGCTCTCCTCGCTCGGCAACCCCGGCAACCTGCACGCCGTCATCGACACCAGCCGCAACGGCAACGGCCCGGCCGGCAGCGCCTGGTGCGACCCGTCCGGACGCGCGATCGGCAACTACCCCACGGCGAGCACCGGGGACAGTGCGGTCGACGCGTTCCTGTGGATCAAGCCCCCGGGCGAGGCGGACGGCTGCGCGGCCGCCGCCGGCACCTTCGTCCCCGACATCGCCTACCAGCTGGCCGCGAACGCGCCCGACCCGAGCAGCCCGCCGACCTCCCAGCCGCCCACGTCGCAGCCCCCGACCTCCCAGCCGCCCACGTCGCAGCCCCCGACCTCGCAGCCGCCCACGTCGCCCGCGCCCGGCGGGGCGTCGTGCTCGGTCGCGTACCGGGCCAACTCGTGGAGCGGGGGCTTCACCGCCGACATCACCGTGAAGAACACCGGCAGCACCACCATCTCCGGCTGGAAGCTCGGCTGGACCTTCCCCGGTGACCAGAAGATCACCAGCGCCTGGAACGCCACCGTCACCCAGAGCGGTGCCGCCGTGACCGCCACCGACCTCGGCTACAACGGCACCCTGGCGGCGGGCGCCTCCACCGCGTTCGGCGTGCAGGCCACCTACGGCAGCAACAACACCGCACCCACCGCGTTCACCCTCAACGGGGCCGCCTGCACCACCTCCTGACCATCCTCCCCAGCCCCGCCGGCCACCCCCACCCAGCGAGCCGGCGGGGCAACCCCTCCACTCAGGGCCGCAGTTGAACGGCCGTCACCGTCACGTAGCCGACCAGCAGCCCGAACAGGCACACCGCCGCCGCGTACCGGGGCGTGAACGGCAGCCCCGCCAGCGACGGGTACAGCAGCACCGCGCCGCCCGCCGCCAGGTCCGCCAGGTACAGCCCGTCCGGCGGAACGATGCCGGTGGTGCGGGCGGCCCACCCGGTGGCGATCAGGAACCCGGTCAACAGGGTGAACCCGGACAGCAGCCCCGAGCCGATCGCGCCCAGGGTCGGGTGCGGCTCCGGCGGCGGCCCGCCCTCCGGGGGCTTCGAACGGACCCGGTGCGCCACTGCGAGCGCGCCGACGGCGAGGGCCGTCGCCGCGAGGGCGCCGAGCAGCGGGGCGGGATTCATCGGCTCCTCCTGGAGAACACGAGATGCTGCCCGGTGAGCGCGGCGAGCGCCGCCGGCAGCAGAACGGTGAGAACCAGCACGGCCGCCCACACCGACGGCTCGATCACCCCCGCCCCGGCCGGGGGCGTCGCGGGCGGAGCGGCCACCGCCGTCGAAGGCGCGGCAAGCGGGGCCGGCGGCAGCGGGGACGCGATCGAGGCGACCGGAGTGGCCGCGGCGCTCTCCCGCTCAGCAGCCGGGGACTGACGGTGTGTCGGCGTGCGGAGCGGCGAGGGCGTCGACGGCTGCGCGGCCGTCGTGATCGGGGCCGTCGTGATCGGGGTCGGGTGCGGGGCCGTCGTCGGGGTCGGAATCGGGTGCGGCGGGGGAGTGGCGGTCGGGCTCGGCGTCGGGCCCGGGACGGAGCAGCGGCAGTGCCACTGCCAGGGCCAGCTCCACGGGGGTGGGAGCGGGTGCGGGCAGAGAGGGAGGGGGAGGGGAAGGGGGACCGGCGGGAGGGTCGGGACGGACGGGAGGGGCAGTGGGAAGGGGCCCGAGGGCTGGTCCATCGCCCGATCATCGGACCGTCGGCGCCCTTCCCGCTGCCCGTCCGCGCCCAAACCCCACCCGCCGGTGAACCGCCCGCGCCCGCAACGGAATGCCCGAACGACGCTCCGGGTGTCAGTTCGACCCGGCAACCCCCTCGGCGCGCAGCGCGTCGAGGCGCGCCAGTTCGTCGTCCGAGAGGCGCAGCGAGCCGGCCGCCACGTTCTCCGCGAGGTGGTCCGGATCGCCGGTCCCCGGTATCGCCAGCACGTGCGGCCCCTGATGGAGCGTCCACGCCAGCCGGACCTGCGCGACGGACGCGTCGTGCGCCCGGGCCACCTCGTGCACCGCCCCGTGGTCGCCGGCGGTCGGATCCGGCTCGCCCCCGGAGCCCGCGATCGCGAAGAACGGGACGAAGGCGACGCCGAGTTCACCGCACTGCCGCAGCAGTGCGCGGTCCTCGTCCGGCGCGCCGATTCCGTACGGGTTCTGCACGCAGACCACGGGCGCGACGGCCCGGGCCTCGGCCAGCTGCGCGGCGGTGACGTTCGAGACGCCCAGGTGGCGGACGAGTCCGGCGGCGCGCAGGTCGGCCAGGGCGCCGAAGTGCTCGGCGATCGAGCCGGACCGCCGGCTGGGCGGCACCCGCAGGTTCACCACGTCCAGGTGGTCGCGGCCGAGTTGACGCAGGTTCTCCTCGACCTGGCCGCGCAGCTGCTCCGGCGCTGCCCACCACCAGGCGCCCGACGGGTCGCGGCCCGGCCAGACCTTGGTGGTGATGACCAGGTCCTCCGGGTACGGCGCCAGCGCCCGGTTGATCAGCTCGTTCGCCGAGCGGGTCGCCGAGAAGTAGAACGCGGCGGTGTCGAGGTGGTTCACGCCGAGCTCGACCGCCCGCCGCAGCACCTCGATCGACCGCTCGCGGTCGCGCGGCACCCCGCCGTGGAAGGGCGCGGTGCCCGTCAGCCGCATCGTGCCGAAGCCGAGACGGTTGACGGTGCGGTCGCCGAGCCGCCAAGTGCCCCCGGCGGACGGTGTGTTCGTTCGTGCGCTCATGTCACAGTCTCCTCGTGCGGGCAGGCGGGAACACGGCCGGTGCGCGGATCCGGCGGCCGTGCCGTGGCCCCGGAGCGGCCCCGCACGGGCGGGGCCCGCGACTCCGGGCATGAAAAAAGCCTCCTCGGCGGATCGGAGTCCGCGCCGAGAAGGCTTGCGTGTGACGGTCATTCTAGCAGGCGGGCCGGTCCCACTGCTGTCGGTGACGGTCCGTAGGGTGCTCCGAATGAACGTCGACGATCTCTCCTGGCAGGCCCGCACCCTCGGCGGAGTCCCGCCGAGCGTGGTGCGCACCCTTCTCGACCAGGGGCAGGTGGAGCACCTGGTCCGGGCCGCCCGCGAACGCGGCGACTGGCACTGCGCGGAGGGCGCGGTGCGCGGACTGTGCGCGGAAGGGGAGTTCGAACGGGCGCTCGCCCTGCTGGAGCCGTTCGCCGAGATCGGCTGGCGCCCCGCCGAGTGGCTCACCGCCGAGGTGATGATCCAGCAGGGCGCGGGCGGGGAGGCGCTCGCGCTGGTACGCCCCGACCAGGCCCGGCGCGGCGACGGCCACGCATGCGCACGGTACGCCGAGTTGGCGGTGAAGGCCGGGCAGGTCGACGTGGCGATCGAGATCCTCGCGCCGCACCTCGGCGAGTCCTGGCTGCTGTCGAAGCTGGTCGACCTGACGGAGGGACAGAACCGGGACGAGCAGGTGCTCGACCTGCTCGACCAGGCGCTGGAAGGCGCGGCGGGCGACTGGTGCCGCGGAGGTCTCGGCCGGTGGGAGGTGCTGATCGGAACCGCCCGGGTGCTGGAACGCGCGGGCCGGGGCGGGGAGGCCGTCGACCTCATGCGGGCCGAGCTCGGACGGAACCGGCAGCTCCCCCTCAACTTCCCGGAGCACTACGCGAACCTGCTGGCCCGACAGGGCAGGATCGAGGAGCTCGCGGAGCTGGCCGCCCGCGAGCCCCACGTCGTCCCCCGGTACACGCAGGCGCTGGAGGAAACCGGGCGCGCGCCCGAGGCCGAGGCCCTGCTGCGCGGCCGGATCGCGGCGCACGACGGCGCCAACGACCGGGTGGCGCTGATGCACCTGCTGGCCCGTCAGGGCAGGATCGACGAAGCCGTGGAGACCGGCCGGCCGACCTACGACTACTACGACTGCTGGAACCAGATCCACTGGGCGCTCGAACTGCTCGCCGCCGACGGCCGCCCCGGCCAGGCCCTCGCACTCCTGGAGTCGCTCACCGGAGCCTGGGCCGAGGGCCACCCGGACACCGTCCGCCACCTGCGGCTGTGGCTGCTGGGCGAGGACGGCCGCTGCGCGGACGGCATCGCGGAGGCCACCGCCCTCGGCGCGCAGGAGCCCGACGAGTGGGACACCGCCCTGGCCGCACTGCTGGAACGGGACGGTCGACCCGACGCCGCCGCCGCGCTGCTGCGCTCCTCCGCCCACCGCCGGGCCCCCTTCGAACTGGCCGACCTGCTGGCCAGGCACGGCCGACCGGCCGAGGCGCTCGCCGCCGTCCCCTCGATCGCGGAGGAACGCGCGAGCACCGCCCGGCGGGAACGGGAACAGGAACGCGCGCGGGAGGCGGCGGAGCGGCGGCAGCAGGTCGGCCCGGGCGAGGGCGAGGACGGCATCTCCGCGGAGCCGCCGCCCCTGGACCTCCTTCAGTGAGCGGGGGCGCCGCCCGTGTTCCGGATCATCTGCTGAAGCACCTTCAGCGTGGTGACGTAGTCGGCGTCGTCGATGCCCCGGTGGATGCGGGCCCGGATGGCCGGGGCGTGCCGCTTGAGGTCGACGCGGGCCTCCTCGCCCGCGTCGGTGATCCACAGCCGGTCCTCCGCGTCGCGGGTGAGCCAGCCGCGCCCCAGCAGGACCTCCGCCTCCGCGGCCAGGTCGTCCTCGGGCCTGAGGTAGGAGCTCATGGCCTGCCGGAGTTCGGGGACGGTCATCCCGCGGCCGTCGGGCGAGATGTCGTTCACCGACAGGTTGCGCAGCAGCCAGAACTGGGGCTGGGTGAAGCCGAGTTCGGCCTGCTGCGAGCGGGTGAACGAGATGAGGGCCTGGTAGGCCACTCCGGTCCAGTACGCGGCCGGCTGGCCGGCGAGTTCGGCGTCGGACAGGTGCTGGGTCGTCATGTGCGGTACCCCCTGGAAGTGATCGCTGGTCCGAGCACCGTAGAACTTCAAGCCGAGTTGAAGTCAAGCCGACTGCTGCGCCGGAGGACCGCCCTGGCGCTGGTCCCGGAGCTGTGCGTGCCCTACCGTCCACAGCGTGCCGGCTTCGCACGAAGGGGCTGGAACGGCTTCCACCGGTGTGCCTCTCGTCCGTCCTCGACGCCCGGGCCGTGGTGCGGGCGCGTCGACGTCGAAGGACCCCGGTGCCTTCTCCGGTCGAGTCCTCCGCGGGCAGTGTTCTGACGTGAGGTCAGGTGTGTCCAGTGGCGTCGGACGGGGAGGGTGCGGTGTTGGTCGGGTCGCGGGACGGGTTCGGGCTGGAGTTCCACGGCGGGCGGGATCCGGGGCTGCTGTGCGTCGACGTGTTCGTCGGCGGGCTGTGGGTGGATGCGCGGGACAACGCGTTCTACCCGCCGCTGCTGGTCAAGAAGCTCAAGGACGAGCTCGTCCGGTTCCGCGTTCCGACCGCGGCGCCGGCGGGGTTCACCTCGCCGGTGGAGGCCCTGCGGGTCGCCGAGCGGGCGAGGTACGACGAGGCCGGCCTCGGTGCGGACGACGGGGCCGCGGAGGAACTGGCGCGGTGGGTCTTCCTGGAGTGGGGCGAGTGCACCGACGACGCGGCGGTGTTCGCGTTCCCCGACGGGGAGTCGGTGCACCTCGCCTGCCGGACGTTCGAGGGAGGCGGCGCCGCCTGGGGCACCGAGCCCCGGCAGGAGCCGACGGTGGTGTCGGTGCGCCGGGCGGAGTTCGTGGAGACGCTGGAGCGCGGCGTCGCCGTCGCCGAACGGGAGTGGTCCGTCCGGCTCGCCGCCCTGCGGGAGGACCGCGGTGACGGCGCCCCCCGCGCGGGCGCCTGACGCCGCGACGGCCCGCGCGCCGGGGGGATCAGCGGGTCCTCAACAGCTCTGCCGTGGCGGGTGCTTCGTCGGCGTTGGGAACGTCGCCCGGGCGCCGGCCGAGGAACGCCGCCGCCAGGGCGACCGCCGCCGCGGCGAGGACCGGCCAGCCGGTGCCGAGGAGCAGCGCCAGGACGGCGGGGCAGCAGACGGCGGCGGCGGCCCGGGCGGGGCCGTCGAGCACGCGGACCGCCGCGGCGGTGCAGGCCAGGTAGACGGCGAGGAAGAGCGCGGTCGGGACGGCCACCAGCTGAGAGGTCGTCAGGACGCCCGAGCCGACCAGGAGGATCAGCGGGCCGCCGGTCACGGCGGTGGTGGCGACCACGGCGTACGAGCCGCGGCGGCCGGGGTTCGGCCGGGGCGGGAGCAGGGCCTCGGTGAGTTCGGCGGCGCCCGTCAGGTAGGTGTTGGTGGCGGCGAGGGTCAGCACGAGGGCCGCGCCGGCAGCGAGGATCCGGCCGCCGCCGCCGATCGCCGCGCGCAGCAGGTCCGCCAGCGGGACGGCCCCGCCAGCGCCCGGGCCGAGCACCGCGACGGTGGCCGCGGCCAGGCCGAGGCAGAGCAGCGAGGTCACCACGAACGCGATCAGCACCACCAGGCGCAGCTGCCGGCGCGGGTCGCGCAGGCGGGTGGTGAGGGAGGCGGCCGCCTCCCAGCCGACGAAGGCGAACATCAGCGGCGGCGCGGCGCGCGCCACGCCCGCCCAGCCGTACGGCAGGAACGGCGTCCAGTGCTCGGCCCGCGCGTGCGGTGCGGCACCGAGCACCGCGAACAGCACCAGGGCCACCAGCACGGACACCAGCACCAGTTGGAGCCCCGCGCCGGTGCGCACGCCCAACAGCCGGACGGCCAGCACCAGTCCGAGCAGCAGCAGGGCCGCGCGGACGGCCGTCGAGTCGCCGGCCCCGAGGGCCGCCGCCGCGTAGCTGCCGCCGATCAGGCAGACCACCGGCGCGCCCGCGACCACGCCCGCCAGGAAGCACCAGGCGGCCGCCCGTCCGGCCCGCTCGCCGAGGCCCGCCGCCGTGTAGCCGGCGACGCCGCCGGTCGAGCCGAGCCGGGTGCCCAGCGCGCAGAACACCACGGCTATCAGCCCGGAGAGCACCAGCAGCGCCAGCCACACCAGCAGCGAGGCGGGCCCGGCCGCGCGGGCGGCGAGCCCCGGGAGCAGGAGCAGACTCGGACCCAGCAGAGCCCCGATGTACAGCGCGGACGCGCCGGCGGTGGACAGGTGGGAGCGGCCTTCGGTGTTCTCGGACATGACCCGATTCTGGCCCCGACCGCGCGGCACGCGCTGGCGAATTCCCCCGTACCGCGAGGCCGGAACGGCAGAATCCACCACGCAGGCCCGGCTAGGGTGCACAGCATGCCGAGCCAGCAGTACGACCGCATCGACCGTGCCATCCTCGAACACCTGCAGCGCCACGGCCGGACGGCCAACGTGGATCTCGCCGAGGCCGTCCGGCTCTCGCCGTCCTCCGCGCTGCGGCGGACGAAGGCCCTGGAGGCGGACGGGGTGATCGCCGGGTACCGGGCCGAACTCGACCGGGAGCGCGTGGGGTTGGGGTTGACGGTGTTCGTCGCGCTGCGGGTGGAGCAGCACTCCCGGGAGACCTCGCGGCAGATCGAGCAGGCGCTGACGGAGATTCCCGCCGTGGTCGCGTGCCACGTGATCTCGGGGGAGGCGGACTTCCTGGTGGAGATCGCGGTGCCGGACCTGGCCACGTACGAGCAGGTGCTGCTGGACGACATCCTGGCCATCGGCCCGGTGCGGGACGCCCGTTCGACCTTCGCGATCCGCACCATCCGCTCGCGGGGCCCGCTCCCGCTCGACCGCTGGCCCGCCTCGCGCGGTCGCTGAACCGGACCGTGCCGGCCGCGTCGGGCCGCCGAGCGGCCCGCCGCACGCAGCCGGGAAGGCCGCACCGGGCGGCCACCGGTCGTTTGATGATGGACCTTCACATCGTCGCCGGAGATGGCCATCGGACGGTAATGCAATCTTCACGGCCGGGGATCTACCCGCATAGACCCCGGTCCTGCCACGCTGGCTCGGCACCCGCACCCTGCCCCGCAACGAGTCCAGGAGCACCCGTCGTGACGAACCGTTCCGTCCGCCGCTTCGCCGCCCTCCGCCGCATCGCCACCCTCACCGCCACCGCGGCCCTCGCCGCCGGAGCGCTCACCGTCGGCGCCGGCACCGCCCAGGCCGCGCTGCCCACCCCGGTCTCCGCCGCCACCGCCCGCAGCTACCTGAGCCAGCTCACCGTCCAGGCCGAGGACCGCACCGGCTACAGCCGCGACCTGTTCCCCACCTGGATCACCATCTCGGGCACCTGCAACACCCGGGAGACCGTCATCAAGCGCGACGGCTCCAACGTGGTCACCGACTCGAGCTGCGCCGCCACCTCCGGCACCTGGGTCTCCCCGTACGACAACCTGACCTTCACCTCGGCGTCCAGCCTGGACATCGACCACATCGTCCCGCTCGCCGAGGCCTGGGACTCCGGCGCCTCCGCCTGGACCACCGCGCAGCGCCAGGCCTTCGCCAACGACGTCACCCGCCCGCAGCTGCTCGCCGTCAGCGCCAGCTCCAACCGCTCCAAGGGCGACAAGGACCCGGCCGAGTGGCTGCCGCCGGTCACCGGCTACCGCTGCACCTACGTCCGCGCCTGGGTGCAGGTGAAGTACTACTACAACCTGTCCGTCGACTCCGCCGAGAAGACGGCGCTGGCCAACGTCCTGGCCGGCTGCTGACCTCCGGCCCCGACGGGCCGCCCCCGCCGCGGCCGGTCGGGCGTCAGGCCGCGGCGGGGGGAAGGCGCAGCAGCCGCGCCAGGTGTTCGACGGCGGCCTCCTCGCCCTCGGCGTGCACCGTGGTGAGGCCGAGTTCGCGGGCCGGGGCGAGGTTGACCGGCCGGTCGTCGACGAACACGCACGCCTCCGGCGGCAGGCCCATCCGCTCGCAGGTCAGGCGGTAGATCGCCGGGTCCGGCTTGGCGATCCCCTCCCGCTCGGAGATCACCACGACGTCGAACAACTCCCGGACGCCCAGGGCCCGGTACGGGTCGTACGGGTCCGTGCCGAAGCTGTTCGACAGCAGGGCGACCGTGCAGCCGGCCGCCCGGGCGGCCCGGGCGAGCCCGACCATCCGGGCCGCCGGCCGGACCGCCGCCCACGCCCGGCCCATCAGGTTCACGTGGTCGGGCAGGCCCAGGAGCGGTGCGGTGCGCCGGTTCCACTCCGCCTGCCCGATGACGCCGACCTCCAGGTCCGCGTACAGCGCCCGGGCCACCGGATCCTCGGTGAGGGTCCGGCGCCACGCGTCGGCGTCGAGTCCCTCCCGTTCGCACCAGGACCGCAACGACTCCCGGACGTCGCGGGTGAGCACGCCGACGAAGTCCAGGATCAGCCCCCGGTACGGGGGAGCGCCCGGTGCGCGCTCGGGCTGTCGGTCCGTCATGGGAGCCCCCTCCGGTGCGTCGCCGTACCCGAACCGTACCGGCCCCGGCGCGCACGGGCGGACGGGCCCCGGCGCGTCAGCAGAAGTCCGCCGGGCCCTGCAGCCAGTGACGGACGTTCAAGTGGATCAGCAGGACGATCAGCGTCCACAGCAGCAGTCGCCAGCGGGCTGCGGGCCGTCGGGCCAGGAGCCCGGCGGCGACCAGCAGGGCGAAGGCGGCCGGGGCGACCAGCAGGTGGTAGGCGGTGAGGAAGAAGTCCGCAGAGCCGGCGCTGCCCGGTACGCACGGCGGCGGGTAGCCGCGCGACAACTGGAGCACCTCCCCGCTGCCCAGCCAGGCGAGCGGCAGGCAGGCGAGCAGCCACCAGCAGCCCGTCCGGCCGGTTCTCGCCGCGTCCCGCGGCCCGTCGTCGTCCCAGGCCATCGGCCTGCCCCCCAGAGTGCCGGAGCCGCCCGCGCCCCCCGAGCGGTTCGCAGACGATCTGATTGCTCGGCGATATCGTGGTGAAAGCTTGACGAATAGTCAACCCGGGGTCTGGACAAGCCATTACCCGTGAGTAAGCCTCAGGTGGTGTGACCGAACCCACAGCCTCCGCGCCCACCGCCGCCGCGTCCGCCGCCGCGTCCGCCGCCCGTCCGCCGCGCCGGCGGGTCATCCAGGCCGCCGCCCTCACCGCAGGCGCCCTCGCCCTGCCGCTCGCCGCCACCGCGGGCAGCGCCGCCGCCGCCGACGGACCGCAGTTCCTGCACGGCGTCGCCTCCGGCGACCCACTGCCCGACGGCATCCTGCTCTGGACCCGCGTCACCCCCGTCGCCGCCGCCGCACCCGGCTCCGGCCTCGGACCCGACACGACCGTCCGGTGGCAGCTCGCCACCGACCGCGCCTTCACCGCGATCGCCGCCGGCGGCACCGTCACCACCACCGCCGCCACCGACCACACCGTCAAGGCCGACGTCCGCGGCCTGCAGCCCGACACCGCCTACTGGTACCGCTTCCTGGCCGGCGACGCCGTCTCGCCCGTCGGCCGCACCCGCACCGCCCCCGCCACCGACGCCGCCGTCGACCGGCTGCGCCTCGGCGTCGCCTCCTGCGCCAACTGGGAGGCCGGCTACTTCTCCGCCTACCGCCACCTCGCCGCCCGCGGCGACCTCGACGTCTTCCTGTTCCTCGGCGACTACATCTACGAGTACGCCTCCGGCGCGTACGGCACCCGCGGCACCGTGGTGCGCCCGCACGCCCCCGCCCACGAGATCCTCACCCTCGCCGACTACCGCACCCGGCACGGCCGTTACAAGACCGACGCGGACCTCCAGGCGCTGCACGCCGCCGTCCCCACCATCGCGATCTGGGACGACCACGAGTTCGCCAACGACGCCTGGTCCGGCGGCGCCGAGAACCACACCCCCGGCACCGAGGGAGACTGGAGCGCCCGGGTCGCCGCCGCCAAGCAGGCCTACTTCGAATGGATGCCGGTCCGCCCGTCCGTCGCCGGCACCACCTACCGGCGACTGCGCTACGGCAGGCTCGCCGACCTGCACCTGCTCGACCTGCGCTCGTTCCGTTCCCAGCAGGCCGGCATCGGCAACGGCGACGTCGACTCCGCCGACCGCACCCTCACCGGCCGGGCCCAACTCGACTGGCTGAAGGCCGGGCTGGCCGCCTCCGACACCACCTGGCGACTGGTCGGGAACGAGGTGATGATCTCGCCCGTCGCGTTCCTCGCCCTGCCCGACTACCTGCTGCGCCCGCTCGCCCAACTGCTCGGCCTGCCCGGCGAGGGGCTGGCCGTCAACGTCGACCAGTGGGACGGCTACACGCACGACCGGCGCGAACTGCTCGGCCACCTGAAGGACCACCGCATCACCAACACGGTGTTCCTCACCGGCGACATCCACTCCGCCTGGGCCTGCGACGTGCCGTTCGAGGCCGCCACCTACCCGTCCTCCGGCAGCGCCGCCACCGAGTTCGTGGTCACCTCGGTCAGCTCCGACAACATCGACGACATCCTCAAGGTCGCCCCGCAGACGCTGTCGCTGGTGGCCTCCGCCGCGATCCAGGCCGCCAACCGGCACGTCAAGTGGACCGACCTGGACTCGCACGGCTACGGCGTCCTCGACATCACCGCCGAGCGGGCCCAGATGGACTACTACGTCCTGTCCGACCGCACCAGGCCCGACGCCACCGCCAAGTGGGTCCGCTCCTACCGCACCAGGTCCGGCACCCAGCAGGTCGAACGCGTCTACACCCCCGTGAACTGACCCACGCCTGCCGGGGGCCCGACGGATCGTCGGGCCCCCGGTCGACTGCTGACGGCGGGTCAGCGGCGGGCGGTGCGGCCGAACAGCCTGCGCGACCAGGCGTAGCCGACCACGCCGATGCCCGCGCACCAGGCCAGCGACACCCAGCCGCTGGAGCCGATCGCCGAACCCGACAGCAGCCCGCGCAGCGTCTCCGTCATCGGCGTGAACGGCTGGTACTCGGCGAACAGGCGCAGCCCCGGCGCCATCGAGTCGGCCGGCACGAACGCCGAGCCCAGGAACGGCAGGAACTGGATCAGCAGCGGCTTGTTGCTGGCCGACTCGACGGTCTTCGAGATCAGGCCGAGCGCCACCGACAGCCAGGTCACGGCGAACGCGATCGCGGTGAGCAGCCCGAACGCCGCCAGCCACTCCAGCGCGCTCGCGTCCGAGCGGAAGCCGACCGCCAGCGCCACCCCGATCACCAGCACCAGGCCGGTCATGGTCTGGATCACGCTGCCGATCACATGGCCCGTCATGAACGAGGACCGGGTGATGTTCATGGTGCGGAAGCGGTTGATGATGCCGCCGGTCATGTCCGAGCAGACCGCGATCGAGGTGGACATCGCGCCCGCCGCGACGCCCATCACCACGATGCCGGGCGTCAGGTAGGCCAGGTACGCGTCCCGGCCGCCGCCGCCGATGCCCGCGCCGATCGAGCCGCCGAAGGCGTAGACGAACAGCAGCAGCATCAGGATCGGTGTCATCGCCGGCCCGAGCGAGACCGCCGGGTAGCGGGCCGCGTGCTTGAGGTTGCGGCGCAGCATGGTCATCGAGTCGTGCACGGACAGGGCGAGGGTGCTGCTCATCGCGGGGTCTCCTGGGCGAGGGAGGGGCGGGGTGCGGGGACGGCGGCGGTTCCGGTGGCGGTTCCGGTCAGGGCGAGGAAGACGTCGTCCAGGTCCGGGGTGTGCACGGAGAAGTCGGCGGCCGGGACGCCGGCCGCGTCCAGCCGGTCGATCAGGGTGCGCAGGGCGTCCAGGCCCGCGTCCCCGGCGATCCGCAGGGCGAGGTTCTCCTCGTCCCGGCTCGCCGCCGGGAAGGCGGCGCAGGCGCGGTCGTAGGCGGCCGGTTCGGCGAAGCGGAGGCGGACGTGGCTGCCGGGGATGCGTGACTTCAGCTCGTCGGCGGTGCCCTCGGCGACGATCCGGCCGCCGTCCAGGACCGCGATCCGGTCGGCCAGTTGGTCGGCCTCCTCCAGGTACTGGGTGGTCAGGAAGACCGTGGTGCCGCCCGCGACCAGGCCGCGCACGGTGTCCCACATGGTGCGGCGGCTGCGCGGGTCGAGGCCGGTGGTGGGCTCGTCCAGGAAGATCACCTCGGGGTCGCCGACCAGCGTCATCGCCAGGTCGAGACGGCGGCGCATACCGCCGGAGAAGGTCGCGGCGCGCTTCGCGGCCACCTCCGCGATGTCGAAGCGCTGCAGCAACTCCCGTGCCCGGGAGCGCCCTCGACTGCGGGGCAGCCGCAGCAGGTCGGCCATCAGGAGCAGGTTCTCCTCGGCGGTGAGCATGTCGTCCAGGGCGGCGAACTGTCCGGTGACCCCGATCGCCGACCGGACTCCGTCCGGGTCGGTGGCCAGGTCGTGGCCGGCGATCTGCGCCTGGCCGCCGTCAGCGCCGACCAGGGTGGAGAGGATCTCCACGGTGGTGGTCTTGCCCGCCCCGTTCGGGCCGAGCAGGGCGAAGACCGTCCCGGCGGGGATGGTGAGGTCGATTCCGTTGAGGACGGTCCGGTCTCCGTACGACTTGCGCAGGCCGACGGCGGAGACCGCGGGGCCCGAGCGCTTATTGGATGTGGGCATGACAATTGAGCGCATGTGTCCTCCCGATGGCGGACTCGAAGGTGAAAGGTGCTGAACTGCTGGACTGCCGAGAGGCGTCAGGCGCGGGCGCGGCGGATGTCGATGTTGCCGAAGCGGGTCCGGGCGCGGACCTCGACGGTCTCCTCGTCCTGCTCGGGGGCGCCGGTCCCGGCGAGCGTGTTGCGGACCTGCCCGCGCTGCGAGCTGACGTCCAGCCAGGCGGCCGTGCCGGCCCGGACGCCGACCTCGATCGCGCCGAAGTCGGTCTCCAACTGCACGGTGCCGCGCGCCACTTCGCCGATCCGCAGAGTGCCGTGCGCGGTGGTGGCGTGCACCGAGCCCTCGGCCCGCTCGACGGTGATGTCGCCGTTGGCACCGCTCACCCGCAGGTCCCCGGTGGCGAGCGCGACGGTGGTCGCGCCGTGCGAGTTCTTCAGCACCGCCGGACCGTCCAGCAGCCCCACCCGCAGGCTGCCCGAACTGGTGGTGATCTCCGCCCGGCCCCGGACCCCGTCGACGGTGATCGACCCGTGCGAGGCCGTCAGGTGCAGCGGCCCCGTGCGGTCCAGCCGGACGTCACCCGCGGAACTCTTCACCCGCACCTCGCCGAGCAGGCCCTCGCCGAACACCTGGAGCCAGGAGCCGGCGGCCTCCAGCCGCGACCCGGCCGGAACCTCCACCGACACGTCCACGACGCCGGACCGGCCGATCAGGGAGCGCTGCCGGGGAGTGCGGACGGTCAGCACGCCGCCCGCGAAGCCGATCTCGGTCTGCTCGGCGGCCCGCACGTCCGGCTCGCGCTTCGGGTCGTGCGGGCGGGCCTCGACCACCGTGTCGGTGCGGTCCGTCGCGGTGACCTGCAGCGAGCCGCAGTACACCTGAGCGCTCAGCGAGATCGGCTCGGGAGTGTCGAAAGAAGGCATGGCTGTACCGTCCTCACGGGTCGTCAGGAGTGGGAACCCGGCCGTCGCACGCCCGGGATGGAGCCCGGGGCCGTCGCCGGCCCGGGGTGGTGCTCGGTGCTCGGGCGGCCGAGGTCAGCGGACCCAGCCGGTGAAACTCTGGCCGACCGCCTGCAGTCGCTCCGGCTGCTGCGGGCGCGGACGGGCCCCGCCCTCCACGGCCGACGCCACCGCGCGCACCAGCCAGGCGTTCACCGACAGCCCCTCGCGGGCGGCGGCCTCCTCGGCACGCGCCTTCAGCTGCGCCGGCAGCCGCAGGTTGATCCGGGCGGTGGCGCCGTCGTCCTCGGCGGCGGGCGGCTCGGCGGGCGGGAGCGCGGCAGCCGGCTCCGGGGCCGGCTCGGCCGGCGCGGCCTCGACCGGCGGCCGGGTCACCACGAAATCCGGATCCACGCCGCGCAGCCGTACGTCGACCGAGCCCGGGGCGAGCTCGCGGGTGATCTCGGCCATCGCGGCGGAGAGCACGTTGAGCATCGTCAGCCGGGTCGCCGACTCCAGCGGAGCCGTCAGCCGATCGGCCAGCTCCCGGGCGTCCGGTCCGCCGGCCTCGGCGGCGACGGCGAGCTCGCGTCGGAGGTTGTCGACATACGGGGTGAGGTCCATGGCTCCATGGTGGCACCACTTTGGTGCCATGGCAAGCGATTCGTGATGCCATGCCGGCGGCCCGGCAGCCCCGGGGGCTCTGACCTGGGGCGATGATGGATGGCTCGGGATGGCTCGGGATGGCTCAGGGTGGTGCCACGTGATGCCATGCGGTGCCAGGTGGTGCCATAGGTGGTGCCGGATGTCGGCGAGTAGCATCCCCGGCAGCAACGCGCGCCGGGACAGGGGAGGGCCACAGCCATGACCGAGGAACGCCGCACCCGCTGGTGGCAACGCCGGAGCGCCACCTCGCCGGACGAGGGGCCGGCCCCCGCCTTCGACCTGGTCCGCCGCGGCTACAGCCGGGAGCAGGTGGACGCGCACCTGGCGCTGCCGCCCGAGCAGCGCCCGCGACCCGCCGCGTTCGACCTCGTCCGGATCGGCTACGACCGCGCCCAGGTCGACGCGGCACTGCGGGACGGGGCGGCCGGGTCCGCCGGCTGACGCCCCGTCGAAAACTCGTTGCGGCCGGCCCGCCCGGGGCCCGATCCTGTGCGGATCGTCGAAGGAGGGTGCCCATTGGAGCTCTTCGCCTGCACACACTGCGCGAGCGCACTCACCCGCCCGGTCAGCCAGGTCCGCTTCCCGCCCTACGCCCGCCACCAAGTCGGCAACGGCCTGCGGCTGTCGGACCTGATGGACGCCGGGACGTACGCGGTCGACCCCGAGCCGTCCGGCCCGCCCTGGCGGAGCTGGGAGGACCTCGCGGAGGGCGAGGCGGAGGCCCGCGGCTACTACGCCCCTGTCCCGCACCACCTGTCCGACGGCCCGCCCGGGCGGACCGTGCTCGCCCCCGCCGACGTCACCGGCACCACACTGATCCCCGGCTCCGCCGCGGGCTACTGCTGCGGCATCACCGGCCAGGACGGCCCCAACCTGGCCTGCGCCCGCTGCGGGCACCCCGTCGGCGCACGCGAGGACGACTGCTCGCTGTGGCAGGCCGTCTGGCTCGAACCCGCCGCGGTCCGCCGCGTCCCGGCCGGCCCCCGCCCGCCCGTCGCCGACTGGACCGACCTGGTCCACGACCGGTCGGACGTGCCCCCCGTCGGGGCCGACGGCCGGTGGAACGACCGCAGCTGCCAGGAGATCGGCACCACCCTGGTCGACCTGATCGTCGCCGCCGACGGCTCACCCGTCGCGTTCGACCACGCCGGAGCCGCCACCGTCTTCGACCACGCCCTCCGGCACTACCAGCCCGGCACCGACGGCCCCGTGAAACGCTGCGCGCTGCTCGGCCCCGGCCGACCGCTGACGGCCCGTCACCCCGAGCTCGCCCTCGTCCCGCGCCACCCGCAGACCGACCTGCCCTGGCCCACCCCGCCGGACGTCACCGCCGTCCCGCTCGACCTCGCCGTCTGGCGGCACCTCGCCTTCCCGCACACCCGCCCCGCCGTCCGGGTCCGCGGTGCGCTGCGCGCCGAGATCGACCGCGACGACCCGCTCTCGCCGGGCCGGCGCGGCGGCGTCTGGTTCGACTCCTGGCTGATCCGCGACCTGCTGGCCCGCAGCCCCGCCGTCCGCCGCCCGGCCGTCCGGGCGGCCTACCGGGCCGGGTACGCCGGCTGGCTCTGACGGCGCGTCATGCGTCGCTCCGCTCCTCGATGCCGGGGCGCGGGCCGGGTCCGGCCCCGGCCACGGTCGGGTGGACCTGCGGGCGCGAGGACCGTGAGAAGGGGACACGGGACGACCCGGGCTGGGGATTCGTGCCGAGCGCGGTCGAGGGGCCGGAGCTTCGGCCCGGCGCGTCCGCGTTCGCCAGGGACCGGGGCCATTGCGACTGCACCGGCCGATGCCGCGTCAAGGCCGCCGCCGCTCTCGCCCGGATCCCCTGGCCGCCGACGGGCACCGGAATGCTCCGGAGTCCTGCCAGCTCTGACGGGGTGTCATGCGTCGCTCCGCTCCTCGATGCCGGGGCGCGGGCCGGGTCCGGCCCCGGCCATGGTCGGGTGGACCTGCGGGCGCGAGGGCCGTGAGGAGGGGGCACGTCAACGGCGGGCGGGACGACCCGGTCGGGGATTCGTGCCGAGCGCGGTCGAGGGGCCGGAGCTTCCGCCGGGCGCGTCCGCGTTCGCCAGGGACCGGGGCTACTGCGACTGCACCGGCCGACGCCGCGTCAAGGCCGCCGCCGCTCTCGCCCGGATCCCCTGGTCATCGACGGGCACCGGAATGCTCCGGAGCCCCGCCCACCCGCAGGACCACGTCCCCGACCGGTTCTGGCAGGCGCCGGACGCGGCACGACCCCGACTCGCCGCCCCGGAACGCTGGTTGGCCGACCAGCCGCGCAAGGTAGTGGAGGACTTCACGCTCGTCCACGAGACCGCGCAGGAGGCGCCGGCCGACCCGGCCGAAGGCGTCCCGGCGGACGGCGGGACCTGAGCCGCTGAGCTGAGTGGTCGGGCAGGGCCGCGAGCTCTGGACCGCGATCGTCGCAGGGGAGTCGACGCCGGAGACGGCCGCCCGGCCGTACCTCGACGGCGCGTACCCGTGGGACGAGCAGGTCACGGACCCGCGCCGCCGCGGCCACCAGTCGCCCGGATTCCTCGCCCGCGGCGTGTACCGCAGCCGCTTCGGCGAGGACCTCGACGAGCGGATCGACCACCGCCGACCGGCCACCGGAGCCCCGCGGGCGGGCAGTCGGCCCCGCCGCGACGGATGCGGGGGTAGGTTCGGGGATCGGTGGTTCACGGACTGACGGGGTGGTCGAGGAATGGGCGAGTCGCATCCGCTGCTGGGGTACTTCCTGAACGCGGCCGAGGGGAAGTTCCCGCCGGTGGACGGCGGGGTGACGGTACTGCCCGCGCTGGGGAACGGGCTGGAGTGCTCGGTCGCGTTCACCGGACATGCGGTCGTCGCCACGGCGCTCGGCGACACCGAGGTGCGGGCGCAGGAGCCGGACGGGTTCGGGGAGTCCATGGCACCCGGCTTCCTGCGCCACCTGGCCGGCCCCGGCGGCTGGATCGGCTGCCTCGACGCGACACTCGTCGGCCGCGGCAGCGGCGGCCCCGCCCAACTGGAGCCGCTCGACGGGGTGGACGGGCACCCCAGGGTGCAGCACGCCCGCGAGGTGCGCAGCGAGGTCGGCGTGTACGGAGACCGGCGCGGGCTGGTCACGCTCGCCCGAGGTCTGGCCGGCCGACGCGAGTTGAGCATCGAGCTGCACCACCCGGAGGAGCCCGGCCCCGGCCGCGGCCGTTCGCTGATCACCGACGCGCTCACCCTCCTCCCCGACGGCGAGCCGGTGTTCGCCGCCGTCTCACCCGGCAACGCGCGCTCCCTGCGGGCGTTCCTCGCCTGCGGATTCACGCCGATCGGCAGCGAAGTCCTGCTGCGCCCGGACCGCCCCAGGTCCGGTCGCCCGGCGTAGCGGCTCGTCACGGTCCGTCCCGCGACCGCGCCCGGCGCGGCCCGCAGGCGGCGGACGGGCGGCCGTCCACCGTGAGGGCTAGCGTGGAATCGGGCCGGTCCGCGGCGAAGCCCGCCGGCCCCGCAGCCGGTCGGCGCGCATGGCCGGCCGCCCTTCCCCGGGAGCCGCCATGAGCAACCAACCCCACGACGTGGACGAACTGGGCCCGATCGACTACCTGGTGATCTCCTTCCCGGGCAGCCGACTGACCGGCGAGGGACTGCCCCTGCTGGTCGACCTGGTCGACCGCGGCATCATCCGGATCCTCGACCTGACCTTCCTCCGCAAGGGCGCCGACGGGACGGTCGCGGCCGTCGAGATCGCCGACCTCGACGGCGACGGACTGCTCGACCTCGCCGTGTTCGAGGGCGCCTCCTCGGGCCTGCTCGGCGGCGACGACCTGGCCGAGGCCGGCAGCCTGCTCGACCCCGGCGACTCCGCCGCCGTCCTCCTCTACGAGAACCGGTGGGCCGCCCCGCTGGCCGCGGCGCTGCGCCGGGCCGACGCCCGCCTGGTCGCCGGCGGCCGGGTCCCGCTGCAGGACCTCGTCGAGGTCCTCGACGCGGTCGAGGGATCCGACCCCGCGAGCTGACCGTCCCCGACCTGATCGTCCCCGACCTGATCGTCCCCGACCCGAGCCCGTCATCCGAGCCCGTCACCCGAGCCCGGCACCCGAGAACGAGCCGAGAGAGAAAGGGTGGAAACCCATGCCCGGACTGCTCCGCGGCGTCGCCCGCACCGCGGTCGTCGCCGGTACCGCCACCGCCGTCTCCAACCGGGTCTCCCGCCGGCAGGCCGGCCGCTGGGCGCAGCAGGACGCCCAGCAGGCCGCCTACGCCGAACCCGTCGCCGCTGCCCCGCCGCCCGCCCCGGCCCCGCCGCCGGCGGCCGCCCCGAGCATGGAGCAGAAGCTCGACCAGCTCCAGCAGCTCGCCGCGCTCAAGGAACAAGGGGTGCTCACCGAGCAGGAGTTCGCCGCACAGAAGGCACGGATCCTCGGCGGCTGACCCGGGGCGAGCGCCGGTCCGCGCGAGGGCCGGGGAGGCACAGTGAACAGGTGGAAGCCGCTGGTCGTCCTCGGGACGGCGCAGTTCCTGATGGTGCTGGACGCCTCGGTGATGAACGTGTCGATCAGTCAACTGGTCGCGGACTTCGACACCGAGGTGACCACCATCCAGGCCGTCATCACCCTCTACACCCTGGTGATGGCGGCCTTCATGCTGACCGGCGGCAAGATCGGCGACATGATCGGCCGCCGTCGGGTCTTCGTCATCGGCCTGGTCGTGTACGGGATCGGCTCCGGGCTGACCGCGGTGGCTCCGACGGTCGGCGTGCTCGCCGTCGGATGGTCGGTGATCGAGGGGCTGGGCGCGGCGCTGGTGCTGCCCGCGCTGGCCGCCCTGGCGGCCGGCTCCTACCGGGGCCGCGAGCGGGCGATCGCCTACGGGGTGATCGGCGGCCTGGCCGGTGCCGGCATCGCCGTCGGCCCGCTGCTCGGCGGCTGGGTCACCACCTACCTGACCTGGCGGCTGGTGTTCGCGGGAGAGGTCGTGCTGGTGCTGGCGATCCTCGCGGTGATGCGCTGGATCCCCCCGCAGCCCGCACCGGCCGAACGGCCCGCCCTGGACGTGCTCGGCGCCGCGCTGTCCGCCGCCGGGCTCGCCCTGGTGGTGCTGGCCGTGCTGCAGAGCGGCAGTTGGGGCTGGGTCCAGCCCAGGAACCCCCCGTTCACCGTGCTCGGCTTCGCGCCGACGCTGTTCGCCATCGGGCTCGGGGCCGCGGTGCTGTACCTGTTCTGCGTCCACGAACGGCACCGGGAACGGCGGGGCGGGACACCGCTGGTGTCGCTCGGCCTGTTCGGCAACCGGCCGCTGCGGGCCGGGCTGGTGACGCTGTTCAACCAGAACACCGTCCTGCTGGGCCTGTTCTTCGTCATCCCGCTGTACCTACAGGTCGTGCAGGGACTGGACGCGTTCCAGACCGGCCTGCGACTGCTGCCGGTGTCCGCCACCATGCTCGCCACCTCGATGTGCGGCTCGCTGCTGCTGCGGTTCGCCTCGTCCCGGACGATCGTCCGGATCGGCCTGCTGGTGCTGCTCGCCGCCACGCTGTGGCTGATCACGGCGATCGGGCCGGAACTCGAGGGCGGCTCGTTCGCGGGCGCGATGGCGCTGCTCGGCATCGGCCTCGGCATGCTCGCCTCCCAACTCGGCAACACCGTGCAGTCCAGCGTGCGGACCGCGGAGCGCAGCGAGGCCGGCGGCCTGCAGTACACCGCGCAGAACCTCGGCTCCTCGCTGGGCACGGCGCTGATCGGCGCGCTGCTCATCGGCGCCCTCGCGGCCTCCGTCACCACGAAGATCGAGAGCGATCCGCGGGTGAGCGAGGCCGTCGCGCAGGAGGTCGGCACGCACGTCTCGGCCGGGATCTCGTTCGTCCCCGCCGACCAGGTCTCCGCCGCGCTCGCCACCCGGTCGGACGTGCCGCCGCAGGAGGCCGCCGCCCTCGTCGACCACTACCGGGACGCGCAGATCCAGGGCCTCAAGTCCGCGGTCCTCGCCTGCACGGTCATCACCGGCGGCGCGCTGCTGTTCACCCGCCACCTGCCCGCCACCCGCGAGGCGCCGCGGCCGCCGGAGTGAGCGCCCGCGACGGTTCCGGCGGCGGTGGGCTCGGCAGCCGGCACCGGCCTCGGCGCCCGGCAGGGCTCAGCGTCGGCGGGCGAAGTACCAGGCGCCCTGCTGGGCGAGCAGCGTGAGCACGCCGGCCAGCACGATCCCGAACAGGTTCAGGGCCAACTGCACGGCCGAACCCCAGCCCTGCGCGTACTCGCCGTAGGCGACGGCCACCGCGGCGTTGGCCGCGGCCGGGACGGTGGTCACCGAGATCGCCACCCCGACCAGTGCGGACGCCTTCGCCGAGGTCAGCGACAGCAGGCCCGCGACACCGGCCAGGAAAGCCACCACGAACGACATGGCGTCCGGCTGCCAGATGAACGAGGTGTTGGGGCGAGCCGCCGCGAACTTGGCATCGCTGAACAGGCCGAGGGCGTCCATCAGCAGCGCGAAGCCCACGGTGAGGACCATCGCCACGGTGAACCCGACCACCAGGGCCAGCAGCGACCGGGCCGCCGGGCGGGCCCTGCGCTGCACCACGGCGACGCACAGCCCGGCGAGCGGACCGAACTCCGGGCCCACGGCCATCGCACCGACCACCAGGATCGCGCTGTCCAGGACGGCGCCGCAGGCGGCCAGCATGGTGGCGACGGTCAGCAGGGCGAGGAAGACCCAGCTGAGCGTGGACTCCTCGTGGACGATCCCGGAGACCTCCTCCCACACCAGCGCGTCCACGCCCTCGCCCGGGGCTCGCTCCTCCGCCTCCTCGGCGGTCCGCGAAATGGTCAGCCCGGTCTCGTCCATGACGATCGCCCCGCGCTCGGCCAGGCCCAACGCCCGCAGCTCGCCCAGCAGTTCGTCGACCGCCTCCCTGGCCACGTCGCACAGCACCAGGTCCCCGGCCGGCCGAACCGCCCCGCCGGGCAGCACCGCGACGTGCGCGACACCGACACAGGCATCGAGCCGGTCCAGCACCTGTCCGCGCAGGTCGGCGGGAACGATGAGTCGCAGTTGCAGCAAGGAGTCCTCCGGAGCGCGGTCGTACTGTCCCTCAAACCCTAGGGTCTTGTCGTCGGACCTCCCCCGTCAGACCCCCGCCCCTCGGCGCGCACGCTCGCCGCGGGCTTCGGGCCCGCGGCCGTAGCGCGATGCCAGGGCGTGGACGGTGGCGGCGAGGCGTTCGCGGAGGGCGGGGGGTTCCAGGACCTCGATGTCGGTGCCGAGGCGGAGGAACTCGTCGTGGGCGTGGTCGACGGACTCGATCGGGAGCCGGGCCTCGGTCCAGCCGGTCGGGGCGGGTGGGACGCCGAGGCGGCGGGCGCCCTCCGGGGTGAGGCGGACCAGGGCGGTGCCGGTGTGCAGGCGGGCGGGGAAGCCGGCCACCTGGGCGGCCCACCAGGCGGCCAGCGAGAAGCCCTCGGGGACGGTGAACTCCTCGTCCCGGAGCGTGAGTCCGAGGATCTGGTCGACCCGGTAGGTGCGCAGCCCGGACGGTCCGTCCGCGACCAGGTACCACCGGCCGGCCTTCAACACCAGCCCGTACGGGCGGACCTGACGGCTGATCTCCTCCGGTGCCCGCCAGCGGCGGTAGTGCAGCAGCACCGTGCGCCGCGCCCACACCGCGTCGGCGACGGCGGCCAGGTGCGGGGTGTCGTCGGCGCCCGCGTACCAGCCGGGGGCGTCGAGCAGGAAGCGCTCCTCGATCCGGTCGGCGTGCGCGCGTAGCTCCGCCGGGAGCGCGGCGCGGAGCTTGAGCCGGGCCGTGGCGAGGGCCCCGCCCAGGCCGAGGTCGGCGGCGGTGCCGGGCAGCGCGGCGAGGAACGCGGCCTGCGCCTCCTCGGCCGTCAGCCCGGTGAGGCGCGTCCGGTAGCCGTCGACCAGGCGGTAGCCGCCCGCGTGCCCGGCCTCGCCGTACAGCGGGATGCCGGCCGCGCCGAGCGCCTCGACGTCCCGGTAGACGGTGCGGACGGAGACCTCCAGCTCCTCGGCGAGCTGACGGGCCGTCATCCGTCCGCGGTTCTGGAGCAGGAGCAGGAGGGTGACCAGGCGGCTCGCACGCATACCGGTCAGTGTGCGCCGCTCCACTGACAGTGGATGTCAGTGGAGCGGTCCTAGCCTGCGGCCCATGAACGACTTCGACTTCCTGCACGGCTCCTGGCAGGTGGCCAACCGCCGCCTCACCACCCCGCTCGCCGACCCGGCCGGCGGCAGCTGGGAGGAGTTCCCCGGCCACGCCGAGGTCCGGCCGCTGTTCGGCGGGGCCGGCAACATCGACGAGATCACCTTCCCCACCCTCGGCCGGCAGGGCGTGACGCTGCGGCTGTTCGACCGGGAGACCCGGCAGTGGGCGATCCACTGGTCCGACAGCCGCACCGGCCGGCTCGACCCGCCCGTGGTCGGCGGCTTCACCGGCGACCGCGGAGACTTCCACGGCGAGGACCGGTACGGCGGCCGCCCGATCGCGGTGCACTTCACCTGGCACCGCCTCGGCCCCGACCACGCCCGCTGGGAACAGGAGTTCTCCGCCGACGGCGGCCGGACCTGGGAGCTCAACTGGGTCATGGACCTCACCCGCACCGCCGGACCCACCGACACGGCCGGACCGACCGCCACCGCCGGGACCTCCGAAACCGCCGAGGCCGCCGTGGAAGCCGGGGAAGCCGCATGAGCGTCGTCGAACTCCGCCAGTACACCCTGCACCCCGGCGCCCGCGACACCCTGATCGACCTGTTCGAGCGGGAGTTCGTCACCGGACAGCAGGACGCGGGCATCACGCTCGGCGGCCGCTTCCGCGACCTCGACGACCCCGACCGCTTCGTCTGGCTGCGCGCCTTCCCCGACATGACGCACCGTCGGCGCGCACTGGAGGCGTTCTACGGCGGCCCCGTCTGGCGGGCCCACCGCGACGCCGCCAACGCCACGATGATCGACAGCGACGACGTCCTGCTGCTGCGCGGCCCCTGCTACACGCCCCCGCCGGGCGCGCCGGAGGTGGACGTGACGATCTGCGCCCCGCCGTCCGCGACCGCGTTCGACGCCTACGCCGAGCGCCACCTGAGTTCCCGTCACGTCCTGCACCGCACCGAGCACGCCGCCAACGACTTCCCCCGACTGCCCGTCCGCACCGGCGTCGACGTCCGCGTCTGGTTCGGCCCGGCCGAGCCGCCGCCGTGGCGACCGCTCCAGCGCCTGCGCCTGGAGCCGGTGCGGGCCGACTGACGGACGCGACGCCGGCCGGTAGGGTCGAGCGGTGACGGAGACCCTGCCACCGGGCGGCGTACGGCCCGGCGAGGACGAGATCACTGCCGGGTGGGCGGCGCCGTGGCGGCCCGAGCAGGTCGCGGCGCGGCTGGCGGGGCTCACCGCGCCCTGGTACGTGGCGGCGGGCTGGGCCCTCGACCTGTTCCTGGGCGGGGAGGGGCGGCCGCACGGGGACCTGGAGATCGCGGTGCCCGCGGCGGCCTTCGGGGAGGTGCAACGGCGTTTCCCGGAGCTGGAGTTCGACGCGGTCGGGTCCGGGACGGTGTGGGCCGCCGCGGCGCCGGAGGTGCTGGCGGCCACCCACCAGACCTGGGCCCGCGACCCGGCGACCGGGCAGTGGCGGTTCGACGTGTTCCGGGAGCCGCACGACGGGACGACCTGGATCTGCCGCCGCGACGAGACGCTGCGCCTGCCCTACGCCCGGATCGTCGAGCACACCGGCAGCGGCATCCCGTACCTGCGGCCCGAACTCGTCCTGCTGTTCAAGGCGAAGGCCACCCGCCCCAAGGACCGGGCCGACTTCGACCGCGTCCTGCCGCACCTGGACCGGTCCCGGCGGCAGGACCTCGCCGCCCTGTTGGCCCGCATCCACCCCGGCCACGCCTGGCTCGACCGCCTCGGCGAGTGAACGGGGGCCGGGCGTCCCGGCACCCCGCGCCGGAGGCGCGCGACACCCGGTGGTGGCGGGCCGGTGAGGGTCAGCCGATGGCCCGGAAGGCGGCGGGGACCGGGGGGTCCCAGCGGGAGAGCGGCCACGGGACCAGGCGGGCGCGGCCGACCACGTTCCCGGTCGGCACGGAACCGCCGCCCGGGTCGTGGAGTTGCCGGTAGCGGGAGTCGGCGGAGTCGTTGCGGTGGTCGCCCATCACCCGCAGGTGGCCGGGCGGGACGGTGACGGCACCGACCGGGTAGTCGTCGCAGGGCGTCGCGCCCGGGTGGCGGTGGGGCTCGTCGCGAGCGGTGCCGTCCACCGTCAGCGGGTGGCCCGCCCGGCAGTCGACGGTGTCGCCGGCGACCGCGAAGACCCGCTTGATCAGGTCCTTCCCGTTCGCGGACGGCGCGAGGCCGACCCAGCTCAACGCCGTCTGCACGCCGCCGAGAACGCCCCCGCCGCCGGGGGCCTCGTCGAGCCAGCCGCCCGGGTCGCGGAACACCACCACCTCGCCCCGCTTCGGCGTCCCGCCCAGCCGCGGGCTGAACTTGTCGACGGCGGCCCGGTCGTCCTTCCGCAGGGTGTTCAGCATCGAGCCGGACGGGATGACGAACACCTGGAACACGAAGGTCTTCCGCACGAACGCCGGCACCAGCGCCACCTCCGCGGGGGCCGTAGTCCGGCAGAGGCGGCGGTGAACAGCGCGGCACGGTGCGACAACGGGCGACCCTCACCCCCGCGGCCGGCCGGCGACCCGTCCGATCCGCGGATCCGGCCGCGCGCCATCGTACGGGTGCGGCCCGTCGGGCGGACCTGGAGCGAGTGTCGCCGGAAGGCGGTAGCTTGCGTCAACTCCCGTACGCGACAGGAAGAAGGGCGCACTGTGACGACCGACAAGGACCCCGGCGGGTGGAACGCCGCGCTCGGCGGCGCCTTCGCCGCGCTGCTCGGCGAGGAGGCGGCCGGCGACCTCGCCGGCACCGGGTACGGGCTGTACTACGCCTCGGACACCCTCGACGAGTTCCTGTTCCCCAACTCGTGGGCCACCGCCGACGCCCTGTCGGACGGCGGGGCGGGCCACCTGCCGGACCCGGACGGCCCGCACCCCTTCTCGCCGTGGAACTGGAAGTTCGACCTCGCCGCGTCGCTGTTCCGCTTCGACCCCGACCTGCTGGCCGGCACCGGACCGTGGGGCGCGGACGGGCACAAGGGCCCCCGGCCGTTCGACGACGGCTTCGTCGCCGACCTGCTGGCCGTCGCCGCGACCGATGAGGCCGACGGGGCGGTGCTGCGCGGCGCGCAACTCGCGCCGCTGCTGCGCCGCCACGGCGTCGACCTGACCGGCAAGGCCTGCAAGAAGCTCAACCACTGGCTGACCGTCGTGCTGCGGGTCGCCACCGACGGCACCCTGCGGGACGCGATGCGGGCCGCCACCTTCACCGAGCGCGGCCCCGAACACCTGGTCACCGCCCACGACTTCGGCAGCCGCCCGGTCGCCGCCGAGCCGTGGGAGGAGCGGCTGCGCACGGTCGCGCACCCCGCGCTCCGCGACCACCTGCGGATGCTCTGCCGCTCCGAGGCCGACGCGCGCAGCGAGGGCGGCCACTACAGCGGCGCCCGGCACTGGTCGTGGAGCGACGTCACCGACGCGGTCGGCTGCACGCCGGTCGCGGTCTGGGGCTTCGGCGAGTCCCAGGCCGGTGCCGCCGTCGTCCGCCTGCCCGCCTGACGGCAGCTCAGGACGGCACGACGGGGCGGGTGCGCCGCGGCCCGTCCCCCAACCGGCCGCGGCGCACCCGCCCCTGTGCTGTGCCCCGCCGCTAGACGCGCTGCCAGAGGGCGGGGACCACGTCCGGCGTCCAGGTGCTCTGCGACAGGTGCGCCTGCAGGCAGCGGTAGCTGACGCCGTTGTAGGTGACCACGTCACCCACGTTGTAGTTGACGCCGGCGGCCCAGGTGGTGTTGCCGCTGCCACCGCCGTTCACCACCAGGGTGAAGGTGGTGGTGTGGGTGGCCGAGGCGCCGGTGCCGGTCACGGTGACGGTGTACGTCCCGGCCGGGGTGGACGAGGAGGTGCTGACCGTCATCGAGGAGCTGCCGCCGCTGGTGACGGTGGACGGGCTGAACGAGACGCTCGCGCCCGACGGCGCGCCGCTCGCGGTCAGCGACAGGCTCTGCGCCGAGCCGGAGGTGGTGGCGGTGGAGACCGTCGCGGTCGCCGCCGAGCCGGCCTGGACGGTGCCGGTGGCCGGGTTCACCGAGACGCTGAAGTCGTTCGCGGGCACGGTGGTGCCGGACACCGAGGTCTTCCAGATCGCGTACGCCACACCGTCGGCGTTGCGGTTCAGCACCGTCGCGTCGACGTTGGACGTGGTGTCGCACGCCTGGTGGTAGCAGGAGTCGTACGAACGGCCCGCCGTGCCGCCCCACTTGGCGGCCTGCGAGGACGTCTTGACGGCGTCCGCGCCCGCCGCGTAGCCCGAGGTCGGGATGCCGGCCTGCTGGAACGGGTAGTCGTCCGACCGGCCCTGGCCCTCGACGTTCTCCTCCGGCTGGAGGTTGAGGGAGTCCCAGTACGCCTTCAGCGGCGCCGCGGTGGCCGAGTTGACGTTGTTGACGAAGTAGCCGGCGTTGGGGGAGCCGACCATGTCGAAGTTGTAGTAGCCCTTGATGGCCGCGCGCTGCGTCGAGGACAGCTGGCCCACGTAGTACTGCGAACCCTGCAGGCCCTGCTCCTCACCGGCCCACCAGGCGAACCGGACGTGCCGGCTCATGGTCGGGTTCTGCTGCGCCAGCACGAGCGCGTTCTCCAGCAGCACCGCCGAGCCGGAGCCGTTGTCGTTGATGCCCGGGCCGGCCGAGACCGAGTCCAGGTGCGCGCCGAACATGGTGACCTGGTCCGAAGGGCCGCCCGGCCAGTCCGCGATCAGGTTGTTCGAGGTGTAGCTGCACGAGGTGCAGGTCTGCTCGGTGACGGTGTAGCCCGCCGCCTGCAGCTTGCCCTTCACGTACGCCAGCGACTGCGAGTAACCCGCGGTGCCCGCACGGCGGTTGCCGCCGTTCTGCTGCGCGATCGTGTACAGCTGGCTCAGGTGCGCCTGCACGTTGGCCACGTTGATGTCCGGGGCCGAGCCGCCCGGGTTGCCCCCGCCGCTCACCGTCAGCTGGTACTGCGCGGTGTGGGTGGCCGGGCCGGAGCCGGTCACGGTCAGCGTGTAGGTGCCCGCCGGGGTGTTCGCGCCCACGTTGACGCTCAGCGTCGCCGAGCCGCCGGACTGCACCGAGGACGGCGAGACCGTCGCGGTGGTGCCGGACGGGGCGCCGCTGACGGACAGCGAGACGGTCGCCGCCGGGGCGGTGACGACGGCCGTCGAGACGGTCGCCGTGGTCGAACCGCCCGCCTGCACGGTCCCCGAGGACGGGCTCAGCGCCAGCGAGAAGTCACTGGTCGGAGTGCCCACGCAGGTCGGGTCGCCGGCCTGGGCCGGCACGCTGACGGCGTCCCAGGCGGCCTTGGTGCGGTTGAAGAAGTTGCAGCTGGAGTCGAGGTTCTTGGCGGCCGTCAGGGTCGCGGTGCGGTACTTCTTGTACGTCATGCCGCTGGTCTTCAGCAGCATGCCGCCGTAGAACACCCGGCCCGCGTCGCGGATGCCGATGCCGGTCACCGAGGACGAGTTGCAGGTCGGGCTGGACGGCTTTCCGCCGCCCGGGTTCGAGCCCTCGGCCAGCAGGTAGAACCAGTGGTTCAGCGGGCCGGCCGCCGCGTGCTCCTCGGTGTTCGGGATGGACGCCGAGTAGCAGTTCGGGTTGCCGGAGATCTGCGACGGGTTGTACATCACCCGGATCGGACCCTGCCCGACCAGGTTGATCATCTCGCCGACCGTGTAGTCCGGGGAGTCGTACGGGGACGGCTCGTTGGCGTACGCCTCGGTCAGCGCACCCATGATGTCGCCGGTCGCCTCGCCGAGGCCCGCCTCGTTGTTCGCGCCGCCCGGCGTGTACTGGTCCAGGCCGTGCCCGAACTCGTGGCCCACCACGTCGATCGCGGCGATCCACTCGTTCGACTGGCTGTGGCCGATCGAGATCGTCGAGCCGTCCCAGTACGCGTTGACGTCGTTCAGGCCGACCTTCACCGGCCAGCTGCCGCCGTTGCCGTTGTGGCCGTTGCGGCCCAGCCAGTCGCGGAGCATGTCCCACTCCTTCTGCGCCGCGAACATCGCGTCGGCGCAGCCGGTCTCCTTCGACGTGGCACTGCCCGTGCCCCAGGAGTCCGAGGACTTGCTGAAGACCTGCCCGGTCGAGTAGTCCGAGCACTGCAGGCCCGGCCGGCTCGGGTCGCGCAGCGAGTACGAACTGCCCGAGCCGGTGGTCGAGATGGTCAGGCCCGCCGGCCCGTTCCACTTGCTGTTGATGGTGCCGGCCTTCACGTCGTCGTAGCTGTCGGCGACCTCGCCGGTGACCGCGTCGACGAACACGTGCAGGCGGCTCGGCCGGCCCTCGGCCGAACCCGACAGCACCGACTCCCAGGCCAGCCGCGAGGTGCCGTCCTTGACCCGGACCACCAGGCGGGGCGCCTCGGCCGAGTCCACCTTCGCCAGCTTCGTCCGCGCCGCCGCCTCCGCGGCCGCCGCGCCGACCTTCGCCTTCGTCGGCACCCCGACCGGGCCCGACGCCGCGTTCTGCACCGCCCGGACCTTGCCCTGGCCGTCGGCGAGCACCACCGCGTCGCCGCCGACCACCGGCAGACCCCGGTAGCTGCGCTGGTACGACACCGAGTACAGGCCGCCGAGGAAGGGGGTGACGGACTGCCGCTCGTACGACTCGTCAGGGCCCTTGGCCAGTGCGTCCAGGCCGGCCGACGCGGCCAGATCCGCCGCCGAGACCGCCGCTGCCAGCGGCGTCGGCGCGAGCGGGGCGGGCACGGGGGCGGCGGACGCCTGACCGGCGAAACCACCCAGCATGCCGCCCAGCACGGCCAGGGTGGTGCCGGCGGTCAGCAATCTGCGTTTCATCAGAGCTCCAAATGGTGTGGGGGTGCCCCGGCGTGGGGTGCCACGGGTGTGGGGGTGCCCGGAACCCTCACACCCTCGCCATGCCACGGTCAACGGACCTGACAGGGCGCACCAAGAGCTGGCAAGTTCCGTCAAACACCCGGAGGTCACGCACAGTTGGCAGAGAACAGGTACAGACCACGCCATGTACGCGGCCCCGGTCGGTTCGGTACGGTCTCGATACCGCCCCCGCACGGGCGGACGCAGCGGAGCCTTCGGGGAGGTGGCGGCGGATGCTGGGCGCAACCGGACCGGTCGCGGCACCGGACAGCGGAAGCTGGCAGGAATTCGGCGCACTCCTGCGCCACTGGCGCCGCCGCGCCGGCTGGACCCAGGCCCAACTCGGCGCCGCCGTCGGCTACGACCACACCGCCGTCAGCCGGCTCGAACACGGCGCCCGCCGCGCCACCCCCCGACTCGTCCACCGCCTCGACGAACTCCTCTCCACCAGCGGCGAACTGACCCGCTCCTACGGACGTGCCGAAAGCGCGGAGGCCGACCGCCCCGCCCTCCCCGCCCACCTGCTGCGCCCCCCGCTGCCGCCCGGCGACACCGCGACCGCGTCCGTCACCGCCGACAACTGCCCCACCCGGCTGCCGCACTACGACCTGCAGTGCCCGCTGCACGGCGGCGACGGCTGCCAACTCCCGCCCGCCGACGCCGCACTGGCCCTGCACGCCGCATTCTGCGGCAACCCCGCCGGACCGCTCGACACCGACACCGTGCACGCCCTCGCCGCCGTCCTCGGCGCCCAACTCCACAGCGCCGAAAGGGCGATGGGCGAACGCGGCCCCGGCGCCGTGATCGAGGCCACGCTGCGCGCGATCGTCGCCCGGCTCGCCGACGCCCCCGCCCGGCACCGCCGGGTGCTCGCCCGGCTCGCCGCCGAACACGCCCACGCCGCGGGCAGCCTGCGCCTGCACGGCGGACGGCCCGCCACCGCGATGTCCTGCTTCGACCGCGCCGTCGGCTGGGCCGCCCTGGCCGGCGACCCCGCCACCCAGGTCGCCGCACTCAGCGACATGGCCGTCCTCGGCCTCCTCGACGACGACCCCGCCTCCTCCCGCGACTACGCCCGCGAGATCCGCCGGGCCGCACCCGGCCACCACTGGTCCGGCGCGCTCTCCCAGATCGGCGAGGCCCGCGCCACCGCCCTGGCCGGCGACGTCCGCGCCACCGTCCGCCACCTCGGCCGGGCCCGCCACCACCTCGACCGGCCCGAGGACGCCGCCGCCCCGGTCTCCTGGCTCGCCCTGCCCGCCCTGCGGATGCGCGTCGCGTCCGGCTCCGCCGCCGCCCTGCGCGACCTCGCCGCCGCCAGCGGCGACCCGCGCCTCGCCCGCCGCGCACTGGCCGCCGCGCACACCGCGCTCGGCCTGCTCGACAGCGGCGAACTCCCCTCCGCCCGCGCCATGCTGACGGTCCGGATCGCCGACTGCCACCTCTGCCAGGACGACCCGCACACCGCCGTCGCCACCCTCGCCCCGCTGCTCGACACCCCGCCCGGCGCCCTCCCCGCCCTGGTCCGCCACGAACTGCGCGGCCTGCGCGCCCGCCTCACCGCCGGCGCCCCGCGCTGGGGATCCGCCGCCACCGAGACGGCGGCCCGGTTGGCCGCGGCGATCTGACGCGGCGGCGACCCGACGCTGCGCCGGCGGGCCGCCGCCCGCCCGGAGCCGGGCGCGTCGGTCGGCGCGTCGTGACGCCCCTCGCGGACGGCGACTATGATTCCTTGATCACCGATCCCGAGGGGGAGCAGCCATGGGCGCAGCAGACGATCGCGAGCTGGACGGTCCGGAGATCTCGGACGAGGAACTGCTCGATGTGGCGGACAACCCGGCGCAGGCGGCCGAGCTGCACCGGGCGCTGCGGACGATCGCGAAGACGGACAGCGTCGGCCCGGAGCTGCAGCAGATGGCCCGCGAGGTGCTGAGCGGGCGGATCGGGATGCGGGACGTGGTGGAGTCCGACCGCTACCTCTCGGCGATCGGCGAGCGGCTCGGGCAGATGCGGACCGCGGCGGAGAACCTGTCGCCGGAGGAGCGGGCGGAGTCGGAGAAGCGGGCGCAGAAGCTGCGCGAGCAGTCCGAGGCCGAGTACGGGCCGGACGAGCCCGAGGAGTGGGAGCGCCCGCGCGACGGACGCTGACACCCCGTCAACGGACCTCAGGCGGGCGGCCGCAGGGCCGAGTCGACGGTCGCCTCCAGCGCGGCCAGCGCCTCGCCCGAGGAGAAGCGGCCGGACTCGACCTGGTCGCCCGCGGCGAGGATCAGCGTGTAGACGCTGGTCACCAGCCAGTGGGCGGGCAGGTCGGTGCGGAACGCGCCCTCGTCCCGGCCGCGTTCGATCAACTGCCCGACGGCGGCGAGGACATCGGCGTGGCGCTCCTCGACGGCCTCCGGGGGCAGCGCGCGCCGGGCCGCGTGCAGCATCCGCAGGTTGCGGTCGAGCAGCTGCCAGGACGAGCGGAGCAGGGTGCGCAGGGCCCGGTCGGCGGGGAGGCGGTCGAGCCGCCGGCCGGCCACGGCGGCCGCGACCTCGCCGAGCGCACGGTCCATCAGCTCGCCGAGCAGCGCCTCCCGGGACGGGAAACGGGCGTAGAGGGTGACCCGGCCGACGCCCGCCGCGGCGGCGATCTCGGTCATGCTGGCCTGCGGGTCGCGGGCGAAGCAGTCGGCGGCGGCGGCGAGGATCGCGGCGGTGTTGCGTTCGGCGTCGGCCCGGCGGGGCCCGCCGGAGCCGGCCCGCCGGGTGGGCGCGGCGGCGCGCTGGTCGGAGTCCATGGTCGGAGTCTAGGCAGCGCCGCCCGGCTCAGTGTCCGTGCACCCCGGCCGGGCGCTCGGCCCGGCCCGGCGGTACCAGCACGGCGGCGAGCGCGGCCGTCAGCAGCGCCGCCCCGGCGAGCACCAGGTGCGCGGCGGGGAAGCCCGCCGCGGAGTGCGCGGTGATGCCCGGCGCGGCGACGGTGGACACCACCGCGATGCCGACCGCGCCACCGACCCCGTGGAAGGTGTTGACCACCCCGGACGCCACCCCCGCCTCCCGGTGCGGGACGGACCCGAGCGCGGTCGTGGTCGCGCAGACCAGCACCGGGACGACGCCGAACCCGGCGAGCGTCAGCCCGGCGACCGTCCAGGCCGGGCCGCCGGTGAACGCCGACAGGGCGCTGCCGGCCGCGGCGAGCAGCAGGCCCCCGACGGCGACCGACCGGACGGCGGCGTGCGCCAGCAGACGGGCCGTCAGGTGCGCGGCCACCGCGGTGCCCGCCGCCATCGGCAGCACCAGCGCGCCGGTGGCGAGCGCGGACAGCCCGCGGACGTCCTGGAGGTACAGCGAACCCAGGAAGACCAGGCCGAGCAGCAGTGCGGTGGCCACCAGCATCAGCAGCGACCCGGCGGCGACCGGGCGGCGGGCCAGCAGGCGCACGTCCATCAGCGGGGCCGCCGTCCGGCGCTCCACGACGGCGAACAGGACGTAGAACAGCGCCGAGCCGAGCACCGGCAGCAGGACGCCGGCCGAACCCCAGCCGTCGTCACCGGCGTCGACCAGGCCGAGGATCAGCGAACCGGTGGCGGCGGTGACCAGCAGCGCGCCCGGCAGGTCCGTCCGGTGCGCGCCGGACGGCCCGGACGGCGGGAGCAGGGCGGGCAGGGCGGCGAGCACGCCGACCCCGACCGGCAGGTTGACGAAGAACACCCAGTGCCAGCCCGGGCCGGCGGTGAGCAGCCCGCCGAGCATCGCGCCGGCCGCGAAGCCGATCCCGCCGAGCATCGCCCAGACGCCGAGCGCCCGGGTGCGCTCCGGCCCGTCGAAGGCCCGGGTCAGCGCGGCCAGCGCCGCCGGCGAGACCAGTGCCGCGCCGACCCCCTGGGCCGAGCGCGCCGCCAGCAGGACGCCGGGCCCCTCGGCGAGGCCGCCCGCCAACGAGGCGGCGGTGAACAGGACCAGACCGGCCGTCAGGACGCGGCGCGCCCCGTACCCGTCGGCCAGCCGCCCGCCCAGCAGCATCAGCCCGCCGAAGCAGAGCGTGTACGCGGTGACCGCCCAGGTCAGCGCCGAGCGGCCGAGGTGCAGGTCGGCGCCGATCGCAGGCAGCGCCACGTTGATCACCGTCACGTCGACGATCAGCATGAACTGGGCCAGGCAGAGCACGCCGAGCAGCAGTCGGCGGCGCGGGTGCGCGGGGGAGCGGACTCCGGCGGTCGCCGGGTGGTGTGCGGTGCCGTGCAAGGTGACCCCCATAACTCGAACAGTGGTGTACGGGTTAAGGGATACCGGAAAACCCCGAACTTGAACAGTGGTGTTCGAGTTCGGGGTTCGGGCCGGCGAGCGCCGGGGCGAGTCGGCCCGGGCGCGGGCCGCACCGGCGACGGGGCGTCAGGGGTGCTGGTCGAGGACGCCGGTGACGACGGTGTGCAGGTGGCGGCGGAAGCGGTCGAGGACCGGCAGGTCGAGCGGGCCCAGGCGGCGGCCGGCCGGGTCGATCACGCCGGCCTGGCCGAAGGAGTGGGACGTCCAGACGATGGTGAACACCAGCATCTCGACGTCCGCGCCCGCACCGATGCCGGCCCGGGCCAGGACCTGCCGGACGGCGGCGGCGACCTCGGCGACCAGCGGCCCGGCGAACTCGGTCTCGATGTCCGACAGGTCGGAGCCCTCCGCCAGCCAGCGGCGCATCCACAGCGCCGGGACCTCCGGGTGGCTCAGGCAGAACGACAGGTAGTCGTCGACGAAGGCGAGCAGCGCGGCCCGGGTCTCCTCGGCGGACGGGCCGCAGGCGTGCAGCCGGCGGACCGCCTCGGTGACCACCTCGCGCTGGGCGAGGTGCGCGCGGCGCATCACCTCGCGGTACAACTCCGGCTTGGCGCCGACATGGTAGGCGACGGTGGCGATGTTCAGGCCGACCGCGTCGCCGATCGCCCGGGTGCTGGTGGCGTCGTACCCGCGCTCGGCGAACAGGCGGGTGGCCGTCGCCAGGATGCGTTCGCGGGGACCGTCCTCGGACCGGGTGCTCATGAGTCCGAGGCTACCGGACGTGTCGCGTCGGTTTCAATCGCGTGACGGAGAGCGAAAACCCAGCTCACCGAGCATTGCCCATTACTCCATCATTCGATTGAATGAGCGCCTTCCGCAGAGAGGAGGGCCCGGCCATGGGCTCCACGAAGGTGGCGGTGATCGGGGCCGGCGCGGCCGGGCTCGCCGCGGCCAAGGCGCTGCTCGACCACCGCCTCGACGTCACCGTGCTCGAACGCGGCGACCGGGTCGGCGGCCTGTGGGCGGGCGGCGACAGCGCCGGCCCGTCCCCCGCGTACGACAGCCTGCACCTGAACACCAGCAAGGGCCGCACCCAGTTCGCCGACCACCCGATGCCGGCGCACTGGCCCGACTACCCGTCCGCGGCCCGGGTGGCCGGCTACCTCGCCGAGTACGCCGACCGGTTCGGGGTCACCGAGCGGGTCCGGTTCCACGCCGCCGTCACCGCCGTCCGCCGCACCGGCGCGCACTGGGAGGTCGGGACCGAGGACGGCGCGACCGGGAGGTACGACGCCGTCGTGGTCGCCAACGGCCACAACCGCGAACCGAAGTGGCCCGGCCCCGGCTACCCCGGCCGCTTCGACGGCACCCAGCTGCACGCCCACGACCACCGCGACGCCGAGGCCTACCGGGGCAGGAAGGTGCTGGTCGTCGGCATGGGCAACTCCGCGATGGACATCGCCGTCGACGCCTCGTACGTGGCGGACGGACCGGTGCTGCTGTCCGCCCGGCACGGCAGCCACATCGTGCCCAAGTACCTGTTCGGCCGCCCCGCCGACGCCACCGGCGGCGCCCTCGCCGTCCTGCCCTGGCGGATCCGGCAGGCCGTCGCCCAGGCCGTGCTGCGGCTGGCCGTCGGCACCCCCGAGAGGTACGGCCTGCCGAAGCCGGCCGGCGGCCTGTTCCAGAACCACCCCACCATCAGCGACACCATCCTGCACCGGCTCACCCACGGCGAGGTCGAGGCCCGCCCCGGCATCGAACGGCTCGACGGGGACCGGGTGGTGTTCACCGACGGCACCGCCGACCGGGTCGACGTCATCGTCTGGGCCACCGGATACCACGTCACCATCCCGTTCCTGGACGCGCGCTGGACCGGCGACGACCCCGAGGCGATGCCGCTCTACCAGCGGGTCTTCCACCTCGACGAGCCCACGCTGAGCTTCGTCGGCCTGATGCAGTCCACCGGCGCCGCGCTCCCCGTGGTCGAGGCCCAGGGCAAGCTGGTCGCCGCCCACCTGGCCGGCCGGTACGCGCTGCCCGCGCCCGAGCAGCAGCGCGCCCAGGTCCGCCGGGCGCACGCCGCCGCGGTCCGCCGCTGGGGCGCCAAGCGCCCGATGATGCGGATCGACTTCGACCAGTACACCGCCGCCCTGCCGCGCGAACTGCGGGCCGGCGCCCGCCGGGCCGGCGTCAAACCCACTCCGAAGGCTGCGATATGACGATCCGACTGTTTGACCGCCGTCAGGACCCGCGCGGCCGCCGCATCCTGATCACCGGCGCCTCCGGCACCATCGGCCGCTCCCTCGGCGAACGCCTCACCCGGGCCGGCGCCCACGTCGTCGGCCTCGACCTGCGCCCCACCGGCGACGAACCGTTCACCGTCCTCCGGTGCGACCTCACCGACGACACCAGCGTCACCACCGCCGTCGCCGAAGCCCTCGACACCCTCGGCGGCCTCGACATCCTGGTCAACAACGCCGGCATCGGCGGACCCGCCCCCGCCGAACTCGCCCCCGGCGACGAAGCCCGCCGCCAACTGGACATCAACCTCCTCGGCACCTGGCGCACCACCGCCGCCTGCGTCGACGCGCTGGTCGCCGCCCGCGGCCGGGTCGTCATGGTCACCTCCCGGATGGCCGTCATGCAGCTCCCGCTGGCCGCCGCCTACGGCGCCTCCAAGCGCGCCATGGTCGCCTACGCCGACGCGCTGCGCCTCGAACTCGCCACCCACGTCACCGTCAGCTGCGTCTACCCGTCCGCCGTGCGCAGCCCCATCCACGACTCCACCAGGGCCGCCGGACTCTCGCTGGACGGCATGAGCGTCTACGAGCCGCTCGAAGGCGTCGTCGACACCGTCGAACGCGCCGCGCTCGCCGTCCGGGCCCGCCGCGACCTGCCCACCACCCGCAAGGGCGCGATCGAGTTCTTCCTCGCCCGGCACCTGCCCGCCCTCACCGACCGGATCGTCCGGAAGACCCTCGCCGCGCGCGCCGCCGCCGGCTCCTTCGACGACGCCCCGCTCGCCGCCGGCGTCGCCGCCCGCCACCGGAGCACCCCGTGACGGACCCTCAGGCCCCGCCCCGGGCCGACCGCCGCACCCTCACCCTGTACGCCACCGGCTCCGTCGGCATGGGCGTCTGGGTCACCGTGCCCGGACTGCTGCTGCTCTACTTCCTCACCGACGTGCTCGGCGTCCCCGCCGCCCTCGCCGGACCCGCCCTGCTGCTGCCCAAGATCGTCGACATCGTGGTGCACCCGCTGCTCGGCTCCCGCTCCGACCGGCAGGCCCGCACCCACGGCCACCGCCGCCGGATGATGCGCACCGGACTGCTGCTCGGCCTGGCGATGGCCGCCCTGTTCTCCGTCCCGGGCCCACTCACCGGCGCACCCGCCGCGCTGTGGGTCGGCGGCTGGCTGATCGCCGGCAACCTGCTGTTCGCCGCCTTCCAGGTGCCCTACCTCACCACCCCGTCCGACCTGCTCGTCGGCTACCACGAGCGGACCCGGGTCTTCATGTTCCGGATGGCCCTGCTGACGGTCGGTCTGCTGGGCGCCGGCGTCGCCGCACCCGCCCTCGCCGCCGGCGGCGGCCGCGCCGACTACGCCCGGATGGCAGTGCTGCTGGCCGTCGCGATGACCGCCTCCGCCGCCGTCGCCCTGAGCGGCGTGCGCCGACTCACCGACGCCTGCGGCTTCCGCCCGCCCGACCCGCGCGCCGGACACTCCGCCCTCGCCGACCTGCGGATCGCCGGCCGGGACCGCAACTTCCGCGCCCTGGTGCTCTCCTACCTGTTCACCGGCACCACCACCCACCTGTTCCTGGCCGCGCTGCCCTACGCCACCCAGTACCTGTTCCACGACGCCACGCTGACGGCGCTGTTCATGGGCCTGTTCCTCGCCCCCGCGATGGTCGCCGGACCCGGCTGGAGCGCCTGGTCGCGGCGGATCGGCAAACAACGCGGACTGCTGCTCTCCCAGGCCGTGTTCGCCGCCGGCTCGCTCGCCCTGCTGCCCGGCGCCCGACTCGGCGGCGGCCCCGGCACCGCGCTCACCGCCGTCGTCGTGATGGCCATGGGCATCGCCTTCTCCGGCCTGCAACTGTTCGCGTTCTCCCTGCTGTCCGACGCCGTCCACGCCGCCGACACCGCCGGATCCGCCAAGGCCGGCGCCTACACCGGCGTGTGGACCGCCACCGAAGCCACCGGCACCGCCGTCGGCCCCTACCTGTACTCCGCCGCCCTCGCGCTCGGCGGCTTCGCCTCCAGCACCGGCGGCCGCACCGCCGCACAGAGCGGCACCGCACTCGACGCCCTGCTGCTCGGCTTCACCGTGCTGCCCGCCGCACTGATGGCCGTCGCCCTGTGGTTCCAACGCCGCTGCACCCTGGACCGCAGCCGGTGACCGGCCCCGAGACCCTCGCGGCGGCGGCCGTCGCGCTCGGCGCGTTCGCGCAGGCCGCCACCGGCATGGGCTTCTCGCTGGTCGCCGCCCCCGCCCTGATCGCCGCGCTCGGCCCGCACCGCGGCGTCCCCACCGTGCTGCTGCTCGCCGTGCTCGCCTCGCTGCTGCCGCTGTCCCGGGACTGGCGGCACGTCCGCCCCCGGGACGCCGGCCGGCTGCTGCTGCCCGCCCTGCTCGCCGCCCCCGTCGCCGCCCGGCTCCTGCACGCCGTCGACACCCGGCTGCTCGCCGTCGCCGCCGGCCTCGGCGTGCTGGCCGGCGTCGCGCTGCTCGCCCGCGGGCTGTGTCTTTCGTTCCTGCGCCGCCCCGCCGGCGCCTGGATCAGCGGACTCGCCAGTGCCGCACTGAACGTCGTCGGCGGCGTCGGCGGCCCCCCGATCGGCCTGTACGCCGCCAACGCCGGCTGGCCGCCCCGGCAGGCCCGGGCCACCCTGCACGCCTTCTTCCTGGTGCAGAACATCGGCACCGCGCTGGTGCTCGGCCCGGTGCCGCCGCCCTGGCCCCCGGTGGCCGCGCTCGCCCTCGGCGCGGCCACCGGCATGGCGCTCTCCCCGCGCCTGTCGCCCACCGCGACCCGCAACGGCGTGCTCGCCGTCTCCTGCGCCGGCGCGCTCGCCCTGATCGGCACCGCGCTCTGAACCGACGCACCGTCAGTTCGGCCGAGGGAGGCCCCCGCCGACCGGGACGGCGGACCGCCGGCCCGGTGCCGCAGCGGCCGATGCGGAACCGTTCCTTCGGATTGTCAGTGCTGGTCAGGATGATGTTCCCATGACGGACACCGCCTCCTCGCTGCTCTCCTCCGCCGACTACGCCGACGCGGTCGCGGCCGCGGTCGCAGCCTCGGCCGCCTACTACACCGACGGCTCCACGCCGCTCGGCGACGACGAGTACGACGCGCTGCTGCGCGCCATCACCGCGTACGAGGACGAGCACCCGGGCGAGGTGCTGCCCGACTCCCCGACCGGCAAGGTGGCCGGCGGCGCCGTCCGGGGCGACGTGCCGCACTCCGTCCCCATGCTGTCGCTCGACAACGTCTTCGACGCCCAGGAGCTGACCGACTGGGCGGCCGGCCTGGAGCGGCGGCTGGGCCGCCCGGTGGCCGGCTGGTGCGTCGAGCCCAAGCTCGACGGGCTCGCCGTCGCCGCCCGCTACCGGGCCGGCCGCCTGGTCCAGATGCTCACCCGCGGCGACGGCCTGGCCGGTGAGGACATCACCCACGCCGCCGACGCCGTCCTCGGCCTCCCCGCCGCCCTCACCGAGCCGATCGATGTCGAGCTGCGCGGCGAAGTCCTGCTCACCACCGCCCAGTTCGAGGAGGCGAACCGGATCCGGCTGGCCCACGAGGCGCCCGCCTTCGCCCACCCGCGCAGCGGCGCGGCCGGCACCCTGCGCGCCAAGGACCGCCCGTACCGGATCGAGCTCACCTTCTTCGCCTACGACGCCATCGGCCTGGACGTCGACCTCTCGCACAGCGCCCTGCTGGCCCGTCTCGCCGTGCTCGGCGCCAGCACCGCCGCCGGCACCGCCGCCGCCCCGCTCCGCTGCGAGACCCTGGACGCCGTCCAACAGCGCATCGACGAGATCGCCGCGCTGCGCCAGGCCCTGCCCTTCGGCATCGACGGCGTGGTGGTCAAGGCCGACACCGCCGCCGACCGCCACCAGGCCGGCAGCGGCTCCCGCGCCCCGCGCTGGGCGGTGGCCCGCAAGCTCGCCGCCGAGCACAAGGTCACCCGCCTCCTCGACGTGGAGTGGAACGTCGGCCGCACCGGCATCATCGCCCCGCGCGCCGTCCTGGAGCCGGTGGTCATCGACGGCGTCACCGTCACCTACGCCACCCTGCACAACCCCGCCGACATCACCCGTCGCGACCTGATGCTCGGCGACCTCTGCTACGTCTTCCGGGCCGGCGACGTGATCCCGCGCGTCGAGGCCCCGCTCGCCGACCGGCGCGACGGCACCCAGGCCCCGATCGTCTTCCCCGCCGCCTGCCCGCGCTGCGGCGACGAGATCGACACCTCCGAGCAGCGCTGGCGCTGCGTCCGGGGCCGCAACTGCCAGGCCGTCGCCTCGGTGATCTACGCGGCCGGCCGCGACCAGCTCGACATCGAGGGCCTCGGCGGCACCCGCGCCGTCCAGCTGGTCGAATCCGGCCTGGTCAGCGACATCGCCGACCTCTTCACCCTGACCCGGGAGCAGCTCCTCGCCCTGGACCGGATGGGCGAGACCTCCACGGACAACCTGCTGGCCGCCATCGAGACCGCCCGCAGCCAGCCCCTCAACCGGGTGTTCTGCGCCCTCGGCGTCCGGGGCACCGGCCGCACCATGTCCCGCCGGATCGCCGCGCACTTCGGCTCCCTGGCCGCGATCCGCGCCGCCGACGCCGAAGCCCTCGCCGAGGTCCCCGGCATCGGCACCGAGAAGGCCCGCGTCGTCGCCGCCGAGCTCCTCGAACTCGCCCCGCTCCTCGACAAGCTGACCGCCCAGCAGGTCGGCACCCAGGTCACCGAGCCGCAGCGCCCCGCCGCAGCAGGCGAGGCCGCTGCCGCGGCAGCGGGCGAGGCCGGCCCGCTGGCGGGGGAGGCCGTGGTCGTCACCGGCTCGATGACCGGCCCGCTCGCCGCCCTCTCCCGCAACGAGATGAACGAACTCGTCGAACGCGCCGGCGGCAAGGCCTCCTCCTCCGTCTCCAAGCGCACCACCCTCCTGGTCGCCGGGGAGAAGGCCGGCTCCAAGCGCACCAAGGCCGAGGAGCTCGGCATCCGCATCCTCACCCCCGAGGACTTCGCGGCCCTGCTCGCCGACCACCTTCCTGAGAACTGCTGACCGGCCGTCAGGAAGCCGGCCGACGGGTCGTCAGGCGCCGGACGGGCCGTGGGCGCGGAGCTGGGGCGGGATGCCCGGGGGCCGGTGCCAGGTGAGGTGGAGGCCGGTGGCGGCCAGGGCGACGCCGAGGGCGTGGCGGACGGCGTCCCGGACGGCGGGGCGGACGTCCGCGGGCAGACGGGGGGACGGGTTCCAGCCGAGATCGGGGAGCCCCGTCGGGGTGCAGGCGGTCAGCGTGATCCCGGCCGCGCCCGGGCGGGTGGCCAGCGGGAGGCCGGCCAGCGCGGCGCTCCGGCGCACGGCCGTGACCAGGTCCGCCCGGACCGCCGGATCCACCGGCGGCGGGGAGTTCGGCTCCGGCGGGGCGGCGGCCGGAAGGCCGGCCGCACCGCGCACCGTGGTGTGCTCCGCGTCCAGACCGAGCGCGGGGAGGAACTCGGCGAGGGCGTTCTCCACGGCGTCGGCGACCAGTTGACGGGTCGCCGCCGCCGGATTCGGCCCGCCGCCCGCCGTCGCCGCGTCCTCCAACCGGGGCGAGGCCAGCCAGCGCAGCACGACCGCCCCGGGCGCCCCGTCCGGCAGCAGGTGGACGCCCGGCCCGTGGCCGCCGTGCGCGACCGGGAGGCCGGCCAGCAGCAGGGCCTCCGTCACCCGGTCCGCCAGCACCGGATCGAGGCCGGCTCCCGTCCGTGCCGCGAGCGTGTTCACCCTGACCCCTCCTCCACGGTGCGGACAGCCGGTGCCGTCCGCGCAGAGGGTATCCGTGAACACCTCAACTCCGACAGCGTTCCGACGAGTTCGCCGACGGCCGGGGCCGCTGCCGAGGGACCGGCCCGCAGAGCAGGTTGCCCGGGTCGGCCGGGTCGTCGCTGATCCAGAACTGCGCCCACAGCAGGGCGAACTCGGACCGGCCGAGGTAGCCGTCGCCGTCGCGGTCGAGCACCTCGAAGACGTCCGCGGTGTCGATCGCCCGGCCGTGCCAGGTGTTGACCAGCCGGCGGTGCTCGGCGTGCGAGATCCGGCCGTCGCCGTCCTCGTCGACCGCGTCGAAGACCGCGTCGGCGGTGGCGTTGACGGCCTCCAGCATGGCCGGCAGCCGGTCGACCATGGCGAGGATCTCGTCCAGGTCCACGTCGCCGTCGTTGTCGCGGTCGGCGGCAGCGGACAGGCGCTCCCACCAACCGAGCACCACTTCGGTGACCCGCCCGGCCAGTTCGGGATCGGCGGCCACCCGGGGGAGACGGTGCCAGCGCTCCGCGAGGTCCTGGAAGTCGTCCCGGTCGAGGCACCCGTTCCGGTCCGTGTCGAACGCCGCGAACATGGTGGTGAGCTTGGCGCGCTGGAACTCGCTGGCCACGGGACGATGCCTCTCTCTCAAGGGTGTGCTGCCGCCATGCTTCTCCTCCTGCGACACCTCCCGCACAGGCGCACCGGGGCGCGACGGCCGTCCCGCCCCGCGCCCGGGGCGCGCACGCGGCGCCCCGCGCGGGTACCCGTCCGGGGCGGCGCCCGGGCCCCGCAAGGGCCGGATGAACACCGCTGTCATTGCCCGTCCATCGGAGGTTTATCCCGACGTCGCACAGTGGTGACACGGCCGGCGGACAGACCGGCCGCCGATACTCCGGGGGGAGAAATCATGGGAACCCGCATCCGCCTCGCCGGCGCGCTGACCGCCGCCGCCGCACTGGCCCTCACGCTGACCGGCACGGCCTCCGCCGCGACCGCCGGGGCGCCCACCGCCGAGGCCGCCAAGCCGGCCCTCGCCAGCGCCGCCCGCAGCACCACCGTCAAGCTGAACAACTGGACCGGCTGCACCCTCACCCGCGAGAACTGGTGGCTCTCGCACGGCATCTGGACCTACGAGCCGCCCGTGCACATCTACGACGGGCAGCAGGGCAGCTGGGCCTCCGAGTCGAACGGCTTCGCCACCGGCACCGAGGGCTACGCCCGGTTCTACGCGGACAACTGCGCCAACCCGCTGCTGAACAGCCGGATCATCCAGGTCCACTGGAACAACCCGTACGTCGGCTCCAACAGCTACGACTCCAGCGGCACCGACCTGAAGTTCTACGTCCCGCAGCCGGCCGGAGGCAGCGGCAACAACGCCACCGCCGAGTTCTCCGCCTGGGGCCGCTGACCGCCCCGCACGACCCGGGAGCGCCCCACTGGGGGGGCGGGGCGCTCCCGCCGTGACGGACCGTCAAGGGGCCGTCAAGGGTGTGACCGCAGCGGTACGGGGTGTGGGCGGGGCCCGAGTGGGCAGGTATGGCAGGTCCCTGATCAACGCCGATGCCCGACCGACTCCACTGGGGAGGCCGCCAGATGAAGACGACCCGCAAGTCCTGGGCGCTGCTCACCGCCCTGTGCACCCTGCCGCTCGCCCTGTCCACCACCGCGGCGGCCGCCGCCGAACCGACGGCCGCCGCGACCGCCGGCACCGGATGCGTGTACTCGCCCGCCGTGCCCGCCGACAACTTCAAGGGCATCCCGGTGTTCGACGCGAAGAAGGCCGCCAAGCCGTACAACGCCGTCCTGCGCACCACCCAGGGGACGATCACCTTCAAGGCGCTCACCGACAAGGCCCCGTGCACCACCTTCTCGTTCCGGTTCCTCGCCGAGAAGGGCTACTTCGACCGCACCCACTGCCACCGCCTCACCACCCAGCGGCTGTACGTGCTGCAGTGCGGCGACCCGACCGGGACCGGCAGCGGCGGCCCCGGCTACTCCTTCCCCGACGAGAACCTCGAAGGGGCGACCTACCCGGCCGGCACCGTGGCGATGGCCAACGCCGGGCCGAACACCAACGGCAGCCAGTTCTTCTTCGTCTGGAAGGACACCAAGCTCTCGCCCCACTACACCCCGTTCGGCCAGGTCACCTCCGGACTCGACGTGCTGCAGAAGATCGCGGCCGGCGGCGAGGACGACCAGAACGCCCCGGGCGACGGCTTCCCGACCCTCCGGGTCGACTTCCGCAAGGTCTCCATCGCCAGCCGCTGACCCGTCGACAGGCCGGCCCGCCACGCATCCCGCGGCGGGCCCCCGCCGCCGCCGCGCCGAAACGTTCCGCCCGGCGAGCGGGACCTGACGGCCCGTCCACCTGCGGCTCGGCCACCCGCCCGGGCCCCGGCGGCCCCTCCGGGACTTGACGGCCGTGGACCCGTCCGAAAGGCTCCCGAGCGGTCTCGCGGCGGCAGGCCGCGACCGGCGGGAGGGGCAGGATGCGCTACTCGGGAATCGCCTGGACCGGCACCGGCTACGAGGTCGCCGTACTCGACGAGGACGGCCGCCCCGCCGCCCCGCCGGCCCGCTTCGACGCCGGGCCGGTAGCCGCCGTCACCGGCCACTTGCTGCGCCTGCAACGGGAGTTCGCGGCGGCCGGGGAGAGCCTGCTGACGGTGATCGACTCCACCAACGGCGTGCTCGACGGCGGCCTGATCGGCGCCGGACTGGCCGTCTGCCGGGCCGACCCGTGGGTGCTGCCGCCCCGCTCCGGATTCGGCTCCGTCCCGGCCGAGGAACTGGCCCTGGCAGCGGTCCGCGACCCGGCCGCCGTGTTCCGGCTGAGCGCCGCGACCGGCACGCTCGGCGGCCGCGACACGCAGCCGGCCGGCGACCCCGACGCCCTGGCCCAGCTGCACCGGGCCGGCCGCTGCCTGTCCGCCGGGGACCGCCGACGCCCCGTGGTCGCGCTCACCTTCGACGACGGCCCCCACCCGCCGTACACCGGCCGGATCCTCGACGTCCTCGACCGGTACGCCGTCCCCGCCACGTTCTTCTGCGTCGGCCTGCACGCCCTCGCGCACCCCGCCGAACTCGAACGGATCGCCGCAGCCGGCCACCAGATCGCCAACCACTCCTGGTCCCACCCCTACCTGCCCGACCTCAGCCCCGGCGAGCTGCTCGCCCAACTCGCCCGCACCGACGAGGCGATCGACACGGTGGTCGGCACGGCGGCCGGGGCCGCGGGCAGGGCGGGCCACGGCCGACGGATGTTCCGGCCCCCGTACGGCTCGCACACTCCCGACATGCTGCGCCGGCTCACCGAGAGCGGGGACACCGTGGTGCTGTGGGACGTCGAAGCGTCGGACTGGACGCTCCCCGGCACCGAAGCGATCACCCGCGCCCTCCTCGACCGGTCCCGCCCCGGATCGGTGATCCTGTTGCACGACGGCGGCGGCGACCGCTCGCAGACCGCCGAGGCGCTGCCCGGCGTGATCGAGGGCCTGCTCGCCCGGGGCTACGGATTCGCCCGGGTCGACGCCATGCCCCGGGCCTGACCCGCCGTCACCCAGGAGATGGGGCAGACCTGGCCGGGGCGGCGGTGCGGGCTCAGTGCAGGGCGCCCACCGCGCGGGCGATCACCAGCAGCGAAGTGATCAGCGCGGCGACGCTCTGCACGCTCATCAGGACCTTGGCGCGGGTGGACAGCGGCATGGTGTCCGTCGGGCTGAACGCCGTCGAGTTGGTCACCGACACGTACAGGTAGTCGATCAGGGACGGCGCCCAGTCGCTGGACCGGCTGGAGCCGTCGGCGACCTCCTCCACCGCGTCGTGGTTCTCGTCCTGGGAGAACCGGAAGTCCGCCAACGGCAGCTCCGACCGCGGCAGCTGGGTGCGCACCACCGGGCCGCCGCGGTCCAGCTCCCAGAACGCCAGGCCGAACACGACGATGTCGGTCGCCCACACCTGCAACGCCGCGACCAGCAGCGAACCGCCGTCGTCCAGCCCGCCCGCCACCATCCGGTGCACGAGCAGCCCCAGCGCCGCCAGGTTGCTCACGCCGATCAGCGCCACCAGACCGAGCGACAGCACCCGGGACCACCGGTTCTGCCGGGTCATCCGGTGCGGGTTCACCGCCACCAGCGGCACCAGCAGCAGCACCTCCAGAGCCGGCAGCACGTAGCGCGGGGCGACCAGCAACGCGTCCGGCAGCGCCAGGTACAGCAGGATCGCCACCAGCGTCGCCACCATCGCCGGCAGCCGGGCCTCCCCGCGCCGCTCGTGCCGCGGATGACGCCGCAGCACCGACGCCCGCCGGGCGTTCGGGGCCCGGCCGTCCGGGGCCGTCGTCGCACTCATCCGCCATCCTCCCTGCCGGTGGTCACTGCCCGTCGGCTGCCCCCGCCGGCGGCGTCCACTCCCACGCCCGTGCCGCTGCGCGCTTCGGGACGATTTCCGCAGAAAAGTTCCGCTGCGGCGGCATGCCCCCGGCCGTCCGGGGCAGTCGAGGGCCGTACCACGAACACGGAACTCCGTTCCCCGAGGAGGCAGTTGTGACCAGCGGAATGTGGGACTACGACAAGGCCGAGGGCTGGGCCCCGGGCACCGACCTGACCGGCTACCGGGTGGAGGCCGAGGACGGCCACATCGGCAAGGTCGACAAGCACACCGAAGAGGTCGACAGCGCGCACATCGTGGTCGACACCGGCCCGTGGATCTTCGGGCAGGAGGTGCTGCTCCCCGCCGGGACCATCCGCCGGGTCGACACCGCCGAACGCACCGTCTGGGTCAACCGCACCAAGGACGAGGTGAAGAACTCGCCCGCGTACGACCGCGACCGGCACACCGGCGACCCCGACTACCGGCGCGCCATCGGCGGCTACTACGGCGGAGTCGTCTGACCCGCACACCCCCCGGCCCGCACCCCCGACCCGCCCGCGCGGGCCGGGGGTGCGGTTTTCCGAACCCGGAGAACGGGTGCTGGCACGGGCGAAACCGCAGGCGCCCGCGACGCACGATGAAGACATGAACAGCGTCACGAGTACCGAAGCGGAGTTCGCCGCCCGGGGCGAGGGCCTGCACCGCAGCTACCGGCGCGGCGGCAGCGACGTCCCCGTCCTGCGCGGCGTCACGGTCGAGTTCCGGCCGGGGACGTTCACCGCCGTGATGGGCCCCTCCGGATCCGGCAAGACCACCCTGCTGCACTGCCTGGCCGGCATGGACCGCCCCGACCGCGGCCAGGTCTGGTGGGGCCCCACCGCCGTCCACGGGCTGCCCGAACGCCGCCTCGCCCGGCTGCGCCGCGCCCACATCGGCTTCGTCTTCCAGGCGTTCAACCTGATGCCCGGCATGACCGCCGCCCAGAACGTCGAACTCCCCGGCCGGATGGCCGGCCGCCGCCCCGACCGCGCCGCCGTCCGCGACGCCCTCGCCCGGGTCGGACTGGCCGGCCGCGAACGCCAACGCCCCGCCCAGCTCTCCGGCGGCCAACAGCAGCGCGTCGCCATCGCCCGCGCCCTCGTCACCCGCCCCCGGGTGCTGTTCGCCGACGAGCCCACCGGCGCCCTCGACCGCACCACCGGCACCCAGATCCTGCGCCTGCTCCGCGACGGCGTCGACCACGACGGCGGCACCTGCGTCATGGTCACCCACGACCCGGCCGCCGCCGCGTACGCCGACCGCGTCCTGCTCCTCACCGACGGCCGCCTCGTCGACGAACTCCACCACCCGACGGCCCGTCAGGTCGCCGAAGCCCTCGCCCACGCGAGCGGACCGATCGACGGCGGGGACGGGACCGGGGGTGGAGCCCGATGAGTGCGGTGTTCGCTGCGGGCGGGCTGCGGTGGGTCGGGGTTCGCCGTCGGACGGGTCGTCAGGTGGTCGGAGCCCTCGGTGGTGCGGGTGGTCCGGTCGCCGTGGAGTACGGGAGGCGGGGTGCGGTGTCTGCTGCGGGCGGGCTGCGGTGCGTCGGGCTTCGCCAGGACGCCCTCGCGGGGGGTGAGGTGCGATGAGTCTCGTGCTCGCTGTGCGGCAGTTGCAGCGGCGGCCCGCCGGGTTCGCCGGGCTGGCCGCCGCGTTGCTGCTCGCCGTTGCCACCGTCACCGCGCTCGGATCGCTGCTCGGTGCCGAGCACGGTGTGCCCGCCGCCGAGCGCCGCGAGATCCGGGGGCCCGGCCTCGGGCTGATCGCCGGGGCGTTCGGCGAGATCACCGTGCTGGTGGCGTTCTTCGTCGCCCTCAACACCCTCGGGTTCGCGCTCCGCCACCAGTACCGCGACCTCGCGCTGCTGCGCACCGTCGCCGCCACGCCCCGGCAGATCCGTCGACTGCTGCGCGTGCAGGCCGGGTTGACGGTGCTGCTGGTCGCGCTGCCCGGCGCACTGCTCGGCGGGGCCGGCGCCCGCACTTTCCTCGCCGCACTGCAGCACCGCGCGATGGCCGCCCCGCACGCCCGCGTCACCGGAGTCGTGCCCGCCGCGCTGGTGGCCACCGCCGTCACCCTGCTGGTCGCCACCGCCGCCGCATCCCTTACCGCCCGGCACGTCACCGCGCCCACCCCGGCCGCCGCGCTGGCCGACAGTTCGGGACCGGACCCGCGTCCCGGCGTCCTCCGGCTGCTCGCCGCGACCGCCGCCCTCGCCGGCGGCGCCGCGCTGCTCCGCCTGGCCGCCACCCGCCCGCCCGCCGACGTCGACCAGGCCGCCCAGGCCACCCTGCTGGCAACTCTGGTCCTGCTGACCGCCGTTGCGCTGGCCGGCCCGCTGCTCGCCCCGCTCGCCGCCGCCCCGCTGGGCCGCGTCCTGCGCACCCTGCTGCCCGGCACCGGCTGGCAGGCCGACGCCAACCTGCGCGGCTACGCCCGCCGGCTCGCCTCCGCCGTCGTACCGATCGCCCTGCTGACCGGGCTGTCCGCCACCATGGCCACCATGACCGGCACGGCTCTGCGTGCCGCCGCCGGACCGCCCGACGGCGCCACCTCCGCCACCGACAGCTGGCTGCGCCAGGCCGAACTCGGCCTGCTCGGCTCGTTCGGCGCGATCGCCACCCTCACCACCCTGGTCGCCCTCACCGGCGAACGGCGCCGCGAGTTCGCCCTGCTACGGCTGCTCGGCGCGACCCGCGCCCACGTCCTGCGGGTGCTCGCCCTCGAAGCCGCGCTCACCGCCGCGCTCGGCCTGCTCCTCGGCGGCCTGGTCACCGCCGCCACCACCGCCGCGTTCGCCACCGCCGCGACCGGCAGCCCCGTCCCGACCGTGCCGATCGCCGCCTGCGGGTGGATCGCGGCCGCCGCCGGCCTGCTCACCGTCCCCACCGTGCTGGCGGCCGCCGCCACCGCGATGCGCCGGCCCCCGGCGGCCCTCGCGGGACGGTGACGGGCCGTCAGGAGAGAATGATCACCGGTGCGGGCGAAGGCGGGAGCGAGCGGCGGTACGGCCCGGCCCGGCCGCCGTGGCGGGGCGGTGACGGGTCGGCGGGAGAAAGGACCGAACGCGCGGGGAGTGGTGCGGCCCGGTGATCCCGCGTTCCGTGTCGGCCCCTGGCGGGGCGGTGACGGGCCGTCAGGGGAGAATGATCACCGGTGCGGGTGAAGGAGAAGGCGTGCGGCGGTGGTGGACGGTACGGGCCGGTGATGCGGCCTTCCTGCTGGTCGGGTTGCCGATGGCCCTGCTCGGCGGGGCGTACGCGCTGGCCGCGCTGTACGCCGGGGTGCTGCTCTCGCTGACGGTCGTCGGGCTGCCCGTCACCGCGCTCGCCCTGGCCGGCGCCCGCGAACTCGGCCGCACGCACCGGTGGCTGACGGCGCGTCTGCTCGACGAGACCGTCCCCGCGCCCCGGCCCGCCGCCCGGCCGCGCGGCCTCGCCGCCCGGATCAGGGCCGCCCTCACCGACACCGTCGCGTGGCGCACCCTCGGCTACCTGCTGCTGCGGCTGCCGCTCGGCGTCCTCGGCCTGGCAGCCCTGCTGCTGCCGGCGGCCTGCGGCTGGCTGCTCGGCTTCCCGCTCTGGCTGCGCCTGCTGGAACAGGGCCCGCACCCCGCAAGCCCGTTGGACGTCGCCGCCCCCCTGCTCGGCGTCGCCCTGCTCGCCCTCGCCCCGCCGCTGATCCGGCTGGCCGCCGACGCCAACCGGTGGCTCGGCCGCCACCTGCTCGGCCCGGCCCGCGACCAGCAGCGCGTCCAGGACCTCGAAGCCGCCCGGCACACCCTGCTCACCGCCGGGACCGAACGCCTCCGCGCCCTGGAACGCGACCTCCACGACGGCACCCAGGCCCGCCTGGTCGCGCTCGCCATCACCCTCACCCTCGCCGAGGACACCCTCACCCCCGCCACCGACCCCCGCCTGCGCAGCCTGCTCGACCGCGCCCGCAGCCAGACCGACGAGACCATCGCCGAACTCCGCGCCCTCACCCAGGGCCTGCGCCCCACCGGCCTGGACGCGGGCCTGACCGAGGCGCTGCCCGCCCTCGCGGCCGGCTGCGCGGTCCCCGTCGACGTCCGCACCGACCTGCCGCACCGCCCGGACGAGCCCGTCGAACAGGCCCTCTGGTACTGCGCCGCCGAACTCCTCACCAACATCAGCCGGCACAGCGGCGCGCACACCGCGACCCTCACTCTCACCGGCACCGCCACCCGCGTCCGCCTCACCGTCCACGACGACGGTCGCGGCACCGCCGGCAGCATCCCCGGCCACGGCCTGCACGGCCTCGCCGACCGCCTCGCCGCCGTCGACGGCACGCTCCGGATCAGCAGCCCGCCGGGCGGCCCGACGACCGTGACGGCCGAACTCCCCCTGAGGCTCTGACGACAGGGCCGACGCCCCGACGCCCCCGGGCCGTCCGGGCGCGCGGTCGTGCCGTCGAGGTTCCTGACCGGCCGTCAGGCCGTCTCCGCGAGGTACGCCAGCACCGCCAGCACCCGCCGGTTGTCCGACGGGGAGGCGTGCAGGTCGAACTTGGTGAAGACCGAGGCGACGTGCTTCTCCACCGCCCGTTCGGAGACCGAGAGCCGCTGGGCGACGGCACGGTTGGAGCGGCCCTCCGCCATCAGGGCCAGAACCTCGCGTTCACGGGGCGTCAGCTCGTCGACCGCGGTGCGGCGGCGGGCGCGCATCAGGTGGGTGACGACCTCCGGGTCGAGCGCGGTGCCGCCCGAGGCGACGCGGTGCAGGGCGTCGACGAACTCCGACGTGCGGGAGACCCGTTCCTTCAACAGGTAGCCGAGGCCCGCCGCACCGTCGGCCAGCAGGCGGGCCACCCAGGACGTCTCCAGGTGCTGGGAGAACACCAGGACCCCGACGTCCGGCCAGTCCTGCCGGATCCGCAGCGCCGCCCGCACCCCCTCGTCGGTGCGGGTGGGCGGCATCCGGACGTCGACCACGGCGGCCTGCGGGCGGTGCTCGGCCACCGCCGCGAGCAGGTCCTCGCCGGTGGCGACCGCCGCCGCCACCTCCAGGCCGCGTGCCGTCAGCAGCTCCGCCAGGCCGTCCCGGAGGATCGCCGAGTCCTCCGCCAGTACCACCCGAAGCCGCTCACCAGTCATCCGATCATTGTGGCGCACCGGCCCCGGGCCGCCGCCCCGACGGGCCGTCACAGCCGCCGCCACCGCGCGCTGAACAAGGAGAACGCACCGAACAGCAGCAGGCCGGCGGCCACCGCGACCAGCAGCCACGGCCCCGGACCGCTCGCGGCGAACGCCCGCAGCGTGTCGTCCATCCCCTTCGCCCGCCCCGGATCGAACCGGACCGCCGCCACCACCACGAACGCGCCCGCCCCCGCGAAGACCGCGCCCCGCGCCAGGTTGCCCGCAACACCGGTGGCCGTCACCGCCGTCCGGGTCCGCGGACGCATCGCCGCGGTGTCCAGCTTGCGCAGGAACCGCCGCTGCACCGCGCGCACCGCGACGCCGACCCCCACCCCCAGCAGGGCCAGCCCCGCCGCCCCCACCAGGAACCGGCCGCCCGGCAGGCGCAGCGCCGCAGCCGTCCAGTCCCGGGACGCGGCGTCACCGCCCTCGCCGCTCCGGCCGCCCGCCGCGCTGACGGCCGTCCCCCAGCACACGAAGCCGTAGAACCCGGCCCGCGCCGCCGACACCGCCCGGCCGCCCGCACCCCGGACCCCCGCCCCGCCGACCGCCGCCGCCCAGGCCCGCCACAGCGCCATCCCCGCGAACCCCGCCGCCAGCACCCACAGCAGGACCGAACCGAACGGCTGCTCGGCGACCCGCTGCACCGCCCCCTGCCGGTCGGCCTCCTCCCCGCCCCGGCCGAACGCGATCCCCAGCGCCAGCGCCCCGACCAGCAGGTACACCGCACCGCGCGCCACGAACCCGGCACGGCCCGCCGCCCGCACCGACCCGTCCGCGTACGACTTCCGCACCGTCATTCCTCCGCCCTCCGGCCCTGTGACGGCGGCCGTCTGCCCGGCATCCGCGTCCGCATGCCCGGGAGGCCGGTCAACGCGGGCGGCGGCCGAGGGACCGGTCGGCGCTGTCGAGGCGCAGGACGCGGTCCGCGCGTTCGGCCTGCGCCGGGCGGTGGGTGACGACGAGCAGCGCGCCCGGGCGGGCCCGGAACGCCCGGTCGACGCGGAGTTCGGCGGCCGCGTCCAGGTGGCTGGTCGCCTCGTCGAGGATGGCCAGCGGGGCCGGATCGAGGTACGCGCGGACCAAGGCGACGAGTTGGCGCTCGCCGGGGGAGAGGACGGCCGGGCCGACGGCGGCACCCAGCCCGCCGTGACGGTCCGTCAGGACGTCCGCGCCGAGGTCGGACAGGGCCTCGCGGAGCCTCCCGGCGGGCACCTCCCGGTGCGGCCAGGCCAGGTTCTCGGCGAGCGTCCCGGAGAACAGGTACGGCTCCTGCGGCAGGAACACCCGGCGGGCGGCGCGGGCGGCCGGCGAGAGCCGTTCGGCGGGCAGCCCCGACAGCAGGACCCGACCGCGGTCCGGACGCAGCAGCCCGGCGGCGACCGCCGCGAGCGTGGACTTCCCGGCGCCGGACGGCCCCACCACGGCGAGGCTCTCGCCGTCCCGGAGCACCAGGTCGACGTCGCGGAGCACCGGACGGGCACCCACGCCCCACGCGTAGTCGACGCCGCGCAGCTCCAACGCGGGAGCACGGGTCCGCCGCTGCGCGGGGACCGGCGGCAGCTCCCCGGCGGGCTCCTCGGCCGGGCCGGCGGCAGCCGTCCCGGCCAGCCGCTCGGCCGCGACGGACAGCCGGAGCCAGGACGGGCCGAGACCCTGGACGACCAGGCGCAGCGCCGGCTCCAGGGTGCCCAGCAGGTACGCGAGGGCGCCGAGCAGCGCACCGGGCGTCAGCCCCTGCCGCAGCAGCGCCGGGGCACTCAGCGTCAGCACCGCCAGCGGCCCGTGGACGCCGAGCGCGACCAGCAGGTGCCGGACCGCCGCCAGCCGGGCCAGCCCCCGGCCCGCCGCCTCGTTCGCCGCGACATCGGCGAGCACCCGCTCCACCGCGAGCCGCTCCGCCCCGCAGGCGGTCAGGTCGCGCAGCGCCGTCACGGTGTGCAGGGCGGAGGCGGTGAGCTCCTCCTCGGTGACGAACAACTCGCGCTGGCGGCGGGCCGTCCGGGGCGTGAGCGCCGCGAACGCGGCGAACGCCAGGAGCAGCGGCGCGCAGACCGGGACGAGAGCGCCCGGCGCGAGCGCGGCGGTGCCCGCCACCACCGCGAACAGGGTCAGCGCCAGGTGCGACACCAGCAGCAACTGCCCGGCCAGACTGTCCCGCACCGCCTCCACCTGCCGGGTGATCCGGGCCACCGCGACCGCCGCCGTGTCCGGATCCGGCCGCGTCGCCGCCGTCTGCCGCAACGCCCCGTCCGCCGTCGCCCGCAGCAGCCGGTCCCGGGCCGGCTCCACGATCCGGGCCAGCGGACGGTAGGCGTTCCGCGTCCCCCACGCGGAGACCGCTGCCGCGACGGAGAACACTCCCAGCCACACCCAGCCGGTCCGCAGCTGGTGGGCGAGGAAGCCGCGGTCGACCGCGAGGGCCAGCGCCTTGCCGGAGAGCGCCGCGGGCGCGGCCGACAGCACCGTCCAGGCGGCCAGCCGGGCGAGCTGCGGAAGGCTCCCGGCCAACGCGTCGCGCAGCAGCACGAGGCCGGCGTGCGGTGCGGTGGGCCGAGTGGGTGTCATGGGGTGCTCCGCGCCGGGTCGGTGGTGAGTGCGGGTCGGGGGCGGGTGGTGGGTGTTTGTCATGGGGTGTGGCCGGTCGGGGCGGTGGTGAAGAGGGCGCGGTAGGCGGGGGAGGACCACAGGGCGTGGTGGGGGGCGGTCTCGCGGACGCGGCCGCGGTCGAGCCAGACGACGAGATCGGCGGCGGCGGCCAGGGCCGCGCTGCGGGTGGCGCACAGGCGGGTGGCGGGGTGGGCGCGCAGGGCGGCCAGCACGGCGGTCTCGGCGGGCGGGTCCAGACTCGCGGTGGCGTGGTCCAGGACGAGCAGCCGGGTGCCGCCCCGGCAGAGGGCCCGGGCCAGGCCGACCCGCTGGCGTTCGCCGCCCGAGAACGGCGCGTCCGCCGGCGGCGTGCGGTAGCCGGACGGCAGGCGGCGCAGGAAGCCGTCCGCACCCACGGCCCGCGCGGCGGCCACCCGTTCCGCCTCGCCGACGTCGTCCCGACCGAGCGCCAGCGCCTCCGCGACCGTCCGGCCGTACAGCACCGGATCGGCGAACGCCACCGCGACGGCCGCCCGCAACTGCCGGGGGCGGACCGTGGCGAGCCCGGCGCCGTCCAGCCGCACCTCGCCCCGCTCGGGCCGGAGCAGGCCGGCGGCCAGCGCGGCGACGGCCGAGGCCGCGGCGTCGTCCGCACCGACCACCGCGACCCAGGAACCGGCCGGCACCGTCAGGTCCAGGCGCTCCAGCAGCGGGCCCCCGGAACCGCCGACCAGCACGCCACGGAACTCCAACCGCCCGTTGCCGGCCGGGAGTCGAGACGTTCCGGGGACGGCCGGCGGGGCCGCCAGCAGCTCGGTGACCCGGACGGCGGCGGCGCGCGCCCGGGCCAGGTCCAGCAGGCTCTGGGCCGCGCCGAAGCCGCCCAGCCCGACCGTGCTGTAGGCCATCGCCGCGGCCAGACCCCCCGCGGACAGCCGCCCCGCCGCGAGCTCCGCGCCCGCCGCCGCCAGCACCGCGACCTGCGTCGCCGGCGCCAACAGCCCGACCTTCCAGGCGGTTTCGCGCTGGCTGCGCCACAGCCCGTGACCGTGCCGGGACAGGCCGGGCAGCGGCCGCAGCACCCGGGTGAGTTCGGCGGACCGGGCGCCCGCGGCGGCGATCGACGCACTGCCGTGCAGCGCCTCCACCAGCCGGGAGGCGATCTCGGACTGCGCGGCCAAGTAGGCCTCGCCGTGCCCGGCCGTCCGGCCGACCTGACGGCGGATCAGCAGCCAGCCGGCCGGTGCCGCGACCAGGAACGCCAGCGCCGGACGAGGCGACAGCAGGAACAGGCCCGCCACCGCCCCCGCCGAGGTGAGCAGTTGGGACACCGTGTGCACCACGGCCGGGCCGGCCAGCGCGGCCTGCGGGGCGCTCCCGGTCAGCCGGGCCGCCAGGTCGCCCGCCGTCGGGCCGGCGGAGGCCGGCCCGGCCGCGCCGATCCGCCGAACCATCGCCGAACGCAGCGCCGCGGCCACCGCGGCCGCCCCGCCGGGCGACACGTACTGCGCGGTGGCCTGGGCGGCCGCCGTGAGGGCGACCAGGACCAGCAGCGGAACCCCCGCGGCCGGCCCGGCACCCGCCAGCGTCCGGTCGACGGCCCGGGCGAGCGTCCCGGGCAGCAGCAGCGTGCAGGCGGTGCCGGCGGCGACGGACAGGGCGAGGGTGAGCGTCCACGGCCGCCGGAGGGCCAGAACGGTCCGCAACGGCGAGACGTGGGCGGGCGGGGTGCTGGGCACGAGGGGCTCCCGGTGTGGTGCGCGGTGCGGACGGGGGCCGGCGGGGGAGGCGCCGGAGCAGCCGGAGGCCAGGAGCGAGAGCGGGATCAGCAGGAGCAGGGCGAGGGGGGGGGGGGGGGGGGGGGGGGCGGCCGGGAGGGGCGGGCGGTGGGGGGGGGGGCGCACGGCCGGCCGGGGTGCTCAGAGGCAGAGCAGGGTGCTGACGGTGCTGTTGGTGCAGTTCACGACGCTCAGGGAGCTGAGGACCGAGCGGTACTCGGTGGTCTCCTCGGGGGTCTCCAGCGCCTGCAGGTCGAGGATCGCCATGACAGTCTCCTTACGGGACTCGGGTGGTGCTGGTGCTTCCGGCGGTCGCCGGAACTCGTGGGGCGGCATGACCCGGCCGCGACGGGCGGGGGAGCGGGCCGCCGAGGCCCGCGTCCGGGGGCGGTTCAGCTGTCGGCCGGCCAGAACGGCATCGGCGGGGTGCGGTCGTACACCGAGGCCAGCGCCGTCAGCACACCGGCGGTGCCGGTCGCCAGGTCCATCGACAGCCGCAGCAGCTGCTCGCCCGGGAAGGCCGGGCGGCCCCGGTACGGCAGCACGTGCCAGGCCAGGCGGCGGACGTGACGGTCGATCAGGTCGTCGTCCGGCCCGGCGTCCAGGGCCAGCAGCGCGATCAGGCCGGCCCGGCCGTTGAACAGGCCCGGCTGCACGATGAACTCCGGCTCGGCGGCGGCCCGGACCAGCGCCAGCCGCTCGGCCAGCTCCGGGTCCGGCCGGTGCCGCAGCAGGACGTGGCCGACCGCGGCGATGCCCGCGCTCCCGGACTCCAGGTACGGCAGCACCCGGCTGCCGTCGTCCACCTGGAGGGTGCCGTCCTCGGCGACCACGCACCGGTCGAGGTCCCGGTCCAGGGCGGCCCGGGCGAGGTCCAGCAGGCCCGGGTCGGCGCACTCCTCGAACAGGCGCAGCAGCAGCAGCGCGGTGCCGCTCGCCCCGTGCAGCAGGCCGGGCCGGGCGAGGGACGGCGCGGGACCGCCCAGGCGGAGGGCGGCCACGGCCCGGTCCGCACTGTCGGCCGCCGCGGCCAGCAGGCCGCGGTCGCCGGTGGCCCGGGCGAAGTGCAGGCGGGCCAGGCCGACGCCCGCCAGCCCCGCCGACAGGTCCGGGCCGGCGCCCTGCGCGTCGTCCTTGTCGAGGCGGCGCAGCAGTTCGAGGGCGGGCTCGCGGTGCCCCAGGCGGTCCAGCACCCACGCGGTGCCGTGCGCGCCGACGAACAGCCCGGGACGGACCGGCTGCCGCTCCACCGCGTCCAGCAGCCAGCGCACGTGCCGCGGATCGACCTCCGCGCCGACCGCGTGCAGCGCCCACAGGACACCGGCCGCGCCGTAGGACAGGCCCAGGCCGTCATGGGTGAACTGGGCGGGGTCGCCCGGGAACAGCCGGTCGGCGCGGTCGGGAGTGGCACTCGCGGCGACCGCCGCCACCAGCCCGTTCCGCAGTGCGGGCCAGCCGCCCGGGCCGTCGCCGAACAGGCCCTCCACGGCGGCCAGTTGCGCCTGCTCGTGGGCGTGCTGCGGGGCACGGTCGGGCTCCGTCGCGTCGTGCTCCGGCAGGTACCCGTCCGGCAGTTCGAAGCGCTTGCGGGCCGACCGGGCCAGGGCCGCGCCCTTCGCCGGGTGAAGCACCGTCAGCGGCAGCAGCGGCAGGAACGCCCACAGGCGCAGGGCCCGCAGGGCGTGCTCGTCCACCGCGAAGCCGGTCAGCCCGGCCGGCGCCGCGAACCCGGCCGCCCCCAGCGCCGGACGGACGAACTCCTCCACCGGCGAGGCGAGTTCGAAGTCGACGAAGACCACCGAGCCGTCCTCGCGGACGATCAGGTTGCGCGGGTGCAGGTCGCCGAAGACGATGCCGCGGCCGTGGATGGCGCGCAGCGCCCGCTCCACCGCGTCAAGCACGGCCGTCGCCTCCGTGCGGTAGGCGGCCACCGCCGCCTCGTCCGCGTCCGGATGCACCAGCGGGAAGCGGCGGCCGAACCAGTGGTGCAGCCCCTCGCCCTCCACGTACTCCTGCACCAGGAACCGGTGCTCCCACGCCGTGAACTCGCCGAGCACGGCCGGCACCGCGTCCAGGCCGGCGAGCGCCTCCAACGTCCGCCGCTCGCGCGCCAACCGCTGCACGGCGTCCTCACCGCGCTGGTCCAGCCCCGCGTACGGGCGGCCCTCCTTCAGGACGACCCGCTCGCCGCCGCCCACCGGCCGCGCCAGGTAGATGCCGCCGCCGTTGGAGAAGTGCAGCGCCCGCTCCACCGTGTACGGGAACTCGCCGACACTGCTGCGGCCCGCACCCGCCACCGCCTCCGCCAGCACCGCCGGCACCGGGGCCCACTCCGGCAGCTCGAACGCCGCCCGCCGCACGTCCGGCCGCAACACCCCCGACGGCTCGCGCAGCGCCAGCACCAACTCGCCCTCCGCGTTGCGGCACCACTGCTCGGTGAACGCCCCGTACCGCAGGTACAGCGGGCCGCTCCGCCAGCGCAGGTCGCTCAGCACGTACGGGCCGGGCGCGCCCGCCAACGCCTCGTCCAGGTCGGTGAGACATCGCTCCAACTGCGCCTCGTCGGCCGGGTACAGCGTCATGAACTTCCCGCTGGAGCCGCGCGAGGCGTACTTGGCGTTCTGCGTCTGCACCAGCGCCGGACTGCGCAGGAACTTGAACGCCACCCCGTGCTCGAAGCAGTGCGCACGCACCACGTCCAGGATCCACGGCGCGTTGTCCAGGCAGGCCGACACGTGGACCTTCCAGCCCTGCTCCGGCAGCGGCGGCTCGACGGGCCGGTAGCCCACCCACACCTCGCGGAGGCTGCGCACCCAGCCGGCGGGTGCGGCCTCGGTGGCCGCCGGGAACTCGTCGCGGGCCGCCCACTGGACCGGGGAGTCGTAGAAGACCGGATCGGCGTAGGAGTACGCCTCGTAGCGCATGTCCATCGGATCGCTCCATGGCGCGTCGCGGGGGAGGGGGATGGGGTCCGTGCGGCGGACGGCGCGGAGCCGGAGCACGGCACGGGAGAGCCGGGCCGGAGCAGCGCGGACGGAGCCGGAGCGGCGCGGCACGGGGGACGGCTGAGCCGGACCGATTGTGAGATCGGCTGACTGCCACCGAGAGTCTGCAAGGGCCGGCGCGGCCCTCGAAAGGGCCTCTGCGAGGGTTGGCCGGAATCTGCGGGCGCACACCGGGAGCACGCCGCGCCGCGCCCGGCGCTCCCTTTACCCCCGCTTTTCCTGACGGTCCGCCGGTCCCGGCGCCGGCCCGCAGCCGCCCCTCGCGGCACCCGGCCAGCGACGATTCCCCCGCGCCGCCGGCCCGCCGCCGCACGCGGCGTCCCCGCCGCCCCGGGGTCGCGCCTCGGCACAACGTCGGAGCGCACGAGTCCGGTTGCCGAGCCTCCGCCCGGCACCCGCTGTCCGGTACCCGACCGGCGCGCCACGGGTGGTGAGGGCGTACTCCCACCACCGTGCGCGCCCACTGCCCCGGGCATCGTCCCAGCTACGCGCCCCCGGCGTGCTTGCCGTCACGCGCGCCCCACCTTGTTCGCCGCGCCCCCGCCGGGGCCCGGAAATTCCGATTGTCGGTCTTCCGGAACGCCCGACCCGGGTAGCAACCCCCGCATGGCGACACACTTCCTCACCGGCGCCGGCTCCGGAATCGGCGCGGCCACCGCCGAACTCCTCACCGCCCGCGGCGACCGGCTCTGGCTGCTGGCCCGCGACGAACCCACCGCCGGCCGGCTGCGCGAACAGTTCCCCACCTGCCGCACCGTCGTCGCGGACCTCGCCCAACCCGCCGCCCTGGCCGCGGCGATCGGCGGCCCGGACGCCCCGGCCCGGCTCGACTCCCTGCTGCACGTCGCAGGCGTCGCCGACTGGGGCCCGGTCGGCGACAGCGACCACGAACTGTGGGACCGCACCCTCACCGTCAACCTGCTCGCCCCCGCCGAACTCACCCGCCTGCTGCTGCCCGCGCTGCGCGCCGCCCAGGGCCACGTCGTCTTCGTGAACTCCGGCGCCGGGCTGCACGCCCCGCCCGGCCTCGGCGCGTACGCGGCCTCCAAGTTCGCCCTCAAGGCCCTCGCCGAATCCCTCCGCGCCGAGGAGCACCCCCACCGGGTCCGCGTCACCACCGTCTACCCCGGAGAGGTCGACACCCCCATGCAGCGCCGCCTGCACGCCCGCTTCCAACTCGACTTCGACCCGAGCGTCTGCCTGACCCCGCAGTCCGTCGCCGCCGCGCTCGCCACCGTCCTCGACCACCCCCACGACGGAACGGTGAGCGACCTGATGCTCCGGCCCGGGGGCTGACGGCGACCGCGGAGCGCCCCGACGCCTGGTGACGCCGGGCCCTCGGACGGTCCTGACGGGTGGTCAGAGCCGTCCGCGGGCGACCTCCCTCCGGAGGCAAAGCGCAGGCAAAGTACGATCGGTGCGCTCGCGTTCCCGACTCTGTGAGGAGTGTCCCCGGATGGTGTTCAAGCGGCTTCTCGGCGCCCTGGGCATCGGCGGACCCACCGTCGACACCGTGCTGTCCACGCCGACCGTCCAGCCCGGAGGCACCGTGCACGGCCAGGTCAACCTGGTCGGCGGCGACCGCGACGCCGAGATCAACGGCATCACGCTCTGCCTGGCCGCCCGGGTCGAGGTCGAACACGAGGACGGCGAGAGCCACACCGTCCAGGAGTTCGCCCGCGTCCAGGTCTGCGGCCCGCTGCGGCTGGCCGCCGGCGAGAAGCGCGCCGTCCCGTTCGCGTTCCCCGTGCCCTGGGAGACCCCGCTGACCGCCATCGGCGGCCACCACCTGGCGGGCATGGCCCTCGGCGTCCGCACCGACGTGGACATCGCCGGCCAGCTGGACCGCGGCGACACCGACCCCCTCGCCGTCGAGCCCCTGCCCGTCCAGCAGCGGGTCCTGGAGGCGCTGGCGGCACTCGGCTTCCACTTCCACCGCGCCGACCTGGAAGCCGGCCGCATCCACGGCACCGGCCAGACCCTGCCCTTCTACCAGGAGATCGAGTACAAGGCGGCGCCGCAGTTCGCCCACCGCTGCAACGAGATCGAACTCTCCTTCGTCACCTCCCCCCACCAGGTCGAGGTGGTCCTGGAGTTCGACAAGCGCGGCCTCTTCCACAGCGGCGACTCCGTCCGCACCTTCGCCCTCGACCACGCCAGCGGCCAGTACGACCTGACCGGCACGGTGGACGGCTGGATCCGGGGCGCGCTCGGCCACTGACGGCCACTCACCGGCCTGCGGGCGCGGCGAGGCCGAGGGCACCGGGCGGGCCGGGAGCAGGGACTGACGGAGCGCCATGCGGTCGGGGCCCCGGAAGCCGAGTCGTTCGGCGAGGACCGGGGGCCGGACCCGGAGCCGACCCTCGCCCTCGGACGGAAGCACCAAGGCCTCCGCTTCGCCGTCGGCCGCCGGCCCGCCCGTGTTCGGCAGCGCGTTCCCCAGAGTGAGGCTGCACCCGTCGCGTGTCCGGGCCTCACCGCGGCCACGGGGACGACGCGGGCGATCGCGGGCAGCCCGCTCTCCCGGGAGGGCGTCAGCCGGGTGTGGCCGACCGCCGGGCGCGGCCGAGGCCGAGAGCGGCGCCGGCGAAGGGCCCGTCCAGGGCGGCCCATTGCAGCAGCATGATGGTCTTGCCGTCGGTGATGCGCCCGTCGCGGACCATGGCGAGGGCTTCGGTGAAGGGCACTTCGAGCACTTCGATGTCCTCGCCGTCGTCTTCGAGTCCGCCGCCCTCCGCGGTGCGGTCGGCCGGGGTGTAGGGGCCGGCGTAGAAGTGCAGGCGCTCGGTGACGGAGCCGGGGCTCATGTAGGCGTCGAGGACGTGGGTGAGCGGTCCGAGGGCGACGCCGAGCTCCTCGGCGCTCTCCCGCCGGACGGCGGCGAGCGGGTCGTCCCCGTCGAGCAGTCCGGCCGCAGCCTCGATGAGCATGCCGTCCGGATGGTCGTTGACGTAGGCCGGGTACCGGAACTGACGGGTGAGCAGCACGCGGCCGCGTTCGGCGTCGTAGGGCAGGACGACCGCCCCGTTGCCGCGGTCGTAGGTCTCGCGCTGCTGGGTGGTCCAGCGTCCGTCCCGGCGCCGGTAGTCGAAGGTGGTGCGGCGCAGGACGTGCCAGCCCTGCGAGGTGAGCTCCACGTCGCGGACCACGACGTCGGGGTTGCGGTCCAGGTCCCGGCCTGCCCGGTCCAGGCCGGTGCGGCCGCGGTGGTCGGGGGTGTCGGTCCCGGGGAGGGGAGTCACGCGGCCTCCTGCGGGGCACGGTGCGGGATCTCGTCCACGTGGTGGTAGACGGGCAGGCCGCGGCGACGGGCGATGGCGACGTCCTGGTCGGCTCCGGCGGAGTCGCCGGGGAGCCGGAGCACGGCGTCGCAGTGGGTGAGCAGGCGTTCCGCGGTCGGGTAGAGGACCTGGTCGGCGAGCGGGTCGGTGAGGCCCGCACCAGCGGAGCGGAGCACGGGCAGGGCGATCCACTCCGCGATCACCGGGACGTGGCCGGCGGCGAACACCGGCCAGGCCGCCGCTTCGAGGCGGGCGAGGTTCGCGGCCATGGCACGGGGGTCGCCGTCGGTTCCGGAGCGGTACGGGCCGGCGATGAGGACGAGCATCGGTTTCGCGGTCATGGCGCGCTACGATACACGCACAAACGTGCAAGAACAGGAGAGAATACGGATGCTGGCTGCCGAGAGACGCGACCACCTGCTGGACCTGCTCGCCCGCGAGGGCAAGATCGTCGCCAAGGACGTCGCCGCCGACCTGGGCATCTCCGAGGACAGCGTCCGCCGCGACCTGCGCGACCTCGCCGCCGAAGGACTGTGCCAGCGCGTCTACGGCGGTGCCCTGCCCGTCTCCCCGGCCGTCGCGGACTACGCCGCCCGCCAGACCCTCTCCCCGGACGGGAAGCGGCAGGTCGCCGCGGCCGCCGCCGCACTCGTCCGGCCCGGCAGCGCCCTGATCCTGGACGGCGGCACCACGGCGCAGGCCGTCGCTCGCGCCCTCCCCCCGGACCTGGCCTGCACGGTGATCACCCACAGCCCGACGATCGCGGCCGCGCTGCTCGACCACCCCCGGGCGGAGGTCTTCCTCCTCGGTGGCCGCCTCTTCAAGCACTCGGCGGTGACCTGCGGAGCCGCAGCGGTCGAGGCCGCCCAGAACGTCTCGGCCGAGCTGTGCCTCCTCGGCGTCACCGGCGTCCACCCCGAAGCCGGATTGACCACCGGAGACGCGGAAGAGGCGGCGATGAAACGCGCCCTGGCGGCGCGGGCGGCGGACACCTACATCCTGGCGTCGGCCGAGAAGATCGGCACCGCCTCCCGGTTCCGCGTCCTGCCCTGGGAGGACATCAGCGGACTGATCACCGACGCCGACCCCCGCCACCCCGTCCTCGAACAACTCGCGGCCCGCGGCGTGGGCATCCTGCCGGCCGGCTGACAGCCCCGGCGCGAACCCGCCCCGCAAGGGCGGCCGGACCGCCTCGTTCGGGGGTCGTGGCTCCGTTCAAGCAGCAGCGCGGGGCAGCAACCAGGGGCGGGGCTACAGCCGGGCTGCTGGACGAAAAGCTCTATCAGGAACCGTGGAACTGACCTCCGTCGGACGGTTCTTCCCAGGCAGAGGCCCGCCAGCGTGCGTGCATCCGCGGCCTGCGCCCGAACAGCAGCACCGGGATCACCTGCCCCAGACGCAGCGCCCACGGGACCACCGTGCACGTCCGGCGAGACGCCGTCCTGCCGACGCACCCCACTCGCCACCGACCGCCGCGCCGCCGTGGGCGCGAAAGCTCTCGCCGGAAGGAAGTTGATGTTGCGTCAGCTCGGTCGGAACCGGCGCGGGCAGCGTGATCGTCTGCCCACGTATGAATGACAACACGTGGGGACGACGAGGACTTCTTCGGACGGCAGTCGCCGGAGCCGCCCTCCTGCCGGTCGCCGGCGCCGGGCTCGGGGCGGCCGCCGCCCCGGCCTCGGCGACCGAGACCGGAACGGACGGCGCGGGCGGCGAGACCGTCTACACCTGGCTGGGCACCACCGGCTGGCGGATCGAGGGCAACGGCAAGACCGTCCTGTTCGACCCCTATCTGACGCGCTACCCGACCAACGGCTTCGACCCGGCGACCGAGCTGAAGACCAACACCGAGCTGGTGGACCGTCACATCGGCAAGCCGGACCTGGTGCTGGTCAGCCACACCCACTGGGACCACTTCAACGACGTCCCGCACATCGCCAAGGACCGGGGCGTCCGCGTGGTCGGAACCGCCACCACCTGCTTCCTGCTCCAGGCGATGGGCGTGAAGCCGTCGCAGCTGATCGTGGTGAAGGGCGGCGAGTACCTGGACTTCGGCGGATTCACCGTCCGGGTGGCGGCCAGCCTGCACAGCCGCAACGGCCGGCACCAGTACTGGGTGCCCGGCACCCTCACCGCCCCGCCCGCCACCGTGCCCACCACCATCGGCGAACTGCCGGAGGGCGACACCCTCGCCTTCCAGGTCAAGCTCGGTGACGGACCGTCGGCCCTGCTGACCGGCGCCGCCGACTTCGTCGAACAGAACTACGCCGGCCTCAAGCCGGACATCGCCATGATCTCCACGGAGAGCACCAAGCACAGCGTCCACCGCTACGTGCCGCGCATCCTCAAGGCACTCGACCACCCCCGCACCGTCATTCCCGTGCACTGGGACGTGTTCGAAACCCCGCTCACCGAACCGGCCGTCCAGGACACCTCCATGGACCTGGACGGCCTGATCAACCAGACCCGGGCGCTGTCCCCGCAGTCCCGCGTCCTCCTCCCCGCCCACCTGGCCCCGCTGCGCCTGCGCGCCTGACCCGCCGCGCCCGGGCCCGCGCCCGCCGGCCGCATACCACCGCCCGGGGGGCCGGGCCCCCCCCCCCGCAGCGCGCCACCACCACCCGGAGCGCCCCG
>NZ_JBHWDS010000041.1:0-72900 GCF_042734615.1 Kitasatospora sp. NPDC059646
GCTACTGGTCCTCGGGCCTGGCGGCAGGTATCGCGGTCGTGGGCGTATGGGGGTGGGGGACGCGGCCGGCCGACCCGGGCGGGGGAGCGCCCGGGTCGGCCGTGCCCTGACGTGCTGTCACTTCAGGTCGGAGACCGCACGGTTGAGCATTACCACGTTCACGCCGGGCTGGCCGAGGAAGCCCAGCGAGCGGCCGTCGGTGTACTCCTCGACCAGCCGGTCGAGCCGGTCGGCGGGCACCCCGCGGGCCTTGGCGACCCGCTGGACCTGCTCCTTCGCGTAGGCGACCGAGATGTGCGGGTCGAGTCCTGAACCGGAGGCGGTGAGCGCGTCCGGCGGGACGGCGGCCGGGTCGACGCCGTCGAACGCGGCGACGGCGGCGCGCCGTTCCTCGACGGCCTTCAGCAGGTCCTCGCTGTTCGGGCCGAGGTTGGAGGCGCCGGAGGACTTCGGATCGTGGCCGCCGGCGGACGGGCGCGGCTGGAACCACTTCGGGTCGGGCTGCGCCTGCTCGTCGGGGTCGTCGGGGTTCTGCTTGGGCAGGTCGAAGCCCTGGCCGAGCAGGCTGGAGCCGATCTCCTTGCCGTCGGCCTTCACCACCGAGCCGTCGGCCGCGGCGGGGAAGGCGATCCGGCTGATGCCGGTGACCAGCAGCGGGTAGGCGATGCCGAGGATCACGGTCATCACCAGCAGCATCCGCAGCGCGGTGAGGTGGGTGCGCAGGAAGGTGGGCATGTCTCGTTCTCCTCTCGGGTCAGCTCAGGCCGGGCACGAACTGGACGACCAGGTCGATCAGCTTGATGCCGACGAACGGCACCGCCAGGCCGCCCAGGCCGTACACCCCGATGTTCCGGGCGAGCAGCGAACCCGCGTCGGACGGGCGGTACTTGACGCCGCGCAGGGCCAGCGGAATGAGGCCGACGATGACCAGGGCGTTGAAGACGATGGCCGAGGTGATCGCGGAGGTCGGGCTGTGCAGGCCCATGATGTTGAGGTGGCTCAGGCCCGGGTACACGCCGGCGAACATCGCGGGGATGATCGCGAAGTACTTGGCCACGTCGTTGGCGATCGAGAAGGTCGTCAACGCGCCGCGGGTGATGAGCAGTTGCTTGCCGATCTCGACGATCTCGATCAGCTTGGTCGGGTTGGAGTCCAGGTCCACCATGTTGCCGGCCTCCTTGGCCGCCATGGTGCCGGTGTTCATCGCCACGCCGACGTCGGCCTGGGCGAGCGCGGGGGCGTCGTTGGTGCCGTCGCCGGTCATCGCGACCAGCTTGCCGCCCTCCTGCTCCTTCTTGATCAGGGCCATCTTGTCCTCGGGCGTGGCCTCGGCGAGGAAGTCGTCGACACCCGCCTCCTCGGCGATCGCCCGGGCGGTCAGCGGGTTGTCACCGGTGATCATCACGGTCTTGATGCCCATCCGGCGGAGCTCCTCGAAGCGCTCCCGCATGCCCTCCTTCACCACGTCCTTGAGGTGGATCACGCCGAGCACCCGGGGCGGGCGCTCCCCGTCGCGGTCGGCGACCACCAGCGGGGTGCCGCCCGCGGCGGAGATCCCGTCGACCAGGTCCGCCACCTCGGCGCCGACCGAACCGCCGTGCCCGGTGACCCAGTTGGCGACCGAGGCGGCCGCGCCCTTGCGGACCTGCCGGCCGTCGACGTCCACGCCGGACATCCGGGTCTGCGCGGTGAACGGCACCCACTCGGCGTGCTCCAACTCGCCCTGGGCGCGGGCCCGCAGGCCGTAGCCGGTCTTGGCGAGCACCACGATCGAGCGGCCCTCCGGGGTCTCGTCGGCCAGCGAGGACAGCTGCGCGGCGTCCGCCAGTTCCTCGACGGTGACGCCCTCGGCGGGCTGGAACTCGGCGGCCTGCCGGTTGCCGAGCGTGATGGTGCCGGTCTTGTCCAGCAGCAGGGTGTTGACGTCGCCGGCGGCCTCCACGGCCCGGCCCGACATCGCGAGGACGTTGCGCTGCACCAGCCGGTCCATGCCGGCGATGCCGATCGCCGACAGCAGCGCCCCGATGGTGGTCGGGATCAGCGCCACGATCAGCGCCACCAGCACGATCATGGACTGCGGCGCCCCGGCGTAGCCGGCCATCGGCTGGAGGGTGACCACGGCGATCAGGAACACGATGGTCAGCGAGGCCAGCAGGATGTTCAGCGCGATCTCGTTCGGCGTCTTCTGCCGGGCCGCGCCCTCCACCAGCGCGATCATCCGGTCGATGAAGGTCTTGCCCGGCTCGGAGGTGATCCTGACGACGATCCGGTCGGACAGCACCTTGGTGCCGCCGGTCACCGCGGACCGGTCGCCGCCGGACTCGCGGATCACCGGCGCGGACTCGCCGGTGATCGCCGACTCGTCGACGCTGGCGATGCCCTCGACCACGTCGCCGTCACCGGGGATCACCTGCCCGGCCTCGACCACCACGTGGTCGCCCAGCCGCAGCGCGGTGCCCGGCACTTCCTCCTCGGCCCGGGACGCGGGCCAGTCGGTGAGGCGGCGGGCGACGCTCTCCGTCTTGGCCCGGCGCAGCGTGTCGGCCTGCGCCTTGCCGCGGCCCTCGGCGACCGCCTCCGCCAGGTTGGCGAAGACGGTGGTCAGCCACAGCCACAGGGTGATCGCCCAGGAGAACACCGACGGGTCGGCGATCGCGGCGACGGTGGTGACCACCGAGCCGACCTCGACCACGAACATCACCGGGTTCTTCACCATCACCCGGGGGTCGAGCTTCTTCACCGCGTCCGGGAGGGAGGAGAGCAGCAGTTTCGGGTCGAGCAGGCCCGCGGAGACTCTGTGCGGCGCCTGGTCGGGGACCGCCGGTTCAAGGGTGGTGGACATCAGTGGAGACCTTCTGCGATCGGCCCGAGGGCCAGGGCCGGGAAGTAGGTGAGGCCGACGACGATCAGCACCACGCCGGAGAGCAGGCCGACGAACAGCGGCTTGTGGGTGGGCAGGGTGCCGGCGCTCGGCGGGACGGGCTGCTGCTTGGCGAGCGAGCCGGCCAGCGCCAGCACGAACACCATCGGCAGGAACCGGCCGAACACCATGGCCAGACCCAGCGCCGTGTCGTACCAGGCGGTGTTCACGGTGATGCCGGCGAACGCCGAGCCGTTGTTGTTCGCGGCCGAGGTGAACGCGTACAGCACCTCGGAGAAGCCGTGCGCCCCGGAGTTGAGCATCCCGGCGCGCTCGCCGGGCAGCGCGATCGCGGTGCCGGCGCCGATCAGCACGATCGTCGGAGTGGTGAGGATGTACAGCGAGGCGAACTTCATCTCCCGGCCGCCGAGCTTCTTGCCCAGGTACTCGGGGGTCCGGCCGACCATCAGGCCGGCGACGAACACCGCGACGATCGCCAGGATCAGCATGCCGTACAGGCCCGAACCGGTGCCGCCGGGGGCGATCTCGCCGAGCATCATGTTGAAGACCGTCAGCCCGCCGCCGAACGGCGAGTAGGAGTCGTGGAAGGAGTTCACCGCGCCCGTCGAGGTGAGCGTGGTGGACGCCGCGAACAGGCTGGACCCGGCGATGCCGAACCGCTGCTCCTTGCCCTCCATCGCCGCGCCGGCCGCCTGCAGGGCGGTGCCGCCGTGCTGGTGCTCGAAGTAGGTGATCAGCGCCGCCGAGGCGACCCAGAACAGGCCCATCACCGCGACGACCGCGTAGCCCTGCCGGTGGTCGCCGACCATCCGGCCGAAGGTGCGCGGCAGCGAGAACGCGATCACCAGCAGCAGGAACACCTCCACCAGGTTGGTGAAGCCGGTCGGGTTCTCGAACGGGTGCGCCGAGTTGGCGTTGTAGAAGCCGCCGCCGTTGGTGCCGAGCAGCTTGATGACCTCCTGCGAGGCCACCGGCCCGCCCGGGACCGACTGCTGACCGCCCGTCAGCGTCGTCACCTCGTGGAAGCCGTGGAAGTTCTGCACCACGCCGTTCGCCACCAGCACCAGCGCGAACACGATCGAGATCGGCAGCAGCAGCCGCAGCGATATCCGGGTCAGGTCCACCCAGAAGTTGCCGACCCGGTCGGTGCGGTTGCGGGTGAACCCGCGGATCAGCGCCGCCACCACGGCGATGCCGACGGCGGCGGAGACGAAGTTCTGCACCGCCAGGCCCGCCATCTGCACCAGGTGGCCCATCGCGGACTCGCCGCTGTACGACTGCCAGTTGGTGTTGGTGGTGAACGAGATCGCGGTGTTCCACGCCTGGTGGGCCTCCATCTCCGGCACGCCCAGGCTCAGCAGCAGGTGCGTCTGGAGGCGGATCAGCCCGTACAGGAACAGCACCGACAGCGTGGAGAACGCCAGCACCGACCGCAGGTACACCGGCCAGCGCTGGTCGGCGTCGCCGTCGACGCCGACCACTCGGTACAGGGCCTTCTCGGCTCTCAGGTGCTTCGAGGTGGTGAGCAGCCGCGCGATGTAGTCACCGAGCGGCCGGTAGCAGAGGGCCAGCGCGCCGACCAGGGCGATCGCCTGGAGCCAGCCGGCAAGAGTGTCGCTCATGTCAGAACTTCTCCGGGTGGATCAGCGCGAGAACGAGGTAGCCGACCAGCGCGGCGGCGACGATGAGACCGACGAGGTTCTCCGCGGTCACAGCTTCTCCACCCCCCGCGCGATCAGGGCGATGACGGCGAACACGGCAACCGTGACGCCGACATAGATCAGATCCGACATGGCATCCACCAGGGTGGCTCGGGACAACGGCCTGCGTATCTCGCCGGCACAGTGAGCCAAGCAGCGCCGCCGCCCGCCACGACGGTTCCTGACGGCCCCCATACGGATGGTTCCCCGCCCTTGACGCCTCCTTGACGCGCGCCGCCGCCGCGGGGCCGGCCCGCGCCTACCGGGGCCGTGCGGCGAGCAGGTCGGCGAGGGCGGTGAGGGTCTCGCCGAGGGGGCGGTCGAGGCGGGTGGTGGCGAGGTCGTCGCCGCGGGTGGTGCCGCGGGTGACGATGGCGACCGGCTTGCCGGCCTTCGCGGCGTGCCGGACGAAACGCAGGCCGGACATCACGGCCAGGGAGGAGCCGAGGACCAGCAGGGCCCGGGCCTCGTCGACCAGGCGGTAGCAGAGCTCGACCCGGTCCTTGGGGACGCTCTCGCCGAAGAACACCACATCGGGCTTGAGGACGCCGCCGCAGCGGGCGCAGTCGGCGACCGTGAAGGACTCCACCAGGGCGTCGGGGAGTTCGACGTCGCCGTCCGGGTTGATGCGCGAACCGGCGTCGCGGAAGGCCGGGTTGAGGGCGGCGAGGCGCTCGTCCAGCTCGCGGCGGGGGCTGACGGCGGCGCAGCCGAGGCAGATCACCCGGTCGAGGCCGCCGTGCAGTTCGACGGCGTCGGCGGTGCCGGCGGCGCGGTGCAGGCCGTCCACGTTCTGGGTGATCACGGCGGAGATCCGGCCGCTGTCGCGCAGCCGGGCCACCGCGTAGTGGCCGGCGTTCGGGCGGGCCCCGGCGATCACGGCGCGGCCGGCGTGGCTGCGGGCCCAGTAGCGGCGCCGGGCCGGCTCCCCCGCCAGGAACTCCTGGTACGTCATCGGCGCCCGGTGGCGGCGGATCCCGTCCGGCCCGCGGTAGTCCGGGATGCCGGACTCGGTGGACAGCCCGGCCCCGCTCAGCACGGCCACCCCGCCGCCGGCCAGCAGCCGGGCCACGGCGGACAGGCCGTCCTCAGGCGTACTCATACCGTCCATTGTGACCGCCCCGGCCGGCTTCCGGGCAGAACGGGCAGACGGCCCGGGCAGTGCCCCCACGCACCACCCGGACCGTTCCCGATCGCGGCCGCCCCGGCCCCCACAGCCCGGACTGCCGCCGTCTTCCTTTGTACGTCGCCCTTACGACCGGCGGGACACCCGGGCCGTGAGTGCGGCGAGCAGGGCCGCGCCCGCGAACACCGCGAGGTGCCGGGTCTCGAAGCCCCATCCCTGCCAACGCAGTTCGGCGTAGCGGTGTTCCGCGAAGCCGTTGTGGAACAGCCACGCCGCCAGGCCGATGGCGGGCGCGAGCGGCAGCCGCGAGCGGCGGCCGAGCGCCCAGCAGCCGGCCGCGAACGCGGCCGTGCCGAACCAGCCGCCGTGCAGCTCCCCCAGCAGGCCGAGCGCGGCGGTCAGCCCGGCCGCGCCGAGCAGCGCCGCGGCGACGGTCGGCCCGGCCGACAGGGCGGTCACCCCCGGCCGTCCCGCCGGCCGGCGTCCACCAGTTCCCGCAGCTCGCTGTCGAGGGCCCGGGCGGCGAACAGGTGGCCGCTCAACTCGTCGAGGGTGACGGCCAGTTCGGAGCGCGGCACGACCAGCACGGGGCAGACCGCCCGGCGCAGGCAGTACGCGGGGACCGAGCCGCGCAGGCCGCGGTGCAGCCAGGAGCCGGACGGGCCGAGCACCAGCAGGTCGCCGGGCCGGTCGGCGGCGGCCAGCAGGCTCGGGGCGATCCGGCCCCGCACGGTGCGGGCGGTGAGGGGGACGCCCGGGTCGGTGCCGCCGAACGCCTCCGCCATCGCCTCGGCGAGCGTCGTCGCGGCGGCCTCGCGGACCGCGGACAGCAGCGGCGGGCAGGGCGAGCGGCGGTGGCCGAACTCGCCGCTCGGCGGCTCCCACGCGTGCAGGGCCAGCACCTCGCCGCCCAGCCGCCGGGCCTCGGCCACCGCGCGGTGCACGGCCGCCAGGCTGCCGAGCGATCCGCTGACCCCGACCACGATCCGCGGCCGCTGCTCCATGACACGTCCTCCGTCCAGGTACTCGCGGGCTCCGGCCTTCCGGTCGCCGGGGCCCGCACCACCCAGCAGATCGCACCCGGGCCCGCCCCCGGCCGCCCTTGACGCACCCCTGACGCCGGCGCCCGGTTTCCGAACGCCGCCCTGACGCCCGGCCGTGCCGCCGCGCTGCGGCGCCCGCCCCGAGCCGGTGCCCGCGTCCCGACCGCGCGGGCACGGCGAACTCGCCAACTCGCCTACTGAGAAGGCGAGTTGACTGCAAGCCCCGGCACCGTCCAGGTTGGTTCCGGAAAGCCCCTCAGCACCTCCCCGGGAGCGACACGATGCACGCGACACTGTTCCGCCAGGTCCGCCCGTTCGGCGGTCCGGTCACCGATCTGGCCGCCGTGGACGGCGTCCTGGTGGCCGAACTGCCGGCCGGAACCAGCCCGGTGGTGGTCGAGGGCGGCGGCAGGATCGCGCTGCCGACGCTGGTGGACGCGCACATCCACCCGGACAAGACCGCCTGGGGCGAGCCCTGGTACAGCCGCCGTCCGGCCGGGAGCCTGCCGGAGTACGTGGCGGGCGACGTCGAGCTGTGGCGGCGGCAGCGCAGCCCGATCGGCGAGCGCGCCCACCGCCTGCTGGCCCACGCGGTGACCCGCGGCACCCGCGCGGTCCGCGCGCACGTGGACGTCGCGCCCGCGTACGGCCTGGCCGGCGTGACCGGCCTGCGGGAGGCCGCCGACCGGCTCGCCGGGAAGCTCGACGTGCAGTCGGTGGCGTTCCCCCAGCACGGCGTGGTGCGCACGCCGGGCGCGGCCGAACTGCTCACCGAGGCGGCCCGCGAGCACCTGGTGGACGCGGTCGGCGGCATCGACCCGGCCGGCTTCGACGGCGGCAGCGCGGACGGCCGGGAGCAGCTGGACCTGCTGTTCGGGCTGGCCGACCGGTACGGGGTGCTGCTGGACGTCCACCTGCACGACCGGGGCGCGGCCGGCCTCGGCCCGCTGCGCGAGATCGCCGCGCGGACCGTCGCGGCGGGCCTGCAGGGCCGGGTGACGGTCAGCCACGTGTTCTGCCTGCCCGAGCTGACGGGCAGTGACCTCGATGCGGTGGCGGAGCTGCTGGCGTCCGCCGGGATCGCGCTGACCACCGTCGCGCCGTCCGCGCACCAGGTGCTGCCGTTCCGTGCGCTGCAGGCCCGCGGCCTGCGGGTGGGCCTCGGCTCGGACGGAGTGCGGGACTCGTGGAGCCCGTTCGGCAACGCCGACATGCTGCACCGGGCGCACCTGCTGGGCTGGACCACCGACGCCCGCACCGACCGGGAGCTCACCGACTGCCTGGAGCTGGCCGCGCACGGCGGCGCCGACCTGCTCGGCCTCCCGAAGGCCGACCTGACGCCGGGTTCGCCCGCGGACTTCCTGCTGGTGGACGGCGAGTGCCCGCCGCAGGTGGTGGTCGATCTGCCGGAGCGGGAGCTGGTGGTGAAGGCCGGCCGGGTGGTCGCCGAGCGCGGCCGACTGCTGGACTGAGGCAGGCCGAAGCGGCGGTGACGGCCCGTCAGGGGCCGCCACCGCCGTCCGCCGGCTCGCTCAGTCGCGTTCGACGTCGACCTCGGTGAGCCGGGCGAACCGCTCCGGGTCGGTGCGCCGGATCCGCCGGGCGACCACCCAGCCGACCGCGCCGACCAACGGCAGCGGGACCAGCAGCAGCCAGTTCACCAGGCCCGAACGGCCGCTCAGCAGGTCGAAGTTGAACACCGCGAGCACGGTCAGCACGGCCAGTCCGGCGGCCGCCAGCAGCGGCGCCCAGACCACCCGGAACGCGGACAGCCCGCGCCGGTCGGTGCGGAAGAACGCGAACACCGCGACCGCCGCGAGGCCCTGCATCGCCATGATGCCGAGCACCCCGACGCTGTTCGACCAGAGCAGCACCACCAGGTACGGGTCGACGGCGAGGACCGCTCCCAGGACCACCACCAGCGCGTTGAACACCGACTGCACCAGCACCGCGGGCCCGGGCGAGCCGGTGCGCGCCGACACCCGCCCCAGGCCGCGCGGCAGCAGGCCCTCCCGGCCCAGCGCGTACAGGTAGCGGGCGGCCGCGTTGTGGAAGGCCAGCGCGGAGGCGAACGCCGAGACGATGATCAGCACGTGCATGGTGTCGGACAGCCACAGGCCGACGAACCGCTCGGCGGCACGGAACGTCAGGTCCGGGCCGCCGTCCGCGCGGGCCTGCGCCACGGCCCGGTCGGTGCCGTACGCGCCCATCACGATCCAGGTGCCGAGCGCGTAGAAGACGGCCAGGAAGCCGATCGCGACGAACGTCGCCCGGGGCACCGTGCGGGCCGGGTCGCGGGCCTCCTCGGCGTAGATCGCGGTCGCCTCGAAGCCGGTGAACGCGCCTATCACCAGCACGAACATGCCGGCCACGCCGGCCTGGGTGAGCAGCGACGGGTCGAAGGAGACCGGGTCGAGCGCGGCCGTCCCCCGGTCGGCCAGCACCCCGCCCTCCATCAGCAGCAGCGACAGCACCTCCAGCACCAGCGCCACGCCGAGCACCTTCGCGGACAGCGTGACCTTCAGCCAGCCGAGGACGCCGACCACGGCCACGCACGCCCCGGACAGCAGCCACCACGGCACGTGCGCGCCGGTCCGCTGCTCGATGTGCCCGGCGGCGAAGTACCCGAACGCGGCCGCCACGCCCGGCGTGATCAGGTTGTAACTGACCACCGCCACATAGGCGGTGACCACACCGAGGGTGCGCCCGAGCCCGCGCGCCACGTACGCGTAGAACGCGCCCGCGTTGCGCACGTACCGGCTCATCGCGGTGAACCCGGCGGCGAACAGCACCAGCAGCGCGCCGGAGATCAGGTACGCGGCCGGCGCGGACGCCCCGCCGACGCCGATCGCGAACGGCGCGATGCCGGCCAGCACGGTCAGCGGCGCGGCCGCGGCGACCACGAAGAACACCAGGTCGGTGGTGCCGATCAGGCCCTTGGCGAGTTGTCCGGGGGGCTCGGCGGCCGGTGCGGGCGGTCTGCCGGCGGGGGTGGAGACGGCGGTCATGTGGGGGTCCTTCCGAACACGGGGCGGTACGGGGGAGTTCGGGTGCGTCAGGGGGCGAGCCGGTCGAGCACCGGGCGGCCGCGGTGCAGCACCAGCAGCCGTTCGGGGTGGGCGGCGACCGCCTCCGGCACGGAGCGGGCGGCCACCGCGACCAGGTCCGCGCGTCCCCCGACGGCGATCCCGTAGTCGGCCAGCCCGAGCGCCCGGGCGGCGTGCGCGGTGGCCAGGTCGGCGGCCAGCTCCAGGTCCTGATCGGTCATCAGGTCGCCCTGCAGGCCGATGATCGTGGCCCGTTCCAGCATGTCGCCGGTGCCGTACGGCCACCACGCGTCACGGATGTTGTCCGAGCCGGCGAAGACCAGCACGCCCAGCTCGTGCAGCCGCTTGACCGGCGGCATCGACCGGGCCGGGCCGTTGGTCATCACGGCCACCCCGGCGTCCGCCAGCGCCCGCGCGGTGGATTCGAGCGCGCGGCCGTCCAGCTGCCCGAGGCAGTACGCGTGGCTGACCGCGACCCGGCCGGCCAGGCCCAGGGCGGCGGTCCGGTCGGCGATCGCCCGCAGCTGCGCCGCGCCGGGCGCGCCGCCGTCGTGCAGGTGGATGTCGACGCCCGCGCCGTGCCGCTCGGCGAGGCCGAAGACCACGTCGAGCTGGCCGTCCGCGTCGCCGTCGAACCCGAACGGGTCGAGGCCGCCGATCAGTTCGGCGCCCTCCCGGAGCGCCGCGTCCAGCAGCCGGGCCACGCCGGGCTCGGCGACCACGCCGCTCTGCGGGAACGCCACCAGCTGCACGTCGATCAGTTCGCGCACCCGGTCGCGGGCCTCCAGCACGGCGTACAGGTGGTCGAGGCCGGTGTCCGGGTCGACGTCCACGTGCGAGCGGACGTGGCCGGTGCCGAGCACGGCCATCCGGCGGGCCAGCGCCTCCGCGCGGTCCGCCACCGGGAGCAGGCCGGCGACCTCGCGGCGCAGCTGCCGCTCGGCGGCGATCCGGGCGCGCAGGTCGGCGGTCTCGCGGTGCGGCTGCCAGGGTGCGCCGAGGAAGGTCTTGTCGAGGTGCGCGTGGCCGTCGACCAGGGCGGGCAGCAGCAGCGCGCCGTCCAGGTTGCGCGCGCCGGGGCCGGCGGCGGTGCGCTCGCGGCCGGGCGGCACGGGGGTGATCGCCGTGATCCGGCCTCCGTCGATCCGCAGGTCGGCGCGGGTTCCGTCCGGCAGGGCGGCGTCCAGCAGCAGCTGCGGGGCGGGGATCGGACGGGTCGTCACGGGGGCCTCCTCGGCTCGGCGAAGGGGATGCGGGGGGCGGCCGGGAGCCGTTCCGAGCCGCTGGGCGGCCAAGCTATCCGGTATACCGAATACCGAACAAGGGGGTGGCCGGGAACGATCTGGAATGATCTGATCCTCAGACCGCTCCGTCCTCCCGCTCACGCCTGGAGCCCCCGATGCCCGACACCCTCGGCGACACCCACCAGTCGCTGGCGGACCTCGTCTACCTCCGGTTGCGCGAGCGGATCATCGAGGGCGAGTACCCCGCCGGGCAGCGCCTGGTGGAACGCGAGCTCGCCGAAGGCCTGGGCGTCTCCCGGATCCCCCTGCGGGAGGCCATGCAGCGCCTGGAACGCGAGGGCTTCCTCACCGCCCAGGCGCGCCGCGGCGCCGTCGTCGCCGACTTCGGGCCCGAGGACGCCGAGCACTTCTTCGCCGTCCGCGAGTCACTGGAGGCGCTCGCCGCCAGCCTCGCCGCCCAGCACGCCACCGCCGCCGGCGTCCGCGGCCTCGAACGCCTGCTCGCCCGCACCCGCAAGGCCGCCGAGGCCGGCCGGCTGCGCGAGACCGTCGGCCTGAACGCCGACTTCCACCGCGCGATCGTCGAACTCTCCGGCAACCCGCTGCTGCGCGACATGATGGCCCCGCTCGACGGCCGCCTGCGCCGCCTGTTCCGCCTCACCTCGGACCTCGGGACCAGCCTCCCCATGTGCACCGAGCACCAGCAGCTGCTCGACGCCATCAAGGCCCGCGATCCGGAGACCGCCGCCGAACTCGCCCGCCAGCACGTCGCCGGCACCCGGGCGTTCGCCCTCCGGGCGCTCGGACGCTGAGCGCGGGGCCGGCCGATCGCCGGCCCTCCGACCGGCCCGGTCGGCGACACGCCGTCGGACCGGCGCGGTCGCCGCGGTCACCCGAAGTGCGCGAATGGCCGCGTAGGCGGCACCCGAGCACACCCCCTCCTCATATGATCGGAGCGACATGCGTCATCCTTGGTGGTGAGTAGCACTGCCCATGACACCAGCAGGAGGAAGCTCGTGGACGACGTTCTGCGGCGCGCCGCGCTGTTCGCGGCACTCGACGACGACCAGGCTGCCGAGCTCCGCGCTTCCATGACCGAGGTGACGCTCGCCCGCGGCGAGTCGCTGTTCCACGAGGGCGACCCGGGCGACCGGCTGTACGTCGTGGTCGAGGGCAAGGTCAAGCTGCACCGCGCCTCGCCGGACGGCCGCGAGAACATGCTCGCCGTGCTCGGCCCCTCCGAGATGATCGGCGAGCTGTCGCTGTTCGACCCGGGCCCGCGCACCGCCACCGCCACCGCCCTCACCGAGGTCAAGCTCCTCGGCCTCGGCCACGGCGACCTGCTGCCGCTGCTGCACGCCCGCCCCGAGGTCTCCATCGCGCTGCTCCGCGCGATCGCCCGCCGCCTGCGCCGCACCAACGACGTGATGTCCGACCTGGTCTTCTCCGACGTGCCCGGCCGCGTCGCCAAGGCCCTGCTCGACCTCTCCCGCCGCTTCGGCGTGCAGTCCGACGAGGGCATCCACGTCGCGCACGACCTCACCCAGGAGGAGCTGGCCCAGCTGGTCGGCGCCTCCCGCGAGACGGTCAACAAGGCGCTCGCCGACTTCGCCGGCCGCGGCTGGCTGAAGCTGGAGGCCCGCGCGGTCGTCCTGCTGGACGTCGAGCGGCTCTCCCGCCGCTCCCGGTAGGCAGCCGCCCACCCGGGTCGCGCCCACGTGCACGTCGGTGCGCGGGGCGCGATCTCCGTTTCCGGCCCGGCTCAGATCAGGCCGTGCTCCTCCAGGTACGTCAGCTGCGCCCGGACCGAGAGTTCCGCGGCCGGCCAGAGGGCGCGGTCCACGTCGGCGTAGACCCGGGCGACCACTTCGGGCGCCGTGCGGCAGCCGGCCTCGACGGCGGTCTCGACCTGGGCGAGGCGGCCGGCCCGGTGGGCGAGGTAGTAGTCGACGGCTCCCAGGGCGTCCGCGAGGACCGGGCCGTGGCCGGGCAGGACGGTGCGGACGCCGTGCTCCGCGGCCATCGCGTGCAGGCGGCGCAGGGAGGCCAGGTAGTCGCCGAGGCGGCCGTCGGGGTGGGCGACCATCGTGGTGCCGCGGCCGAGGACGGTGTCGCCGGTCAGGATCGCGCCGTCGGCGGGCAGGTGGAAGGTCAGCGAGTCTGAGGTGTGCCCGGGGGTGGCCACCACCCGCAGGTCGAGGCCGCCGACCTCCAGCCACTGGCCGCCGTGCAGCCCCTCCTCGCCGAGCCGCAGCGCCGGGTCGAGGGCGCGGACGGCGGTGCCGGTGAGCTCGGCGAACCGGGCGGCGCCCTCGGCGTGGTCGGCGTGGCCGTGGGTGAGCAGGGTGAGGGCGATCCGCTTGCCCTGCTGTTCGGCGACGCTGACGACCCGTCGCAGGTGGGCCTCGTCCAGCGGGCCGGGGTCGACGACCACGGCGAGGTCGGAGCCGGGCTCGGACAGCAGCCAGGTGTTGGTGCCGTCCAGCGTCATCGGGGACGGGTTGGGGGCGAGCACGCACTGGGCGCGCGGGGTGGCGGCCCCGCCGACGGTGTCGGCGGGGTCGCCCGGAAGCAGACCGCTCACGCGGCGTCCGCCTCGGCCCGACTGAGTCGTCGCAGCGGGAGCGGCCGCAGCAGCGCCCGAGCGGGCAGCTCGCGGACCAGCAGGCGGGCGCCGGCCGGGGGCACCGCCTCGGCGTCGCAGGCGGCGGCTCGGGGGGTGACGGTGCGGGCGGGCATGGCCGGGGTCCGGCGAGCCACGTCGTTGTGGGTCATCGGAGGTCTCCTTCCGGGATGTACGCAGGCGGTGCTGTCGCAGGGCAGAGTCACTGGTCGGCACGGCAGTGCCGTGCTCTCCGGGGGAAGGTTCTCACGCCGGGAAGACGCCGTCGACAGTCAGTTCGTCGTAGCCGGGCCAACGGACCGTCATGCGGTCCCCGAGCAGCTCGGCCCGGCCCAGGACCGGGGTGACCTTGCGGTCCGCGGCGGCGGCCAGCGCATCGGCGGCGGCCCGCACCGGGGCCAGTTCGCGCAGCACCGTGACGGTCGGCGGCATCATGCCGAGCCGGCCCTCGTGGAAGCCGGCCACCGCGTCGGCGGGCGTCATCCAGGCGACCCGGTCGGCCTCGCCGACGGTGTCCGCGGCGGCCTGGCCGGTGGGCAGCGCGGCGACGAAGAACCAGGTGTCGAAGCGGCGTTCCTCGAACTCGGGGGTGACCCAGCGGGCCCAGGCGGCCAAGAGGTCGCTGCGCAGCACCAGCCGGCGGTGCGTCAGGAACTCGGCCAGGGACAGCTCGTGGGACTCCAGCGCGGCCCGCTCGGCCGCCCAGTCGCCGGGTTCGACCAGCGTGCGGTCGTCGGGGCCGGCCAGCAGCACGCCGGCCTCCTCGAAGGTCTCCCGGACGGCGGCGCAGACCACGGCGCAGGCGCTCGGCTCGTCCACGCCCAGGCGCTCGGCCCACTCCTCGGTGGACGGGCCGGCCCACGGCGGGCGCACCTCGCGGTCGCGGGGGTCGACTCCGCCGCCGGGGTAGGCGTACATGCCGCCGGCGAAGGCCATCGTGGTCCGCCGGCGCAGCAGGTACGCCTCGGGGCCGGCGGCGCCGTCGCGCAGCAGCACGACGGTGGCGGCGGGCCGGGGCGCGGCGGGGGTGAGTTCCCCCGCGGCCAGGGCGCGGATTCGGGCGGGCCAGGACGGCGGCATCTCGGGCATGTTCACGGATGTTAACCGCCGCCGCTCCGCGCCGGAACCACCTCCCGGGCAGCACGAAGGGCCCGCCGCCGCGGTCGCGGCGACGGGCCCCGGGGGCGCCGCGTCAGTCGCGGACGCGGACCATCAGCTCGACCTCGACCGGCGCGTCCAGCGGCAGGACCGCGACGCCGACGGCGCTGCGGGCGTGCACGCCGTTCTCGCCGAAGACCTCGCCCAGCAGTTCGCTGGTGCCGTTGACGACGCCGGGCTGGCCGGTGAAGTCGGGGGCGGAGGCGACGAAGCCGACCACCTTGACGACCTGCTCGACCTTGTCGAGGTCGCCGACCACGGACTTGATCGCGGCCAGCGCGTTCAGCGCGCAGATCCGGGCGAGGTCCTTGGCCTCGTCCGCGGTGACCTCGGCGCCGACCTTGCCGGTCAGCTGGAGCTTCCCGCCGACCATCGGCAGCTGCCCGGAGGTCATCACGTAGTGGCCGGTGCGCAGTGCGGGGACGTACGCGGCGACCGGGGCCGCCACCTCGGGCAGGGTCAGCCCGAGCTCGGCGAGCTTCTGCTCGACCTGGCCCATGACTACTCCTTCTCCCGCTTCAGGTACGCGACCAGCTGCTCCGGGTTCGGCCCGGGGACGACCTGGACGAGCTCCCAGCCGTCCTGGCCCCAGGTGTCGAGGATCTGCTTGGTGGCGTGCACGAGCAGCGGCACGGTGACGTATTCCCACTTGGTCATGGGGTGACTCTAGCCGCCCCGGCCGGTGTGAGGTGGGACACAAAGGGGGCATCATTCGCCGGAGCGACCGGGATGCTCCCGTCATCCGGAGCGCTCGCTCGTTACCCTCGCGGTGAGGGATGCCCGCGGGGATCCCGGCAGGAGGAGTGCCCCGGCAGTGCTCCTGCAGGCAGCAGCAGGCAGCGACGGACGGAGAGCGGGCGTGGCGGGCAGCAGCGGTACGGCGGGGCCGGCCGGGCAGGCGTCGCCGCGGGAGCCGGACTGGGAGGGCGTCAGGCTGCACGTGGTCAGCGGCAAGGGCGGCACCGGCAAGACCACCCTGGCCGCGGCCCTGGCGCTGGCGCTGGCCGCCGACGGCAGGCGCACCCTGCTGATCGAGGTGGAGGGCCGGCAGGGCATCGCCGAGCTGTTCCAGATCGCCGCGCTGCCGTACGAGGAGCGCCGGGTGGCGACCGTGACGCCCGCTCAGCTCGGGCTGCCGGGCACCGGGCACGGCGAGGTGCACGCGCTGGCGATCGACACCGAGCAGGCGCTGCTGGAGTACCTGGAGATGTTCTACAAGCTGGGCCGGGCCGGGAAGGCCCTGCAGAAGGTCGGCTTCGTGGACTTCGCCACCACCATCGCCCCCGGCGTGCGCGACGTGCTGCTCACCGGCAAGGCCTGCGAGGCGTCCCGCCGCAAGGGCCCGGACGGCCGGCTGCGCTACGACGCGGTGGTGATGGACGCCCCGCCGACCGGCCGGCTCACCCGCTTCCTGAACGTCAACTCCGAGGTGGCGGGCCTGGCCAGGTTCGGCCCGATCCACACCCAGGCGCAGGCCGTGATGCGGGTGCTGCGCTCCCCGGAGACGGCCGTGCACTTCACGACGCTGCTGGAGGAGATGCCGGTGCAGGAGACGGTGGACGGCATCGCCGACCTGCGCGAGGCCGGGCTGCCGGTCGGCGGCGTCCTGGTGAACATGGTGCGCCCGCCGATACTGGACGCGGCGGCGGTGGCGGCCGCCGACGGCGACCACCGCGAGGACGTGGCGCTGGCCCTCGGCGAGGCCGGCCTCGGCGGGCGCTCGCGCAAGCCCGAGACCGTGCGGGCCGCCGTGGAGCCGCTCCTCGACCCGCTGCTGGAGCAGGCCCGGGAGCACGCCGAGCGGGTCGAACTGGAACGCACCCAGCGTGTCGACCTCCAGCAGCTGCGGCTTCCCACCTACGAGTTGCCGCTGCTCGGCGAGGGCGTGGAGCTGGCCGGCCTGTACCGGCTGGCGGGCGAACTGAAGCGGCAGGGGGCGGCATGACCGGGCTGGACATCGACACCCTGATCGACGACCCGGCGACCCGGATCCTGGTCTGCTGCGGCTCCGGCGGCGTCGGCAAGACCACCACCGCGGCGGCGATCGGCCTGCGTGCCGCCGAACGCGGCCGCCGCGTCGTGGTGCTGACCATCGACCCGGCCCGCCGGCTCGCCCAGTCGATGGGCCTGACCGAGCTCGACAACACCCCGCGGATCGTCAAGGGCACCCGCGGGGAGGGCGAACTCCAGGCGATGATGCTGGACATGAAGCGGACCTTCGACGAGGTCGTGCTCGCCCACGCCGAACCCGACCGGGCCAAGGCGATCATGGAGAACCCGTTCTACCAGTCGCTGTCGGCCGGTTTCGCCGGCACCCAGGAGTACATGGCGATGGAGAAGCTCGGGCAGCTCCGCGCCGAGGACCGCTGGGACCTGATCGTCGTCGACACGCCGCCGTCCCGCTCCGCGCTGGACTTCCTGGACGCGCCGAGCCGTCTCGGCTCCTTCCTGGACGGCAAGGTGATCCGGCTGCTCACCGCCCCCGCCAAGGTCGGCGGCCGGTCGGCGATGAAGTTCCTGAACGTCGGCATGGGGCTGATCACCGGCACCCTCGGCAAGATCTTCGGCGCTCAACTCCTCACCGACGTGCAGACGTTCGTCTCCGCGATGGACTCGATGTTCGGCGGCTTCCGGGAACGCGCCGACCGCACCTACCAGCTGCTCAAGGCCGAGGGCACCGCGTTCCTGGTGGTCGCCGCGCCCGAGCGGGACGCACTGCGCGAGGCTGCGTACTTCGTCGACCGGCTCGCCGCCGACGCCATGCCGCTGGCCGGCCTGGTGCTCAACCGGGTGCACACCTCCGGCGCCCCGCAGCTCACCGCCGAACGCGCGCTGGCCGCCGCCGAGGCCCTGGAGGAGAACGGCACCGCCGCCGCCACCGCCGAGGCCGAGACCCTGGCCGCCGGACTGCTGCGGCTGCACGCCGAACGCATGCAGGTCATGGCGCGGGAGCGCCGCACCCGCGACCGCTTCGCGTCGGTCTACCCGGACGTGCCGATCGTCGAGGTGGCGGCCCTGCCCGGAGACGTCCACGACCTGGACGGACTGCGGGCCATCGGCGAACGCCTCGGCTCCCCCGCCGAGTGAGCCGACAGCCCACCGCACCAACCCGCCTGACGGTTCGTCATCCCGCCCGACGGCAATCGCCCGGCCCGCGTGACACCGGCGACGGCAGTCGCCCCGCCCGCGGAGAACCGGCCGTCCGGGCGCCGGGTGCCCGGACGGATCAGCCCGCCTGCGCGTAGTCCCGCAGGACCACTCCGGTGGCCAGCGACTCCTCGTACTCGGTGCGCGCGGTCTCCAGCAGCCTGCGCCAGGACCCCACCGTCGGGCGCCGGCGCAGCAGCGCGCGACGCTCGCGTTCCGTCATTCCGCCCCAGACGCCGAACTCGACACGGTTGTCGAGTGCGTCCGCGAGGCACTCGGTGCGCACGGGGCACCCGCTGCACACCGCCTTGGCGCGGTTCTGCGCCGCCCCCTGCACGAACAGTTCATCCGGATCGCTCGTGCGGCACGCGGCCTGCGCGCTCCAGTCGTCCACCCAGCCCATTCCGGCGCCGTCCTCTCCCGATTCGGGGCTCCCCCACGGCGGCAACGGCATATTCACCGTTGCCAGTTGAGGACGTTACGGAAGAACGACACAACGCAACAGCCCCTGTCGGCCCAATCTCGAATGACCCGATCGGACTATGGGTGTCCGACAGCTCACTCGTTGGAGTGATTGCAGGTCGCGGGGCTTGCCGGGGTCGTTTGGGGCGTTTTCGTCACGGTGCGCGACAGTCGCCCGCCGTGCAGCGTCCCGAATTCGGTGCAGATTGCCGCGAATCGGACAAAGCTCATCACTCACAAGAGTGATGATGATGAACGGAGCGAAGCTGTCGCAGTTCTGTGACAAGCGTAGGCGAACACCTGCCCCCCTGTACGGGATTCCGCAACGTAGGGTTCTCCCCATGGCACCTACGCGATCCACGGGCTCCGCACTGGACAAGGCAGGGCTCGGCGTCAAGTTCCTGGGCAGCGCCGTGCTCGCCGGCATCCTGGTCGCCGGAATGGCCCTGCCGGCCGTCGGCGCGTTCGGTCTGACCGCCAAGGACACCGCCGAGTCGTTCGACAACATCCCGGACGACTTCAAGACGCCGACCCTCTCGCAGGCGTCGATGATCTACGACGCCAAGGGCGGCCTGATCGCCAAGGTGTACGACCGCGACCGCACCATCCTCACCGCCGACCAGATGGCCCCGGTGATGCGCCACGCCCAGGTCGACATCGAGGACGCCCGCTTCTACGAGCACGGCGCCGTCGACCTCAAGGGCGTGCTGCGCGCGGCCACCAAGAACGCCGAGTCCGGCACCACCGCCCAGGGCGCCTCGACACTCACCCAGCAGTACGTGAAGAACGTCTTCGTCGAGCAGGCCGGCGACGACCAGCAGGCGTTCCTGGAAGCCACCAAGAAGAGCATGGGTCGCAAGATCCAGGAGCTCAAGTACGCCATCAAGCTGGAGGAGGACCTGAGCAAGGATCAGATCCTCACCAACTACCTGAACATCACGTTCTACGGCCACCAGGCGTACGGCATCGAGGCCGCCTCCAACCGCTACTTCAGCAAGAGCGCCAAGGACCTCACCATCCCCGAGGCCGCGATGCTGGCCGGCCTGGTGCAGAACCCCTCGGCCTACGACCCGATCACCCACCCGCAGGCGGCGCAGACCCGCCGCAACACGGTGATCAACAAGCTGCTGGAGTTCAAGCACATCTCGCCGGACGAGGCGAAGGCCGCGCTCGCCGCCCCGCTCGGCATCAAGTACTCCGAGCCGCAGAACGGCTGCATCACCGCGCAGAACGGCATGGGCTTCTTCTGCGACTACGTGCGCCACGTGATCAAGCAGGACCCGGTGTTCGGGAAGACCGCCGCCGAACGGCAGAAGGTCTGGTCGCAGGGTGGTCTGAAGATCAACACCACCATCGACCCGGACAAGCAGAAGGACATGTACAACGCGGTCACCAAGAAGGTCCACGTGACCGACAAGGTGTCCGCCGCCGGCACCATGGTCAAGCCCGGCACCGGCGAGATCCTCGCGATGGCCCAGACCCGCCCGTACGGCCTGGACGAGTCCAAGAAGCAGACCGTCCTCAACCTGAACGTCGGCTCCGCCATGGGCGGCGGCAACGGCTTCTCCCCCGGCTCGACCTTCAAGCCGATCCTGGCCGCGGCCGCCCTGGAGAACGGGGTGCCGATCACCCAGGAGCTCTCCTCGCCGCCCAAGATGGAGTACCCCAGCGTCTCCACCTGCCAGGGCATGTGGAAGGACGCCGGCAAGCCCACCGTGCAGAACGAGTCGGCCCAGGAAGTCGGCCCGTACAGCATGCAGATCGCCATGCAGAAGTCGGTCAACACCTACTTCGTGCAGCTGGAGCAGCAGACCGGCCTCTGCCCGATGAAGCAGATGGCCGACAAGCTCGGCGTCGGCACCCTGGCCAACGGCAAGGCGCTGCAGGAGGTCCCCTCCATGGTGCTCGGCACCCAGGAGGTCAGCCCGCTGCAGATGGCCTCGGTCTACGCCTCCTTCGCCGCGCGCGGCGTGTACTGCTCCCCGGTCGCGCTGACCTCCGTGATCGGCACCGACGGCAAGAAGCTCGACGTGCCGAAGGCCAACTGCAACCAGGCGATGTCCCAGTCCACCGCGGACGGCGTCAACACCCTGCTGCTCGGCGTGACCGAGAAGGGCACCGGTTCCTCCCTCGGCCTCGACGACGGCCGCCCGATCGCCGGCAAGACCGGTACCACCGACGAGCGGTACGCGGCCTGGTTCACCGGCTACACCCCCGAACTCGCCACCTCGGTCTGGCTCGGCGGCGTCGGCGGCAACGTCTCGATGAAGAACATCACCATCGGCGGCAAGTACTTCCCCTCCGTCTACGGCGCCGACGGCCCCGGCCCGATCTGGCAGATGGCCATGAACGACGCCCTGGACGGCACCCCGGTGACCCGCTTCCAGACCGTCGACATCCCGGCCCAGCAGCAGCCCACCACCCCGCCGGCCACCGACCCGAGCACCCCGTCCGGCGACAACGCCCAGGGCGGCACCAACGGCTGGCCCGCCGGCGGCCTCACCAACGGCGGCATCTCCTGGCCGCCGCCCAACCCCGGCGGCGGCAACTCCGGCAAGCCCGGCCACCGCTAGGCCCGCTGCCCGACCCCGGTCGCTCCCGTCCAGACAGAAAAGAAGCCGCCCGCCCGGAGATCTCCTCCGGGCGGGCGGCTTCGTCGGTTCGCCACCGGTCCGGAGTTCCCCTCCGGGGACGGGCGGCTTCGTCGGTCACCGGCCGCGGTCGCGGCCCTTCCGCAGGCTTGCTCAGCCGGCCAGGGCGGCCTTCACCGCCGCGGCCACCCGGCCGCCCTCCGCCTTGCCCTCGACCTGCGGACGCACCAGCTTCATCACGGCGCCCATGCCCTGCGGGCCGCTCGCCCCGGACTCCGCCACCGCGGCGGCCACGATCCCGGCCAGCTCCTCGTCCGTGAGCTGCTTCGGCAGGTAGGCCTCCAGCACCTCGCCCTCGGCCCGCTCGCGCGCCGCCTGCTCGGTACGACCGGCGCCCTCGAACGCGTCCGCGGCCTCCCGCCGCTTCTTCGCCTCCTTGCCGATCACCTGCAGCACCTCGGCGTCGGACAGCTCGCGCTTCTGCTTGCCCGCCACCTCCGCACCCGTCACCGAGGCCAGCGTCAGCCGGAGAGTGGACGAGCGCAGCTCGTCCCGTGCCTTGATGGCAGCCGTCAGGTCCTCGTGCAGCTGCTCCTTGAGCGTCGTCATGCCGCCGATTCTGACACCTGTCCCGGCCCGACGCCGCCCCTTTACCTGCCGGTTCGTGCTGACGGCCCGTCATCCTCCGTCGACCCCCGGGCGCTTGCCCGGCTTTTCGAACGGTCTGCGACCATGGACCGATGCGACCGCTGTACTCCGTCCCGCTCGGTGTCGCCGCCACCGGCGCCGCCTGTCTCGTCTACGCCGCCGGGTACGAGGTCCGCTCGTTCCGGCTGCGCCGCGTCGAGGTCCCGGTCCTGCCCGCCGGCGCGCGGCCGATCCGGATCCTCCAGGTGTCCGACATCCACATGGTCACCGGACAGGCCAAGAAGCAGCGCTGGCTGCAGAGCCTCGCCGGGCTCCGGCCCGACCTGGTCGTCAACACCGGCGACAACCTCTCCGACCCGCTCGGCGTGCCCGCCACGCTGGACGCGCTCGGCCCGCTGATGGACTTCCCCGGCGTCTACGTCTTCGGCTCCAACGACTACTACGGGCCCGCCCGCAAATCGCCCACCCGCTACCTCAAGGCCCTCCGCAGCGGCGTCCACGGCCTCAACAACCCGGACGGCACCGGCCGGCGCGGCATCACCGGCGCCGTCCACAACCCGTGGCAGAAACTCCGCGACGGCTTCGACGCGGCCGGCTGGCTCGACCTCACCAACACCCGCGGCCACCTCTCCGTCGCCGGCCTCGACATCGAGTTCACCGGCCTCGACGACCCGCACATCCGCCGCGACGACTACAGCGCGGTGGCCGGCGGCCCCTCCCCCGACGCCGACCTCTCCCTCGCCGTCGTCCACGCCCCCTACCTGCGCGTCCTCGACGCCTTCACCGCCGACGGCTACCCCCTGATCCTCGCCGGCCACACCCACGGCGGCCAGCTCTGCATCCCCTTCTACGGCGCCCTGGTCACCAACTGCGACCTCGACACCGACCGGGTCAAGGGCCTCTCCACCCACACCGCCGCCGGCCGCCGCTCCCACCTCCACGTCTCCGCCGGCTGCGGCACCAACCGCTACACCCCCGTCCGCTTCGCCTGCCCTCCCGAAGCCACCCTCCTCACCCTCACCCCCGCCCCTCGCTGACCAGCCCCTAAACCGGATTTCGTCTCTGGCCCCACCTCCTGTAGAGTTCTACTCGTTGCGCCGGACACGGAAGGCAACAAAGCAGGACCGGGGTATAGCGCAGCTTGGTAGCGCGCTTCGTTCGGGACGAAGAGGCCGTGGGTTCAAATCCCGCTACCCCGACTTCGTAAGTGCAGGTCAGGGCCGGTGTTCCTCAGGGAACACCGGCCCTGCTTGTCTCTCCCAGCCCTCTCGGGAGAATCCTGGGAGAAATCTGCCGGAGAACCGTCGCCCCCGCCCTACTCCTGAGGCTCCCTCAGCAGTGCGTCGAGGACGGCCACGGGCGAGCCCGGTGCCATCCGCCGGCGGGTGTCGAGGGCGGCGATCCACATCTGAGTCAGGCCGTCCATCAGGTCCCGGCGCATCTCCGGCGTGATGTGCGAGTAGCGGGCCTGGACCGACCCGTCCTCGTGCCCCATCCGCTCGTCCTTGAGCTTCGCGGGTGTCCGCAGCTCGTCCATCATCGTCTTGTGCGAGTGCCGCAGCCCGTGGGGCGTGAGGCCGCGCGCGATCGGCAGCCAGCACGCCTGAGCGCGTCCCGCGGCTCCCCTGCCCCGGGCGGGGACGCCGGGCCAGGGTTCGGCCAGCACCGGCACCGGACGCGCCTCCTCCGGGGCCTTCTTCGGATACCAGCCGGTGGCCGCCGGGTGGAACAGCCACGTGGCGAACCCGTTTCGCCGCCAGTGCGCCGCGCTCTCGCCGCTCGTCTGCCAGCGGACGTAGCCGAGGTCGGCCATCGCCTTCTCCACCCGCACGCGGGTGGACTCGGCCACCATCTCCGGGCGGTTGAGCACGTTGGACACGGTGCCGGTCGAGACGCCGGCCGCGCGGGCGACGTCGGACAGCTTCGCCCCGGGCCGCTGGGCCGCGCCGTTCGCGGCGCCGTGCCCGCTGAACAGGTAGTTCAGGCCGTGGCACTCGCACGGCGTCCGCTTGGCCCGCGCCGCCTGCCCCGCCAGCAGGGCCGACAAGAACTCGGGCGAGTCGATCGTCCGGTAGGAGTCGTCCTTGGGCGGGCAGCGGTGCAGTTCTCCCGTGTCCAGTTCATAGAGCTGCCACTCCACCCGGACGCTTGCCGGGCGGACGAACGCGCTCTCCAGGCCGACGATCTCGCCCCACCGCATGCCGGTGAAGCCCTTGAGGACGACGGCGACGAACTCGTCGTCCCGGCCGGACAGCAGCGCCGCCCGCTCGGCGATCAGCAGGACGCCGAGCGCGTTCGTCACCACCTTCTCGGGGCCGCGGTTCCGGGAGCGTCCGGCCCGCTTGCCCCGACCGCGCCGGCGGGTGGCCGGGTTGGAGTCGCGCAGCCCGTCGTCCACGGCGTCGGCGAGGATCAGGTGCAGGGTGCCGCGCCAGGTCTTGATGCTGCTCGCCGCGTAGCCGCGTTCGCGCTCCTTGCGCTCCCAGGCGTCGATCGCGCCCTTGGTGATCTCGCTGATCAGGGCGTCCTCGAACTCGGGGAGCAAGTGTTCCTCGATGTGGCGGCGGTAGTTCTGCATGGTCGAGGCCGCCAAGTCCTGCTCCTCGTACCAGGCGCTCGCGTACTCGCCGAAGCTCATCTGCTCCGGCTCCGGAGCGGCGGGCGGCTGAGCCGCAGCCTTGGCGGCTTCGTCCTCGGCGATTCCGGCGGCCTTCTCGGCGGCACGCTTGGTCTTGTAGCGAACTGCCTTGCCGTGGGCGTCGAGCACGGTCCCGTACTTCCCGGGCGCGATCTTGTACCGGGCGCGCCAGTAGTCGCCCCGGTTTTCGCCGTATCCCAATGTGGTCCTTCGGAGAACGAGCCCCGTCCGACTCCACGGCCGGACGGGGCGGTGACGCGTGATCAGGCAGCTTCCTGCTGCTGGTGTGCGGCCCGGCGCGGGATCCGGGACCGGAGCCGTGCCGTCGGTCGGCCGGACCGCCGGCTGCGGTCCTGCTTCTCGGGCTCGCGGACGCCGGCGGCGCGCGGCTTCGGTACGGCCGCGATGGCCGGCCGCTCCTCGTAGAGCCGGACGATCTCGGTGACCTGTTCGGCCGTGAAACGGTAGGCCCGTCCCGGCTTCGTGAAGGGGATGCGACCGCGCCGGGCCTGTTCCTTCACCCACCACTCGGACTTCCCGAGAGCCTTGGCGACGTCGGCCGGCTGAAAGAGCGTCGGCAGCGCGCCTCGTTCCTGACGCATGGAACCCTCCGGGTCTCGCGGGGCCAGGCTTGGGCCCCTCCTTCTCAGGGATCCGCTACTGCCGCTACTGCCGCTACCTCCCTGGTCAGGGGCATGTTTTTGGTAGCGGATTGGGTAGCGGTAGCGGATTGGCGCCGCTCCCGGGCGGGTTCCGGGAGCGGCCGGGTAGTTCAGGGTGCGGTGGCGCTGTGGGTGGCGGGTAGCGGATCCGTATCCGCTACCTCGGTCGTATCCGCTACCGGAAACAGGGCCCTGACCTGCGCGGTAGCGGCAGTAGCGGCAGTAGCGGCTTCCTGGGACGGGGGCGGGCAGTAGCGCAGCCAGGCGTCGGCGAGGTCGGCGGCGTAGTAGCCCTTGGCGCTGGACTTCGGGCCGGTCTTGATGTTGCGGGGCTTGATGGGGTCGTTGTCGGCGGTGACGTAGTCGCCGAGCATGCGGGCGAGGGCGCGGGCGGTGATGGGCTTGCCGTCGAGGTCGGCCCACGGGGCGTCGTCCAGCTCGGCGAGCTTGCTGAGCAGGTCGGAGGTGAGCATGCGCTCGGCCCCGTTGAACAGGTCGCGCAGGTCGGTGAGGAGGCGGATCCCGACGCTGCCCTTGTCGTTTGCCTTGGCGGCGTTGACGAGCTGGACGCAGGCGGCGCGGGCGCGCTCGGGCCAGCGCCCGCCGGCGGCGTCGGCGACGGCGAGGAGGGGTTCCCACACGTCGGCGGGGCGGTCGCTGATGCCGTCGGGGAGTTCGGGCCAGACGTCGTTGAGCGAGTCGCGGACGGTGTCGGCCCAGGCGGCGAGGCGCTTGCGCAGGGCGTGGCCCTGGGCTGCGTGGATGCGCTCGCGGAACGGCTCGGTCTTCTCGTTGGGGGCGCGGCGGCGCATCCGGATGATGACGGAGCGGCTCATGATGGTGTCGGGGAGGTCGCCGAGTCCGCCCATGGCGAGGGCGGCGTAGACGGGGAAGGGCTGGACGGTCTGGGTGTTGCCGTCGCCGACGCAGCGCAGGACGACGCCGGATCGACGGTGGCCGGAGTTGATGAGGCCGCGCAGGTCCTCATTGCCGGCGGCCTTGGGCCCGAAGGTGGTGTCGATCTCGTCGAACAGGACGGTGGGTCGGGCCTCGGGGTCGCAGACGGAGCGGAACAGCGCGGCCGGCGAGACGTCCGTGGTGAGGATCGGGCGCGGGGTGAGAGTCTCGATGATCTCCAGGGCGCGGGTCTTGCCGGATCCGGGCTCGGGGCTCAGGAAGGCGATGCGGGGGGTGGACTCGAAGCAGTCGAGGAGGTGGGTGTGGGCGTCCCACAGGACGACGGCGACGTAGGCGGCCTCGCTGGGGAAGACGTTGAAGCGGCGGTGGTGGGCTTCGACGGCGTCGAGGAGGGCCGCGCCGTCCTCGGCCTCAGGGGTAGTGCGCGGCGGGGCGTGTTCGGTCATTCGGGGGTGCTCCTGGTTCTCTCGGGCGGGCCGTCGAGGTCTAACCAGCCTGGCCGGTGGGCGCGTTGGAGGCGGTGGTGAGCTGTACGCAGGCGGCGCGGGCGCGCTCGGGCCAGTGCCCGCCGGCGGCGTCGGCGACGGCAAGAAGGGGCTCCCACACGTCGGCGGGGCGGTCGTTGATGCCGTCGGGCAGCTCGGGCCAGACGTCCAGCTCGTCACGGACGGAGTCGGCCCAGGTGGCGAGGCGGTCGCGCAGCGCGTGGCCGTCGGCGCGGCGGGGGTTGTAGTCGGCGACGGAGGCACCTGACGCGCGGCGCATCCTGATGACGACGGAGCGGCTCATGACGGCGTTGGGCAGGTCGTTGGTGCTGGCGATGGCCAGCGCGAAGTAGACGGGGAGAGCCTGGACTTCCTGGGTGTGGTCGCGGCCGGTGCAGCGCAGGACCGTGCCGGTGCGGCGGTGGCCGGCGTTGATGAGCCCGCGCAGTTCCTCGCTCGCGGTGGTCCTGGAGCGCGCGAGGTTGTTGATGTCGTCGAGCAGCACCGTGGGGCGGACCCCCGGGCCGGAGACCGCGCGGACCAGGGTCGCGGAACTGCCGCCGGACGCGGCGTGTGCGCGGGGTGCGAGGTCCCCGGTGACCGCGAGCGCGCGGGTCTTGCCGGATCCGGGCTCCGAGAGGAACGCCAGACGCGGCGTGGACTCGAACGCGTCGAGCAGGTGGGTGTGGGCGACCCAGAGGGTCACGGCCACGGCCGCGGCGTCATCGGGGAAGGCGATGAAGCGGCGGTGGTGGGCTTCGACGGCGTCGAGGAGGGCGGCGCCATCCTCGGGCGCGGGCCGGTGGTGCTGGGGGTGGCTCTTAAGGGGGGAGCCGGGGAGGCTGGTCATGCGGCTTCTCCTCGCGGGTTGTTGGCGATGGACCAGCCGAGGGCGCTGGTGATGGTGGCGGCGGCGTCACGGGCGGGCAGGCCGCATGCCTCTCCCGCTCCCTTAAGAGCGTCTTCGACCTCGGTCCGGGTGAGGCGGCCGTCGGCGACGAGGCGGCCCAGGGCACGCGCGGCGCGGGTGAGCGTCCAGTTCCGGGTGCCTTCGGCCGCGCCGGCGACGTTGGCGGTCTCGTTGCGCAAGGCCGCCGCCGCGTACGCGGAGCCGTTGCGGGCGCGGATGGTGACGGCGGGTCGGACGGCCGCCATGCGGGCGGGTGCGAGGAGCCGGGCGATCCACGGGGGCAGCGGCGCCGGGGCGGCGTCGTGCTCGACGGTGTAGGCCCGCCCGCCGATGGCGGAGCCGGGGGCGACGACGTAGCCGCCGGCGGCGCGGGTGTCGATCTTCCATCCGAGCCCGCTACCGTGCTCGCCGCTGGTGTTGCGCAGGACCGTTCCGGCGGGGGCGGTGAAGTACAGGTGGGTCCCGCCGGAGGCCGTCCGCACCGTGAACGTGCCGGTGGGGTAGGGCTGCTGGTGCTGCTCGCACAGCGCGGCGAGCACGTCCGCGCCGTCAGTGACGCCCTGCTCGGCCCACCGCTCGGGCGCAGTGTCGCCCGGGTGCTTGGGCACGTCCAGGTCGATCACGAGCAGCCGGGCGGGGCCGGTTGCCAGCCCGATGTTGTACGGGCCGTGCCCCCACGCCCGCCGGACCGCGTCCGGATCGGTGGTGGCCCGCTGCTCCCATCCGGCGTGGCCGTCGGTGCAGGGGCCGGTGCGGGGGCAGCGGCTGGTGTGGTGGAGGGCGGGGCGCTTGTCGCCGGGGCGCAGGGGGAAGACCGGCCAGCCTCGCTGGGCGGCGTCCAGGGCGGCGGCGAGCAGGTCGGGTCGTGCGGTCAAAGGGATTCCCTTCCGGGCCGTCCGTCCGCCCCTCGGCACGGGGCGGACGGGCGGCGGGTCAGAGGTCGAAGAGGGTGTCCGGCTCGGCCGGGGCGGCGGCCCGTGCGGTCTTGCGGGCGGCGGCGAGGCCGGCGTCGTGGCAGGCGGGGCACCAGGCGGCGAGGGCCTGCTTGGGCAGGGCGGCGATGCGGTGCGGGGGCAGCAGCAGGCTGGCCGGGTCGGCGGGGGCGGCCAGGAGGCGGACGGTGCCGCCGCCGTGGTGCTGCTGGTAGCCGCCGTGCTCGCGCCCGCAGCGGCCGCCGTCCTTGGCGTGCGACTTCCCGCAGGCCCCGCGGCACTGGCACCGGCCGGCGGCGGCCCGGACGACGGCCTGCCACAGGTCCGCGCCGACCAGCGGGGGGATTCGGGTGCTCATGCCGCCGCCCTGTCGACCTGGTTGTCGGGGATGGTGTCGGCGGTGGCGCGGTCGAGGAGCAGGCGCAGGGCGTGTTCGGCCTGGGCGGGCAGGACGCCGTTGCCGAGGGCCTTGAGCTGTGCGGTGCGGGTCAGGGCGGGGACGGCGGTGACGTGCCCGGCCGGCAGGCCCATGAGCCATTCCACGAAGGCGGGGCTCAGGCGTCCGGCAGCGTCAACTGGCCCGGGAGCGGGCCGCCCCGTCGCCGCTTCCCACCGGCGGATCGCGTCGGCGTAGGGGCCCCAGACGCCAGCGGCGCGATCGCTCCGGCCAGGGTCGGGATGCCCCGGCCGAAGGCCGGACTCGTCCGTTCCCCGTCCGCGACGGTCGGGGTGGGCAGCAGCGGCAGCACTACCTCCGACAGCGGCGGCCTGAAGCCCTCCGACGCCCGGCGTCCCGGAGTTCCGGTGTCGCTGGCCCTGGGGGTGGGCAGCAGCGAGACGACGTTCGGCAAGCCGTCCCCGAAGTCGCAGGCCCTGGGGGTGTGCGGGCCAGGCGAGGAGGAAGACACGCTCGCGCTGGTGGGCGGCGCCGACGTCGGACGCTCGGACACTGACCCATTCCGCATCGAACCCGAGGCCGGCCAGGTCCGCGAGAACGGTTCCGAGTGCCCGCACAGCACGTTCACGGTCCCCGTCTCCCAGACACCACGGGCAGGGTTCCACGTCGCCGTCGGCACGGGCGGAGCGAAGTCCTTGGACATTCTCGATCACCACCAGAGAGGGATTCAGTTCGCGGACAGCGCGGGCGACTTCGCGCCACAGGCCGGACCGGGTGCCCTCCGCCAGGCCCGCGCGCAGGCCGGCGGAGGACACGTCCTGGCACGGGAACCCGGCCGTCAGCACATCGACCGGGGCGACGTCGGCCCAGGAGACGGCGGTGATGTCGCCGAGGTTCGGCACGCCGGGGCAGCGGTGGGCGAGGATCGCGGACGCGCCCAGGTCGATGTCCGCCACCCACGCCAACTCCCCGCCCAACACCGCCTGGACGGCCATGTCGAGACCGCCGTAGCCGGTGCACACCGACCCGATCCTCGGCCCCTGAGCGGCGCTCACGAGTCGGCTCCGGTGAGGTCGTTGACGAGGTGAGCGTGGCCGTTGGTCCAGCGCGCGAGCGCGGCGACGGCGAGCTTGGCCTGCCGGGTCATCATCCGGCCGGGCTCGGCGGCGGTGGGGGTGCCGAGGATGTAGTCAGGGACGGGGAGCAGGAGAGTGGCTTTGGCGAGCAGGGCGGGCCGGCCGGTGGGGCGGGGTTCGGCGAGGGCGGCGAAGCCGTCGGCAGTGGCCCACACATTGCGCTGCCAGTCCGCGAGGCGGTGGTCGGGCTGGGCGGCGAGCTGGTGGTGCCGCAGCGGGACGTCGATGCGGACCGCGACCTGGTCCAGATCCTCGCGGTGCGGCACGAGGGTGACGGCGTGCAGGTCGGGGCGGAAGCGGACGTAGCCGGGGGACATGACCGGGGCGGTGGCGATGCGCCAGACCGCGAACGCGAAGTCCCGGGCGCTGAGCGGCCGGCCGTCGTCGTGGAGCCGGTGGGCGTTGAGGGCGAGGTAGGAGCCGAAGCGGGAGTGGTCGTCGGAGGCATCGCGCCGGTCGGCGACGTCGTCGGCGATGACGAGCGTGGAGCGTGTGAAGTCGGGCATGCTGTGTCCTGGTTCGTCTCGTACGAAACCGTGGGCCCCGCAACAGCCGTCGCTCTGCCAAGACCTGGCGGCTGTTGCGGGGTTTTGTGGTTCCGGGGGCGGACTGTCCGTCCCCCGCACCGCCCACCAACCGCTTAGAAGGCGGGTGTTGGGCGGAACGGCGGTCGGCACAGGCCGGTTCAGCGGTTGCGGTTCGACACGTTGACGTGGACGTTCACGGCTCCGCCACGTCCGCCGCCGGCACCGGTTCCGCCGTTCTTGAGGAGCCAGACGACGGCGAGGATGCCGAGGAGGAAGCCGAGGCCGGTGGTGGCGGCGGCGAGGGTCTGGAGGAGGAAGCCCAGGCCGAGGCCGCCGGCGCCGACGCCGATCCCGCCGGCGAGGAGGCGGGCGGGCCACGGGTCACGGCCGGCGGCCTCGGACTGGGCCGGGAGGTAGGCGGCGGCCGGGTGCTGGGGGAGGGGGACCGGGTGGTGGGTGACGGGCTGGTAGAGGGCGAGGGGGGCAGTCTGCGGCGGGGCGGCGTAGTAGGGGGTGCCGTCCGGGGTGTGGAGCACGGGGGCGGCGGGCTGCGCGTAGGGGGTGTGGTTCACGGTGCTCTCCTCGGTCGGCGGGGCGGGGGTTCAGTGGATAGCTGCGAGGGCGTGGGCGAGGGCGGTCAGGGCGCTGTTGACGGGGCCGGCGAGGCCGGTGGAGGCGGCGGTGAAGCCGGACAGCCACACGAGGACGGCGGAGCCGGTGGAGACGCGCTGGGCGCGGATGAGGATGACGGTGATCGCGCCGAGGACGAGCGCGGAGGAGGCGGTGAAGACCAACGAAGGTGCCTTTCGGGCGGGAGCGGGAGGGGGTGTCAGAGGTGTCAGGTGGTGGGGTGCCAGAAGCGTCAGGAGGGGTGTCAGACGCGTCTGACACCCCTCGCGCGCACGCGTCACCTGGGGAAAAGGGCCTTCTGGCGTCAGAGGTGTCTGACGCGTCTGACGCGTCAGATGCCGTCAGGCGGCGATCGCCTGGAGGGGGACGATCTCGTAGCGGCCGGTCTCGTCGGTCTCGCGCAGGCGGCCGTCGGCGACCATCGCAGCGACCTCTCCGGACACCCAGGAGCGGGAGCGGTTGAACCGGTCGCAGTACTCCATGAAGTCCGCGGGGCCGACGACGGTGCGGCCCTCGTCCTCGAACGCGTCGAGGAGTTCGATCATGATGCGCTGGGCCTCGTTCTTGCCGACCCGGGTGCGCGGCGGGATCCGGGGCGGGGCGATCTCCACCACGTCTTCGACGTCCGGGAGTTCGGCTTCGGGGTCGATCCAGCCGTCGCCGTCGTCCTCGGCCGTCTCGCTGTCGGGGTTGAGGTCGTAGTCGAAGTCGCCGTGCATGTCGGCCTCCTGGTCGTAGACGCCCGTCTCGTCCGGGTCGGCGTCGAGGGCGGGCAGCGGGTAGCGGGTGCGGCCGGTGAAGGCCGGGCCGACGGCGTTCGCGGCGGCCTTGGCAGTGACGGAGTCGCACTGGGCGCGGACGCCGGCGAACGCGGCGACGGCCCACTCGGTGTCGCCGACCGGGGTGAGGTAGGCGCGGGCGGGGGTGGCCCAGAACGTCTCGGGGATGCCGTTGGCGGCGAGGTAGCAGTAGCCGGGCTTCTTGTCCTTCCACGCGTGCGGCGCCGCGCCGGCGTCGAGGGCGTCCTCGGGAAGCGCGAATCCGGCGTCGCGCTCGTCGCGCAGGCCGAAGACCAGCGAGCTGCCGAGGCTGGCGCGGGTGTCGGTGGAGATCTGCGAGCCGGACGCGCGCTGGAGGGAGATGACCAGGGACATGCCGGCGGAGCGGGCTTCCTGGGCGATGCCGGTGAAGACGTCGTCATCGGTCTCGCGGATGGTCTTGGCGGCCTCCTCGAACCAGGCGAGCAGGTAGGGCATGCCCGGGGAGCCGTCGGCCTGGGTCTCGGCGCAGGCGGGTTCCCACTGCTTGTAGCCGTACTTGGCCAGCCAGGAGGTGCGGGCGGGGATGGCGGCGCGCAGGGCGGTGATCATCGCCTTGGTGTCGTCCATGGTGAGGGCTGCCCAGTCGAGGGCGGGCAGCAGCGGGCCGAGGGTCTGCTCGGCCTTGGCCGGATCCGACGCCCACACGATGACGTCGCGCCGGGTGATGGCCTCGGTCAGGATGGTGATGCCGCCCTCGGACTTGCCGGAGCCGGTCATTCCCATGACCAGCAGGTGCATGGCGTTGCGGTGCGCGGCCGGGTCGCCGGGGAAGAACGCGGCGAGGTGCGCGCCGTCCTCGTAGATGCCGAGGTGGATCGGGTCGGCGATCGACCCGCCCGGGTGCGAGGGGCCGGGGTAGCGGGCTCCGGCCTTGAGGAGGTCGTTGGGGACGACGGTGAGGGTGGCGCGGGAGGAGTCGTCGGCGTCCGGCGTCATCCGCACGGCGTTCTTGGCGACCTTGAGCGCGCCCGCCAGGCGCGGCAGGGCCTTCGACACGTCGTCCGGCGTCAACTCCCCGCCCGGGAGCTGGAGTTCGAAGCTGGCCTTGTTGGGCTGGACGGTGGCGGAGGTGACCATGGTCTTGGCGAGGCCGACCTTCTCCAGCAGCCCCTTGTCAGCGCTGTTGGCGGTGCCCTCGGGGTTGATCCGCAGGATCTGGCGGGCGTTCCAGGACACGGCGACGGTCGGCAGGGTGAGGAAGAACAGGCTGGGCAGCGGGCCGGCCGTCGGTCCGGCGAGGGCGGCGGCGGTGAACCACGTCGAGCCGAGGACGACGGTGATCGCGGAGTGCAGGCGGCGCTGGGCGCTGGTGGCCTTGCCCGCCCACCAGGTGACGCCGCTCAGGCCGACGGAGGCGAGGGTCAGTCCGACGCCGCCGCCGGCGGAGTTGCCCCACATGGCGTGGGCGGGGAACGACAGCATGCCGACGCCGGCGCCGAGCAGCCACGGCGGCAGGTAGGGCTTGACGCGGTGGAACAGGTAGTCGATGGGGCCGCCGGCGTGCTGGTTGGCGTCCAGTGTCAGGGTCGAGGCGGCGGCTTCGGGGTGCGCGGCAGCGTGGCGGGGCACGGCTTCCTCCGTGAACAGGCTTGGCGGGGAGCGGAGTTGGGCCGGGCCGGGGCGGTCGCGGGGCACACGTCACCCGGTCGCGGCCGGGTGACGGGCACATCGCCCGCCCCGGCCGGGGCGGGAAGGTCAGCCGCCGAAGTCGAACTTGCGGCGGGGCTGGCGCGGCTTGGCGACGCGGGAGATCTCCGGGTCGTACTCGCGCTGGAACGCGGCGTAGGTGCGGGCCATCTCGGCGGCGCAGTCCTTGGCGTCGTCGGCGGCCTTGCCCAGGTGCTTGGCGACGCGGCGGGCCCGGGCCTGCGACCCGAACGGCCGGCCCTCGGGGTCGGGGACCTCCTTCAGCACGGCGCGCAGGATCTCGTGGGCCATCGACAGCTCGAAGGAGAGCTGCATCAGCAGGGACCGGCCGCGCTCGCAGTAGGCGCGAACGTCCGCGTTGGTGAAGAACTCCGGGTCGCCGAGCGGCGAGTAGTTCGCCCGCCCGCCCGCACTCTGACCGCCGCCGGACGGCTGGCCGATCCCGCCGCCCTGCGCGCCGCCGCCGGCGTTGCCGCGGCCGGCACCGCCGCCGTTGGCGGTGTTCGGGCTGTAGTGGAAGTGGTAGCTCTTCCCACCACCGCCACCACCGCCGGTGCTGGGGCGGGTCTGGGCCTTGGAGGTCTGCTGGGCGCCGGTGCGGCGCGGCGGCGGGAACGGGTTGCCGCTGCTGTAGGGGGTGCTCATCTGCGGTTCCTCCTAGGTCAGTTCTGGGCGGTCGGGTCGGCGGCCGGGGCGGGGGTTGGCGTCTTGGTGCGGCGGTAGGACCAGGCGGCCTGCGCGGCGGCGGTGCCGACCGCCCACAGCACGGTCAGCACGCGGCCGGGCCCGAACCAGGTCGCGGCGGCCGACCACGCCAGCACGCCGGCGGTGACGGCGATCGAGGGGAACTGGTCACGGGCGGTGCGGCGCACCGACCAGCGCGGGTGGCGGCGGCCGATGAGCGCCCATCCGGCGGGCAGCAGCAGCGCCGGCAGGGCGAGGGCGAGGGCCGCGCCGGGCAGCACGAGCGACAGCACGGCGGCGGCAACGAAGAGGCCGACCCCCGCCCACAGCGGTGCCCACGCGAAGCGGCGCTCCCACAGCTCGCGGGCGGCGGCGAGCGCCAACCGGCTGGCCAGCGAGCGGCGGTGGGGCATCACGAGGACGACCGGCGCGCTGCCGCCGCCGAGGTCGAGGACGTGGGCGGCCGGGCCGCCGCGCTGGGAGGGAATGCGGGCCTTGGACATGCGGACCTTGGACACGCCGACCCCTTTCAGGTCGTCTGGGCGGTCGAGGAACGGGACTCCCACTGCTGCTGGAGCTCGACGAAGCGCGTCCAGGTGGACGTGCCCGTCTCGCACGGCAGGTCGTTCTCGCAGTTGAGGCAGTCGCCCATGTGCTCGACGGCGGCCTTGAAGGCGTGCATGTAGTCGATGAACAGCTGGTCGGTGGGGCGGGCGGACGGCATGGGGGCTCCTTCAGCGCTCCACGACCGGCTTGGCCAGGTCGCGGTGCTCCAGGTGGACGGGGATGCCGGTCTTGCCGAGCCGGTCGGCGAGGGCCATGGCGACGGTGGCGGCGCGGTGCCGGCCGCCCGCGCAGCCGACGGCGACGGTCAGCGGCGCGTCGACGGCGACGGTCAGCGGCGCGTCGACGGGGCCGACGTCGTAGGCGTCCACGAGCAGGCTCGCGGCGCAGATCAGCTCGCGGACGCCGGGCGTGGCCAGGACGGCCTGACGGACCGGCAGGTCGTTGGCGTCCATGTAGCGCAGGGCGGGTGACACGTGCGGGTCGCGGAAGTGCTTGGTCAGGTTCAGCACCAGGTGCGCGGGCGGCGGGTCGCCGTGCAGGTAGCCGAACGAGACGACGTTGATCGCGGACGCGCCCATGATCAGATCTCCTCGCAGCGGTCGCTGTAGCAGTCGCCGCACAGCGGGATCAGCCACACCTCGTCGTTGACGTCCGCCGCGTACGGGTCGGCGACGACCTCGACGTCCGGCTTGGCGATGTTGCAGAAGTGGCACTTCATGCGTGTTTCTCCTGTTCAGGGGCGGTAGCCGTGGTGGAGGAGTTCGACAGCGTCGGCGCGACGCTGGGAGGCGGTGGCGAGGGAGACGTCGAGGGCCTCGGTGATGGTCTGGAGGGTGACGGCCTCGGGGTCGCCGCCGGCGGCGAGGATCATCCGGGCGACGCGGCGGGCGCCGCGGGCGGCGGGGGTGAGCTTCGCGGCGTCCTCGGCTTCGACGGCGCGAAGTTCGATTTCGGCGGCGCGCTCACGGGCTTCGGCGGCACGCAGCCGGGCGGTGCTCTCCGCGGCTTCATGGTCGGCGCGGTCGCGGTTGGCGGCGGCGGTGTCGCGCTGGGCTTCGGCCGTGCGACGCGCTGCTTCGGCGGCGTCGGCCTCGATTTCGGTGGCGAGCTTGGCGGTTTCGGCGGCACGCAGACGGAGGGTCTGGGCGGCATCCTCGTTCTCCGCCTTGGCCTTCTCGTGGGATGCCGCGCGGGCCTCGGTTTCGGTGGTGCGCTCGCGTGCTTCGGCGGCGGCCTTCTCCGTTTCAGCCGCGAGCCTGGCCGTTTCGGCGGCGCGCAGACGGGCGTCGGCGGCCTCCTGTTCCGCAGCCGCGGCGGCGAGTTCCTCGGACGCCTGGTCGAGGCGTTCGGCGGCTTCGGCTTCACGGCCGGCGGCAAGGCTTCGGGCGTGGGCGTGCGCCTTCGCGGTCGCGGTCTCGGCACCGACCTCGTACCCGGCGGCCTCGATCCGGCCGGCGGTGCGGAGCTTGGAGATCTCGACCTCGGCGGCCCGGGCCTCCGCCCGCACGGCGGCCTCGGCCTCGAACGCGGCGGTGCGCTCGGCCCGCAGACGGGCGGCCTCGTCGGCCTCCTGCGGCAGCGCGAGGGCCTCCTCCACGCTCAGCCCGAAGCGCTTCATGGTGAGCGGAAGCAGCAGGTCGGCGGGCGCGTCCTTCAGGTTCTTGCCGTGGTCGCGCTCCAGCATCACCCGGTAGACGGTGCGCTCGCGCTCCAGCTCGATCGCCCGCCGGTAGGAGTCGATGCCCCACAGGCGCATGCGCCGGTACATGGCGAACGACGGCCCCGGGGCGAGGATCCAGCGGTGGAGCGGGACGCCGTCCCTCTGGTGGCCGGCCTCGATCCGGGTGATCCGAACGACCAGCCGGCGCCCGGCCTCGACCACGGCGACGAACATGACCGGGATGACCGCGTGCATCGCCGTGCCGGTCGGATTCCCCAGCAGGGGCCCGGCCGAGGCGGCGTTGAAGTAGATCGTGGCGGCGGTGAAACCGTGGGCGAGCAGCCTGAGCATCGGCCACGGCGTGCCCTTGCGGATCAGGTGCAGGTCCATCGCCAGCAACGCCACGATGCCGGCGTCCACACCGACCGGGAAGGCGTAGCTGAAGTCCCCGAAGCCGTGCCTGAAACCGAGGTCGCGCAGCGCGGTGTAGGAGCCGGTGAAGCCGATCCCGGCGAGGGCCGCGCCGCCGAGCGCGGCAAGGATCGTCAGACCCAGCATGAGCCTGCCCGAAGCCGCCGACCGCGCGGTCGAAGCGGCGGGGCGCGCCGCCGAAGCAGAAGCGGTCGGGCCCGAAACGCCGAACGGCATGGCCGAGGTGCTCACGCCGCACCCCCAATCGCGGCGGCACGCTCGGCGCGGCGCTCGCGGGCCCGCCGGTTCTCGGCCTGGCGCTTGAGCTTGGCGCGCTCGTCGGCGGTCAGGCCGCCGAAGATGCCCGCCGGCTCGTTGCGCTCCAGCGCGCCGGCCAGGCACAACTGCCGCACCGGGCACCCGGCGCAGATCATCTTCGCCCGACGCTCCGCGAATTCGAACATGCATTCCCATTCTGGGCGGTCCGGGTCGGGCTCGGGGAAGAACAGGTCCGCGTCGAGGCCCTTGCACGCGGCGCCGGTCAGGTCGCCCTCGGCGGGCGGTACGACCAGCATCGCGCCGGCGGCGACGTGCGGGCGGCGGGTGCCGCGCAGGCTGCGGCGGTGCAGGCGGGCGCGGGCCATCACGCGACCGCCTTCCAGGCCAGCACCCGGCGGCGCTCGGCCCCGGCGCGCATCAGCCGGCGGGCGACACCCCGCGCGGCGAGGTCCAGCTCCCGTTCGACCTCGCGGGCCACGTCCAGGCGGGCCCGCTCCTCCTCCGGGCTCTCGCCCGGCACGCCGGCGAACAGCTCGGCGTCCACGCCGACGCCGAGCGCCAGCTCCTTCAACTCCTCGGCCCCGAGGGCCTCCTGTCCTGCGACAATCGTCTTCATGGCCTTGCCTCTTCGGGTTGTAGGTGGGGCCCAGGGGCCGTCGCGCGTTCCTTGGCCGGGTGCGCGGCGGCCCCGATTCGGGCCTGGACCACTCGTCACGTCCACGAGCGGCCGCGGCGCTCGACGCACATCCGCCGCCCACACGGGGCGAGAGTTGCGCGCCGAACACCGTGATCACTGGTGTGCGATCAGAAGCGGTAGGCCCCGCCCGCGGTCAGCGGCGAGGCTGGCGTAAGCGCGGGCCACGGGGCCTGCGACGGTGCGAGTCCATGGACACCTCCTTCTCGGATCGGACGGACACGGGAACAGCACTGCAAGGGGGACCTCGTCCCCACCCTCCGGCCGTTGCTCGCGGTCACCGGGCCACCTCGCCAGTCGGAGCCGAAACTCCTGTCCCCTGGCCTTTGCGGAGATTGCAGCGTCCTCCGCCTCAGCTCACGCCCCACGAGGGAGCGCGTTTGCACAGCTCAGAGCAGCCCAAGAAGGGCCGTTCAGTTCTCCAGCCTCGCTATGCGAGACATGTTGAACATGTCTCTTACGATGCCGACAGCGTGACGCTTCGTCAAGTCCTTCGCTTGTTTTCGCCGGAGCGTCCCGACCGCGCACCAATAGATTCGGCGCTTCGGCGCCGTCAGAACACGACACTCCTGGACGGCTGCCGAACAGTTTCGTTACCGTCGAAGCGTCCCGAATCGTCCAAGCGCCGCATGTTCGTCCAGGGGAGGGCGAGTTGGCCAACGAGAGGCTGCGAGGGGCGATCCTCGCAAGCAAACTGACGCTGGAGCACATCGCAGAGCGACTCGGAGTGAGCCCTCGAACCGTCGAACGCTGGGTAGAAGCCAGGGGAGGACGCCGTCCGCACCGCCGCTTCCAGTACGCGCTCGCCAACCTGCTGCAGAGAGACCTATCGGACCTCTGGGCGGACGAGCAGACCAGCAGCGCGACCGCCGAAGCCGGCCGAGCCGAGCTGGTGAAGCTGTACCCGCACCGTGCGGTCGCACCGAAGGAACTCTGGACATCGCTGTACGCAAAGGCGACCCGGAGCTTTGACCTGGTGGTTTATGCCGGATTCTGGCTGTCGGAGGACCCGCAGTTCCATCAGCTCATCCGGGAGAAGGCGAACACCGGGGTGCCGGTCCGACTGATGCTCGGTGACCCTGACTGCACAGGCGTGGCCCAGCGTGGGGAGGACGAGGGGATCGGTGCGGCGATGGCGGGAAAGATCCGGAACGCGCTGGCCAACTACGGGCCGCTGTTCGGCCTGCCCGGGGTCGAGTTCCGGCTCCACTCGACCACCCTCTACAACTCGCTCTACCGAGCCGACGACGACCTGCTGGTCAACGGCCACGTCTATGGCGTGGGCGCGTTCATGGCGCCGGTCATGCACCTGGCCCGGGTGCCTGGTGGCGAGCTGTTCAGCACCTACGCCGCAAGCATCGAGAAGATCTGGGAGAGTTCACGGAGCATCAGCTCGCCCCAGCTCGGAAGTGAGGCCGCGTGAGCCGCATCGACTACTTTCACGACCCGGCAGCCCCGCCGGCCAACTCGGTGGTTCCGTCCGTGACGGCCGTGGTGACGAACGCTGAGGGGCAACTGCTGCTCATCCACAAGACCGACAACAACCTGTGGGCGTTGCCGGGTGGCGGCCACGATGTCGGCGAGTCAGTCAGCGACACCGTCGTTCGTGAGGTTCGGGAAGAGACAGGCATCGATGTCGAGGTTCTGTCCGTGGTCGGCCTGTACACGGATCCGAACCACGTCATGGCGTACGACGACGGAGAGGTCCGGCAGCAGTTCTCCATCTGCTTCCGAGCACGCCCCGTCGGGGGAACGCTGCGGACGAGTTCCGAGTCCAAGGAGGTCCGCTGGGTAAGCCCAGCGGACCTCGCCGACCTGGACATTCACCCGTCAATGCGGCTTCGAATCGACCACGGCCTGTCGCAGGACCGCACCGTGCCGTACATCGGCTAGGCGGAGGTTCGGGCCTGCTCCAAGCGGGATTCGACACGCTGGGCGGCAGCCCCGATCTCCGGCTCGGCGCGCCGGATGAAGCGCCCGACGATGCTCTCGGGTCCGTAGCGGCCCACGATCTCCGCGATGCGGTCGGGCGTCGTGGTCGGCATTCCGTCCGGCGTGGTGGTCATGTCGCAGTAGATCAGCGCGTCGACCAAGCGCGGCTCCTCCAACGGGAAGTCGCTCTCCAGCTCCTGCCGAAGGCCCCGTTCCTCGGCTTCGAGGAGAGCGCACGAGTGGTGGGCCACCAGCCGCACGACGCGCTCGTCCACGCCTTCCCGGCGAAGGAAACGGGCACCGTCGAGGGGGTGGAACCCGGTGTCCGCGATCCGCGGCGCGTACCCGATGTCATGAAGAACCGCTGCGGACTCCAGCAGCTCGGCATCCGGGCCGAGGATCCCTGCGAGAGTCCGCGCCTTGGCCGCCACTCCCTTGGAGTGGATCCATCGGCGGGGAAGATCGGTGGAGAGAAGGGATTCGGCAAGCTCGTAGGCCCACACGATGGCATCTGCTCCTAATGGCAGTGGTCAGGACTGGCTGGGGGGAAGAGTCAGGACATGGCGTCCCTTCCCGTGGCGAACTTCGAGGACACCGGCTCCTTCGAGCTGTGCAAGAGCACTGCGGACAGTTCCGCGTGAGGCTCCGGTGGCCTCAACGAGCTTCTGCTCGGGCGGAAAGGCCGCCCCGACTTCGAGCGCCCGAACCATGGCGGTGAGCTGCTCGATCACCGGAGGCTTGACCTCGCCCCCGGCGACAGCCCATCCGATGCCCGGCTTCGACCGGATCAACTTCTCGGCTGCAAGAACATCGAGCGCCCGCTTCACCGTTGTGCGGCCGGCGCCGTACTCCCGCATCAACGCGGCTTCCGACGGAAGCGCCGTCAGCTCCGGGTTCTCCTTGATCTTGATGCGCAGCGCGTCGGCGATCCGCAGGTAGGTTCCACGCGGGCTTCGCTCGGGCACGGGCCGCTCCCTTCGTTGGGCAGGTACCCAGACAGCATGAGCGATCCCGGGGGGCGACTGCCAGCCCCGGGGCGGTCCACGGAACTTTGCCTTTCGGCAGGAGGCCGGAGCGTGTGAGCCCTCGGGAGAATCCTGGGAGAAGATCTCCCCTCTGCGGGCGCCCCGGCCTCCCGAATGGCACCCAAGACCAACGCTCCTACCTGGTACTTCTCCAAAACTTGCTGGTCGCTCCCACTCCCGGACCTCATTCGGGACGAAGAGGCCGTGGGTTCAAATCCCGCTACCCCGACTTCGTAAGTGCAGGTGAGGGCCCTGCCGGAGAAATCCGGCAGGGCCCTTCCTCGTTGTCGGACCCGCCTGGGGATCTCCCCGTGCCCGATCGGAGGGTGGTCAGTCGGTTGAGTAGTGCCAGTGGGGTCGTCCGGATTCCATGACGCAGGTGAGGGGTCGGCCGGCGGCGTCCGTGGTGGTTCTTCCGAGGTCGCGCTGGCGGCATATCTCTCCTGCGTTGTAGCAGTTGCCCGAGTTGGATCGGATGCTGCAGGTGACCTGACCGCCGGACGGGGTGGCGGCGGCGCTGTCCGTCGGGGTCTCGGCCGGGGTCGACGGAGTGGCCTCGGTAGCGGTCGTCTCCGTCGGGCGGACGGGTTCCGGCGTGGTCGGCTGTGGGACGCCGGGGCTGACCGGCGAAGGCGTGACAGTGACTGTGGCGGTCGTCGTGGGACTGGCCGGCGTGGTCGGTGCTGTGGTTCCGCAGGCTGCGAGGCCGACCCCGGCCAGGGCTCCGATGAGGGTCGTGAGAGTGCGGCTGCCGTTCATGGTGGGGATGCTGGACCGGTTTCCGCCTCCCGGCATGCCGGACTGCGCCGGGCGTGGTTGTCGGTGGTGATCGGCGGCGGTCCTCACTCGTTGGGGCAGGGGTGCGGGCGGGGGCGGGGTGGGGCCGTCACCTGTGTGGGGTCGTGCCGTTGTGATGGGCATGAGCGTGTTTGCGATGGCACAGTCGTTTCCCGTCGAGCAGGGGCCGACCAGTGTTCCGGTGTTCTACTCCGGGTACTGGCTGCGTCCGACGTACACGCAGCGGGTGGATGACGATCAGTGGGATCTGCGGGTGCCGGCCAGTCAGTTGGCCGAGTTGGCGGGGCCGGTGGACGCGGCTGAGCGGTTGGGCGCCCGGCGGGAGCTGCTGGCGAGTCCGCAGAACGCGGGGCGGGCGCAGCTGTTGCGGGAGTGCCCGGAGCTGTTCGGGATCGTGGGCCGGGTGGTGCTCGGGGTGGACGAGCTGCTGTGGCGGGCGGAGCTGGGGTGGGGCGGGTGCAGTGTCGACCTGTCCGGCATCGAGTGCATCGACGGGTTCCAGACGATCGGGCTGATCGCTCGGGGTGCGGCGGACCTGTCGACGGAGCACCTGGACCGGGCGGTGCTGGACGTCCGGATCGTGAGCGGTGCGGCGCGTGATCTGGCCCGGGCCGCGCACGACCACGCGCACCGTCACCACAATCCGACGGTGGCGCAGGACCTGTTGCTCCGTCATCCGGTGATGCGCAGGCTGGTGCGGCAGTTCGAGAGCGACGGGATCCCGTTCCGGTTGCGTCGGGGTGAGCGGCGCGGGCCGAGTCGCGGCGGCTACGCGGTGGACGAGGCGACGACGGCGTTGGCGTTGTTCTCGACCGGGCAGGGGCCGGCGCTCGCGTTCCAGACGCTGACGCCGGAGGGCCGGGAGGAGATCTGGCGGGATCCGTCGGGAGCGAAGTTCCGGGCGCTGTTCGGCACGGAGACGGAGGCGACCGGGGTCCGGATCGCGATCATGTTCCGGCGGGCGATCCTGGAGGAGTTGGAGGAGATGCTCCGCGAGCGGTCGTCGAACCACTGGCACCTGCTGGCGGACGCCCCGGACCTGGTGGTGTGGGCGGTCGCGCGGGAGCTGCCGCTGGGTGAGCTGCACCGGGACACCGCCGGCCCGTCGGCGCCCGCGTGGGAGTGCATCCTGGACCACCACCTGCCCGCGCTGACCCGGGCGACCGCCGAGCGCCTGGTCGCGGCCTACCGGAGCGAGCGCGCCCGGGTGTACCGGAGGGACGAGGTCCGGGAGCTGGCGTGGTGGTCGCGCATCCTGGACGCCGCCGCCGTGGCGTGACGCCGGGCAGCCCGTACGGCCCCCGCACCCCGTACGGCCCCCGCACCCCGTACGCCCGCCGGGCGACACCGCGCGACACCGCACGACACTGTCCGGCACCGCTGCCCCCGGGCGCCCCCGGCGGGGCATGATCGGTGCGTCGAGGTCGCACCCGGGCCCGGGGCACCGGACTCGGGACAGCGGCCGGAGGCTCAGCGGAAGGGGACGGGCGTGGCGGACGATCTGGGTGTGCGGGTCGCGGGGTTGATGGAGCGGGCCAGGGCGGACCTGGCGGAGCTGGTGGCGATCCCCTCGGTGGCGGATCCGCGGCAGCAGCCGCCGGCGCGGTGCCGGGAGGCGGCGGAGTGGGTGGCCGCGGCGTTCACGGAGGTTGGGCTGCGGGACGTGCGGCTGGTGGAGACGCCGGACGGCAGTTTCGCGGTGCTGGGTCACCGTCCGCCGCCGCCGGGGGCGCCGACGGTGCTGCTGTACTGCCACTACGACGTGCAGCCGCCGCTGGGCGAGGAGTTGTGGGTCTCGCCGCCGTTCGAGCTGACCGAGCGGGACGGGCGCTGGTACGGGCGCGGTGCGGCGGACTGCAAGGGCAACGTGGTGATGCACCTGACCGCGCTGCGGGCCCTCGGCGACGAACTCCCGGTGGGCGTGAAGCTGGTCGTGGAGGGTTCGGAGGAGCAGGGGACGGGCGGCCTGGAGGAGTACCTGGCGCAGCATCCGGAGGACCTGCACGCGGACGCACTGCTGATCGCCGACACCGGCAACGCGGCGGTGGGGGTGCCGACGGCCACCACTTCGCTGCGCGGGATGGCGAACGTGGTGGTGACGGTGCGGACGCTGGAGTCGGATCTGCATTCGGGGATGTTCGGCGGCCCGGCCCCGGACGCCCTCGCGGCGCTGGTCCGGATCCTGGACTCGCTGCGCGACGCGGACGGCGGGACGCGGATCGAGGGTCTGCCGTCCGACGGAGTCTGGCCGGGCGTGGGGTACGACGAGCAGCAGTTCAGGGCGGACGCGGGCGTGCTGGACGGGGTGGCGCTGACGGGTTCGGGGACGGTCGCGGACCGGTTGTGGGCGCGTCCGGCGGTGACGGTGCTGGGCATCGACTGTGCGCCGGTGGTGGGTTCGGCGTCGGCGGTGCCGGCCGAGGCGCGGGCACGGGTGAGCCTGCGGGTGCCGCCGGGGACGGATCCGGGCGCGGCGCAGCAGGCTTTGACGGCGCACCTGGTGGCGGCGGCGCCGTGGGGTGCGCGGGTGTCGGTGGAGCCGGAGTCGCAGGGTTCGCCGTTCCGGGCGGCGACGGACGGGAAGGCGTACGCGGCGCTGGACCGGGCGGCGCGGGAGGCGTACGGCCGGCCGTTGTCGTTCCTGGGGCAGGGCGGTTCGATTCCGTTGTGCAGTGCGCTTGCCGCGCAGTACCCGGAGTCGGAGATCATCCTGATGGGTGTGGAGGAGCCCCGTTCGCTGATCCACGCGCCCAACGAGAGCGTCGATCCGGGCGAGATCGAGCACATGGCCCTGGTCGAGGCACTGTTCCTGCGTCACTACGCGGCCGCCGGCCGCTGACCCCGAGGGAGGGATCCTGATGCCCGAACCGTTCACCACCGCCGATTTCCAGGCCCGGATGGCCCGTGCCGCGACGGCCGCCGCCGATGCGGGGCTGGCCGGGCTGGTCGTCACGCCCGGTCCGGACCTGACCTATCTGACGGGCTACCACCCGACGGCGAGCACCGAGCGGCTGACCGCGCTGGTGGTCGCGCCGGGTGCCGAGCCGGTGCTGCTGGTGCCGAAGCTGGAGCGTCCGGACGCGGAGCGGGCGGCCGGTGCGGAGGCGGTCCGGATGGCCGACTGGGTGGACGGGCAGGACCCGTTCGCGGTGCTCGCGCCGGCTCTGGACCCGTCCGGCCGGTACGGGATCTCGGACAACGCGTGGGCGATGCACCTGCTGGGGTTCCAGGAGGCGCTGCCGGGCACCTCGTACGCGTCGCTGACGGCGGTGCTGCCGATGCTGCGGGCGGTGAAGGAGCCGGACGAGCTGGCCCGGCTGGCGGCGGCGGGCGCGGCGGCGGACCTGACGTACGGGGCGATCCTGGGCGTGCCGTTCGCGGGGCGGACGGAGCGGCAGGTGGCGGCCGATCTGGCGGCGCTGCTGATCGAGCACGGGCACAGCCAGGTGGACTTCACGGTGGTCGGCTCGGGTCCGAACGGGGCGAATCCGCACCACGAGGCCGGGGACCGGGTGATCGAGCGCGGTGACACGGTGGTGCTGGACTTCGGCGGGCTGCTGGACGGCTACGGCTCGGACACCACCCGGACGGTGTTCGTCGGCACCGAGCCGCCGAAGGAGGTGCAGGAGGTGCACGACCTGGTGCGGCGGGCCCAGCAGGCCGCGTTCGACGCGGTGGCGCCGGGGGTGAGCTGCCAGGAGATCGACCGGGTGGCCCGGGCGGTGATCACCGAAGGCGGGTACGGCGAGTACTTCATCCACCGCACCGGTCACGGCATCGGCCTGACCACGCACGAGCCGCCGTACATCATCGAGGGCGAGACGCGGCCGCTGGTGCCGGGCATGTGCTTCTCGATCGAGCCGGGCGTCTACCTGCCGGGCCGGTTCGGCGTCCGGATCGAGGACATCGTGACGGTGACGGAGGACGGCGGTCTGCGGTTCAACGGGACGCCGCACGAGCTGGCGTTCGTGAACTGACGCCTTCCCGCCGGGCGTTCAGCGGTCGAACGCCCGGCGGAGCTCGGCCCGCAGGGCGCGCAGGGCGGGGGCGGGGCCGGGGCGGGAGACCAGGGCGAGCAGGGCCGGGGTGGTGAGGCCGGCGACCGGGACCGGCAGCAGGGCGGGGAAGGCCTCGGCCATGGAGCGGCTGAGCACGGCGACGCCGAGGCCGCGGGCGGCGAGGTCGGCGATCGCGGAGGCGGCGGAGGCCTGCAGGGCGATCCGGGGGGTGAGGCCGGCGGCGGCGCAGTCGCGGTCGAGGACGGTGCGCACGCCGGTGCCGGGCGGCAGGCAGATCAGCGGGTGGGCGAGCAGGTCGGCGAGCGTGGTGGCGGAGCCGGCGAGCGGGTGGCCGGGCGGGACGGCGGCGACCAGGGGTTCGTCGACCAGGGTGTGCGCGTCGAGGCCGTCGGGGGTGGTGCCGGCGCTGCCGATCAGGGCGAGGTCGAGGGCGCCGGTCCGGACGGCTTCGGTGAGGTGGTCGGATTCGCCTTCCAGCAGGGCGAGTTCGACGCCCGGGTGGGCGCGGTGGAAGGCGGCGAGGCCGTCGAACAGCGGGGTGAGGGTGCAGCCGGCGACCATGCCGACGGTGAGGCTGCCGCGGATCAGGTCGCTGATCTCGCCGACCGCCTGGCCGACGGCGCGGGCGGCTTCGACGGCCTGCCGGGCGTGTTCGAGGGCGGCCTTGCCGGCGACGGTGAGGGTGACGGTGCGGGTGGTGCGGTCGAAGAGTTCGGCGCCGAGTTCGCGTTCCAGCTGTCTGATCTGGGCGCTGACCCCGGACTGGCTGATGTGCACCCGCTCGGCGGCGCGGGTGAAGTTGCGCTCCTCGGCTACGGCGAGGAAGTACTCCAGCTGCCTCAGTTCCATGAGTCCTGATTCTAGTTCTGAGCAGAACCAGCTGTTGGACTTCTGGTCGGGGCGGAAAAAGAATGGAGGCACCACGACGAGGAGGCAGTGATGAGCGAGTACGAGAAGGCGATGCGGCCCGAGGACCTGACCCGGCTGTTCGTGGAGCGCTCCAACGCGGGCGACGCCGCCGGGGTCGCCGCGCTGTACGAGGAGCACGCCGTGATGGCGTACCCGCCGGGGCGGTTCACGGTCGGCCGGGAGGCGATCCGGGCGCTGTGGGAGCAGGTGCTGGCGCACCGTCCGCAGTTCGCCCCGGAGCCGCCGCTGCCGACGCTGGCGGCCGACGGCGTCGCGCTGACCGCCACCCCGCCGAAGGACGGCGCCGGGGCCCGCGCGCAGGTGGTGCGGCAGCAGCCGGACGGGAGCTGGCTGCGGCTGCTGGACCAGCCCGAGTTCCTGCGCCCGGGAAGCGCTGGCTGACCAGCCGCTTGTAGTAGTAGGTGGTGTCGGCGAGGACGCCGCCCGGGGTGGCCGCGTGGCCGGGGACGGTGCCGAAGGCGGTCCAGCCGGCGGTGCGGTAGAGGTGTTCGGCGGCGCTGCCGGTCTGGGTGTCGAGCAGCAGCAGGGTGGCGCCGGTGTCGCGGGCGGCCTGCTCGGCGGCGGCCAGCAGGCGCCGCCCCAGGCCGGCGCCGCGGGCGTCGCGGTGCACCAGCAGTTCGGCGACCTCGGCGCGGTGCCGGCCGTTGGGCCGGGTCTCGCGGACCGGCGAGACGGTGCCGAGCAGGCGGCCGTCGGGGCCGGTCGCCTGCCACAGCAGCCGGCTGCCGTCGGCGACGGACGGGTGCAGGGTGCGCCACCAGGCGGCGGCCTCGTCGCGGCCGGTGCCGGCCAGGAAGCCGACCGAGGCGCCGTCGTCGACGGCGTCCAGCAGCAGGTCGGCGAGGGCGTCGCAGCGGGCGGTCAGGTCGTCGGCGGTCAGCGGGCGGATCGCGGGGGTCATCGCGCCACCGTACTGCGGCCGCACCCGGGGGTCGGGGCCGGTGTCAGGAGTGGTTACCGTGGTGGGGTGTACCGGTTCCTGTTCAGCCCGCGGTGGCTCGTCGGCTCGGTCGTCGCGGTGGCGGCGATCGGCGTCTGTCTGATGCTGGGCTCCTGGCAGTTGGGCCGGTTCGAGAACCGGGTGTCGACGCACCAGGAGAACGGCAGGGCGGCGGCCGCGGCCGCGCAGGCCGAGGCCCGGCCGCTGGCCGAGGTGCTGCCGGACGCCGCGGCGAAGGTCGGCACCGACACCCTCGGCCGGACGGTGAACGTCACCGGCTCCTACGACACGGCCCACCAGCTGCTGGTGCCGAACCGGACGGTGGACGGCCGGCAGGGCTACTACGTGCTGACCCCGCTGCTCACCGACGGCGGCCGGGCGGTGCCGGTGGTGCGCGGCTGGGCGGCGGGCTCGCCGGGCGCGGCACCGGAGGCGCCGTCCGGGCAGGTGTCCGTGACGGGCCGGCTGCAGGCCCCGGAGAACAGCGGCAGCGGCGGCGCGGTGGCGGGCGGTCTGCCGACCGGGCAGCTGGGCACGATCAGCCCGGCGACGCTGGTGAACGTGCTGCCGTACCCGGTGTACGACGGCTGGGTGGCGGCCGACGACGTCCCGGCGGGCCTGTCGGCCGTGCCGACGGTGCAGCCGCAGGGCGGGGACGGGCTGAGCCTGCGGGCGTTCCAGAACCTCGGCTACACCCTGGAGTGGTTCGTCTTCGCCGGCTTCGTGGTCTTCATGTGGTTCCGGCTGGTGCGCCGCGAGGCGGAGGCCGCCCAGGACCGGGCCCTCGGACTGGACCCGGCCCTGGACTGACCGTCAGCGCGTGCCGGAGCGGGACGCCGACGGCGACGGGCGCGCGGACGGCGGGGCCGGGGCGCTGCCGGACGGCGTCGCACTGGGGCCGGGGCAGGGCACCGGCGGGGCGGCGGCGCTCGGCGCGGCCCCGCTCGGCGACGCCGACGGCGAGCCGCTGACGGGGCTCGCGGCGGGCAGCGCGTTCGGGGTGGCGCAGGCCGGGCCGGTGCCGTTGAAGCCGCCGAAGCCCGCTGCGGGCGACGGGTTGCCGCACTCGTCGACGTAGTCGTCGGTGCGGGTGGAGCCCGGCCGGTGGTGGTAGTGGTGGACCACCGTGGTGCCGCCTCCCGTGTAGTGGGAGGTGCCGGAGCCCTTCTTGCCGCTGGACCCGCTGCTGCCCTTGGAGCCGCTGGAGCCCTTGGAGGTGCGGCCGCCGCTCTTGCCCTTGGCGAGGAACTGCAGGTCGAGCCCGGTGTCGGCCTTCGCTGGGGCGGCGGCCTCCACGCAGTCGTACGTCTCGTTGTTCGACGAGCAGCCGGCCGCGGCCAGCACGACGGCCCCGAGCGCGACGGCGGCCAGCGCGGCGCGTCCACCCATCAGTTGTCCCCCCTGTCGGCCGGGCCTACCGGGTCACCGGACGGTACCGGGGGCCAGGTGCCGCCGGACGAAGTCGATCTCCAGTCGCAGCTGCTTGATCCGCTCGTCGACGACCAGCGAACCGTGCCCGGCATCGTAGCGGTACACCTCGTGGACCTTGCCGAGCTCTTCCAGCCGCCGGACGTAGTTGTCGATCTGCCGGATCGGGCAGCGCGGGTCGTTGACGCCGGCGCTGATGTACACCGGGGCCTTGACCCGCTCGACGTGGGTGAGCGGCGAGGAGGCGTGCCAGCGCTCGGGGACCTCCTCGGGGGTGCCGCCGAACAGCGTGCGGTCCAGGGACTTCAGCGCCTCCATCTCGTCCGCGTACGCGGTGAGGTAGTCGGCGACCGGGACGGCGGCCAGGCCGAGGGTCCACAGGTCGGGCTGGGTGCCGAGGCCGAGCAGGGTCAGGTAGCCGCCCCAGGAGCCGCCGGACAGCACCAGCCGGTCCGGGTCGGCCAGGCCGCTGCTCACCGCCCATGCGCGGACCGCGCCGATGTCCTCCAGTTCGATCAAACCGACGCGTTCGGTGAGCGCGTCGGTCCAGGCCTGCCCGTAGCCGGTGGAGCCGCGGTAGTTGACCCTGACCACCGCGAAGCCGTGGTCGAGCCAGGCGGCGGGGCCGGCCGCGAAGGAGTCGCTGTCGTGGTGGGTGGGGCCGCCGTGCACCTCGAACACCGTCGGGTGCGGGCCCTCGCCGGCGGGGCGCTGCACCAGGGCGTGCACCCGGCCGCCGGGGCCGTCCACCCAGACGTCCTCGACCGGCACCGAGCCGGGCGGCACCGGGCCGGGCGCGCGCAGCACCACGGTGCCGGCGGTGGAGCGGACCGCGGACGGCTCGGCGGCGGAGGACCACAGGAACTCGACCGTGCCGTCGGGGCGGGCGGTGGCCCCGGCGACAGTGCCGCGCGGGGTGTCGAGGCGGGTCAGCTCGCCGGTGTCGAGCCGGTAGGAGAACAGCTCGGAGCGGGCCTCGTACTCGTGCTCGATCAGCAGCGAGCGGGCGTCCGGCCGCCATTGGGCGGACAGGTCGCCGGGGAACGGGCGGCCCTGCTCGTCGCGGAGGTTCAGCTCGGTCTCGGTGCCGGTGGCGACGTCCCACAGCATCGGCTCCCAGCGGCCGGTGCGCTGGTGGGCGACCAGCAGCCGGGTGTCGCCGGCGGCCGGGGCGAACCCGAGGCAGGAGACGCCGCGCGGCTCGGCGCGGCCGGTGACCTCGTCGAGTTCGGCGACGGTGGCGCCGTCGGACAGCCGCAGCACCCGGATCGCCCCGTGCATGGCGTCGCCGTGCTCGGTGTGGTCGACCGCCAGCAGCGTGCTGTCGTGGGACAGGTCGCCGATGCCGCCGTACTCGGCGTGGTGGTAGATCACCTCGGGCTCGTCCGCGCCGGGGCGGCGCAGGTAGAGGGTGGTGCCCTCGTCGTCGGTGGAGGTGCCGACCACGACGGTGCCGTCGCGGCCGAGCGCCAGGCCCGCCTCGTAGGCGGCGGGGACGCCGGGCACGGCCTCCTGGTCGGGGCCGCCGGTGAACGGCTGGCGCCGCCAGACGCCGAACTCGTCGCCGTCGGTGTCGTCGAACCACCAGATCCACTCGCCGTCCGGGCTGAGCTCGGCGTCCGTGGTGCCGTTGGGGCGGTCGGTGACCCGGCGGTGCTCGTCGGTGGCGCGGTCCCACGCGTACACCTCGTAGGTGCCGGTCGCGTTGGACACGTACAGCGCCCGCTCGGGTGCCTCGTCCGCCCAGTCCGGCAGCGAGACCCGTGCTGCCCGGAACCGCTGCTCCCACGCCGGGACGACGTTCGTCTGCTCGTTCATACCCTCATCCAACCGGATCGCGGGGGGTGATCGGAACGGCGGTGACGAACGGTGGGGACACGAAAAGGCTGCGGTGCGCTTCCTGACGGAGCCTCAGCCGAAGAGGTACAAATACGACATAACGACCGTAGGAGTTGTGCCGTGACCGTCTCCGCACCCCCGCTCGACCACCTCGACCTGCCCGTCCTCGCCCAGCACCTGGGCCTGGTCGAGGAGATCGAGCAGTACCTGGCCGGACTCCCCGCCCCCGACCGGCTCCCCCTGCTGCCGCTGACCCCGGTGCGGCCCGGCACCCACGGCGGGCCGTACGGCTCGGTCCGCCAGCCGTGGAACCACGGCTACCCGCTGCCGCACCGCACCCTGCTGGACCGGCTGGGCCGTCGCCCGGCCCGCCCGGTGCCGGTCACCGTCGCCGGGCACCTGCGGCTGACCTCCCGCTACCTCGCCGAGGCCGGCTGGATCCAGGGCGCGATGTGGGACGCGGCCGGCCGGGTCTGCCTGCTCGGCGCGCAGACCGCCGTCCTCGCGCACGGCTACGGCACCGCCTGCACGGTGCGCCGGGCCCGCGCCCAGGTCATGGAGGTGCTGCACGCCACCGGCCGCCCGACCACCTCGCCCGACCTGTGGAACGACCGCCCGGGCCGGCGGCAGGCCGAGGTGCACGCCCTGCTGCAGCGCGCCGAGGCCCGCGCCGAGTCGCTCGGCATCTGACCGGCCCCTCCCGGCGGACCGCCGTCAGACCCGTGCGCCGTCCGCCAGCAGCGCCAGCCGCTGCGCGGTCGGCGAGCCCGGCTCCGCGGTGTAGACGACCAGGTGCAGGCCGGGCTCGCCGGGCGGGACGAGCGTCTCGTAGCCGAGGTCCAGCTCCCCCGCCCGCGGGTGCAGCAGCAGCTTGCGGCCGTGGTTCTTCTCCCGGACGCCGTGCCGCGCCCACAGCTCGGCGAACAGCGGGTCGGCGGCGAGGTCGGCGAGCAGCGCGGCCAGTTCCGGGTCGTCGGGGTGGCGGGCCGCGTCCACCCGCAGGAACGCCGCGGTCTCGGCGGCGACCCGTTCGAACTCGGGGTAGAGCCGGCGGCCGGCCTCCGACAGGAACGCGTGCCGGGCCACGTTGACCTGGCCGGGCGGCATCCCCGAGAACCCCATCACCGCGTCGCCGGCCGCGTTCCAGGCCAGCACGTCCAGGCAGCGGCCCAGCACGAACGCGGGCGAGTCCAGCGCGTCCAGCACCAGCCGCAGGCCCGGGCGCAGCTGCCGCGGGCTGCGCCCGGCCGGCCCGCGCGGCGGCCGGGCCAGGTCGTGCAGGTGCTGCCGCTCGGTCCGGTCCAGCCGCAGCACCCGGGCGACCGCGTCCAGCACCTCCGCGGACACCCCTTCGCCGCGGCCCTGTTCGAGCCGCACGTAGTAGTCGACGCTGACCCCGGCCAGCTGCGCGACCTCCTCGCGGCGCAGCCCCGGCACCCGGCGGCGGCGCCCGTGCTCGGGCAGTCCGACGTCGGACGGCTGGATCCGGGCCCGGCGCAGCCGCAGGAACTCCCCCACCTCGCTCATCCCTCGACGATACGCGGGGCCGTCGGCCGGGAGGGTGGTTCCGGCAGACCCAGGAAAAGCGCAGCCCTGGGCGGCGCGGCGGCGCGCGCGGAGACTCGTGGACGTCACCGCAGCAGACCCGAACAGGAGCGTGACTTCCCATGGGGTACCAGACCCTGCACGGCCGCACCGCCGTCGTCACCGGCGCCGCGAGCGGCATCGGCGAGGCCGTCGCCCGGCAGCTCGCCGCGGACGGCGCCCGGGTGGCGCTGCTGGCCCGCCGCGCCGACCGCCTGGAGCGGCTGGCCGCCGAGCTCGGCCCGGGCGCGCTGCCGGCGCCCGCCGACGTCACCGACCAGGCCTCGGTGGACGCCGCCCGGCAGCGGGTGCACGAGGCGTTCGGCCGGGTCGACCTGGTGGTGAACGCGGCCGGCGTGATGCTGCCCAACCCGGTCGACGACGGCCGGATCGACGAGTGGACCCGCATGATCGACACCAACGTGACGGGCGTGCTGCGGGTGGTCCGCGCCTTCGGCCCGGACCTGGTGGCCGCCGCGGCCGCCGGCGCCACCGCCGACCTGGTGAACGTCTCCTCGATCGGCGCGCACGTGGTGTTCCCCAACTACGCGGTGTACGGCGCGACCAAGGCCGCCGTCACCCAGCTGTCGGCCGCGCTGCGCGCCGAGTACGGCCCGCGCGACGTGCGGGTCACCGCGGTCGAGCCCGGACTGACCGACACCGAGCTGGGCAGCCACATCGACAACCCGGCGCTCGGCCCGGACGGCCAGCTCGGCGCCATGTTCGACGCGATCGGCGCGCTCTCCGCCGCCGACGTCGCCGACCTGGTCGGGTACGCGGCGAGCCGGCCGCGCCACGTCAACCTGCGCCACCTGGTGGTGCTGCCCACCCGGCAGGCCTGACCGGCCGTCAGGAGGCGGCGCTCGGTGAGGGCGCGGGGCCGCCGGGGACGGGGGCCGGCTCGGGGGCCGAGTGGTAGACCGTGCCGCCGCAGCCGGCCGGCAGGGCGGTGGTGGCGGCGGGCCCGGTGGCCGCGTCGAGGGCGTAGCCGAGGGTGAAGCCGGCGGCCGGCGGGGGGCTGGCCTGGCCGCCGGGGGTGGCGCCGGCGGTGGGGCTGGGGTCGGACGCGGCGGCGGGCGCGGGGCTGCTGCCGGCCGGGCCGGCGGCGGCGGGCAGCGCGGCGCTGCTGGGCGCCTGGGTGGGCTGCTGCCCGGTGGGGGCGGGCGAGGCGGTGTCGCAGCGGGCCGGCACCCAGGCGAACCGGACCAGGTAGGAGCCGCCGGGGGCGAGCAGCAGTTCGCGGGGCAGCCCGGCCGGGTCGGGCAGTCCGCCCGCCGGGTCGCCGGCGGTGTGCGCGAGCACCCGGACGCCGCTCGCCCCGGCGGCGACGGCGACGGTGCCCGGCTCGGTCACCCGGCAGGGGTGGTCGGCGGTGTTGGTGAGCTGGAACCAGCCGTAGATCCGGCCGTCGGCCGAGCCGGCGGCGGCCTGCCGGGCGTCGGGCCGGCCGAGGTCGGCGCGGGTGCACGGCGGCGGCACGGCGGGCGACGTGCCGGGGCTGGGGTCGGCGCCGGGCCCGGCGGAGGTCCCGGGGCCGGTGCTGCCGGGGGCGGTGGGCGACTCGGCGGGGGCGCTGTGCGGGTGGCCGGTGGCGGGCGCGGACCTGCCCGGGGCGGGGGCGGTGCCGCCGGGCGCGGCCTGGCCGCCGGTGGGGTCTCCGGACAGGTGGAACGGCTGCGCGGCGTGCACCACGGGCAGCACGGCGACGGCCGCGGCCAGTGCGGCGGCGCCGCCCCAGGCGCGCCGCCGGGCGGCCCGGCGGCGGGGGACGGCGGTGCGCAGCCGGGGCAGCGCCCCGGGGGCTGGCTGGACGGCGGCGACGGCGCGGTGCAGCCGGTCCCGGAGCTGTTCCTCGGTCAGTTCGCCGCGCGGGTGGGGGTGGTGCCGGTCAGTCATCACCGGTCTCCAGCCGCACCCGGAGGGCGGCGAGTCCGCGCGACCCGTAGGCCTTGACCGAGCCGATGGAGATGCCGAGCACCTCCGCGACCTGTGCCTCCGTCAGGTCGGCGTAGTAGCGCAGCACCAGCACCTCCCGCTGACGGCGTTGCAACCCCCGTAGCGCGGCCTTGAGTTCGTCGCGCTCCAGCGCATCGTAAGCCCCCTCTTCTGCACTGGCCATGTCAGGCATGGGCTTGGGCAGCAGGCGCAGGCCGAGCAGCCTGCGGCGCAGTGTGGAGCGGGACAGGTTGACCACGGTCTGCCGCAGGTAGGCGAGGGTCTTCTCGGGGTCGCGGACCCGGCGCCGGGCGGCGTGCACCCGGATGAACGCCTCCTGGACGACGTCCTCGCAGGAGGAGAGGTCGTCGAGCAGGAGGGCCGCGAGTCGCAGCAGGGATCGGTAGTGGGCCCGGTAGGTGTCGGTGAGCTGGTCGACGCTGGCCCCGGTCGCGTCCGCTGCCGCCGCAGCAAAGCCCATCCGACTACCGGCCCGCCGGGCCGCCCCGGGCAGGGTGATGACCACCGCCGCCCCTGTCACGTTCGTCACGCTGGTTGGACACCCGATCCCCTGTCCTGGTTGCCCCGTGCCGGGGACGTTCTTCCGCAGAGAGGGAATCCCCCTCCGGAACGCGGTCGCTCCGAAGGGGGATTCTGACAGACCCGGCGGACGGTCAGGGTCCGCTTCACCCGTCCCGCACACACCCTCTGCGCCGTGCGCGGCCCCGGGCCGGGGGGTCAGCGGCCGGTGCCGCCGTAGACGACCGCCTCGTCGCCCGAGCTGTCCAGCCCGAACGCGGTGTGCACGGCGCGGACGGCCTCCGGCACGTCCTCGGCGCGGGTGACCACGGAGATCCGGATCTCCGAGGTGGAGATCAGCTCGATGTTCACACCGGCCTCGGACAGCGCCTCGAAGAACGTCGCGGTGACGCCCGGGTTGGAGCGCATGCCCGCGCCGACCAGGGAGATCTTGCCGATCGCGTCGTCGAAGCGCAGCGACTCGTAGCCGATGCCGTCCTTGACCCGGTTCAGCGCGTCGATGGCCTTCTGGCCCTCGTTGCTGGGCAGCGTGAAGGAGATGTCGGTCAGACCGGTGGCGGCGGCGGAGACGTTCTGCACCACCATGTCGATGTTGACCTCGGCGTCCGCGATGGCGCGGAAGATCCGGGCTGCCTCGCCCGGCTTGTCCGGCACCCCGACGACGGTGACCTTGGCCTCCGACGTGTCGTGGGCGACCCCGGAGATGATGGCCTGCTCCATCTCGCCCCCTTCGGGCTGGTTCGGGTTGGTGCCACTGACGATAGTCCCCGGCAGACCGGAGAACGAGGATCGTACGTGGATGGGGATGTTGTAGCGCCGCGCGTACTCCACGCAACGGTCGAGCAGCACCTTGGAACCGGACGAGGCCAGCTCCAGCATGTCCTCGAAGCCGATCCAGTCGATCTTGCGGGCCTTCTTGACCACCCGCGGGTCGGCGGTGAACACGCCGTCCACGTCGGTGTAGATCTCGCAGACCTCGGCGCCCAGCGCGGCGGCCAGCGCCACCGCGGTGGTGTCGGAGCCGCCGCGGCCCAGCGTGGTGATGTCCTTGGAGACCTGCGAGACGCCCTGGAAGCCGGCCACGATCGCGATGTTGCCCTCGTCCAGGGCGTTGCGGATCCGCCCCGGCGTGACGTCGATGATCCGCGCCTTGTTGTGCGTCGCGTCGGTGATCACGCCGGCCTGGCTGCCGGTGAACGACTGGGCGTCGAAGCCCAGCGTTTTGATCGCCATCGCCAGCAGCGCCATGGAGATGCGCTCTCCGGCGGTCAGCAGCATGTCGAACTCACGGCCGGACGGAATAGGCGTCACCTGTTCCGCGAGTTCGATGAGCTCGTCCGTGGTGTCACCCATCGCGGAGACCACGACGACGACCTCATGGCCGGCCTTCCGGGTGTCCACGATTCGGCGGGCGACGCGCTTGATGCCTTCGGCATCCGCGACGGATGAGCCGCCGTACTTCTGCACGACAAGGCCCACGGGGGCTCCTCGACTTGGGGTGGTAGGTCGCCGCCAGTCTAACGAGCAGGGGTGTTCCGGCCGGCGCTTTCCACATCGTGAGATGCGCATATCGAACTCTGATCACCGCGGACCGGCAGGTCTGCGGGGCCCGGCCGCCCGTCCCGAAGAATCGCCTCCGGCGCACCCCGCCCGCGACCGGAATCTTCGCCGCCGGCCCGCGGATGACTGATGCGTCACATCCCCCGCCCGGGCGCGCCTACAGGCCGAGCTCGGCCGCCATCAGGTCGCCCGCCTGCTGCTCCAGCTGCTCGTCCGTCAGCCCGTCGTCGTCGGTGTCCGCGCCGTCCGGCACCGCCCCCAGCGGCGAGTCCAGCCGCACGTGCGCGATCAGCGACTGCAGCGCCCGCAGCACCGCCGAACAGGTCGAGCCCCAGTTCGACAGGTACGAGAACTGCCACCACCACAGCGCCTCCGACACCCGGCCCTCGCGGTAGTGCGTCAGGCCGTGCCGCAACTCGCTGACCACGCCCGCCAGGTCGTCCGAGATCCGGAACGCGCTCGGCTTCTCCGGCGGGCCGTACGGGTCGAACACCTCGTGGTAGACGTCGATCGGCGCCAGCAGTTCGGCGAGGCGCTCGCGCAGCTCCACCCCGTCCGGTTCCGGGCCGGCGTCCGGCTCGAAGCGGTCCTCCGGCAGCACGTCCTCGATCGCGCCCAGCCGGCCGCCCGCCAGCAGCAGCTGCGACACCTCCAGGAGCAGCAGCGAGATCGCACTGCCCGGCTCGTCGCCCTTGGCGACCTCGGTGACGGCCAGCACGAAGCTCTCCACCGAGTCCGCGATCTGCACCGCGAAGTCGTCCGGGGCCTCGGTCCTGCCCAGCACCTGCGCCGGGTCGGACGGGTCGGTTCGGTCAGCGGTGTCGGTTCGGTCAGACATCGAGCAGTCGTCTCCCTTCGAACGCCCGGCCGAGGGTGACCTCGTCGGCGTACTCCAAGTCCCCGCCGACGGGCAGTCCGCTCGCCAGCCGGGTGACCTTGAGGCCCATCGGCTTGCACAGCCGGGCCAGATAGGTCGCGGTCGCCTCCCCCTCCAGATTGGGGTCGGTGGCCAGGATCAGCTCGGTGACCGTGCCGTCCGCGAGCCGGGTCATCAGCTCACGGATCCGCAGATCGTCCGGGCCGACCCCCTCGATCGGGCTGATCGCCCCGCCCAGCACGTGGTAGCGGCCGCGGAACTCACGCGTCCGCTCGATCGCCACCACGTCCTTGGGCTCCTCCACCACGCAGATCACCGCGAGGTCGCGACGCGGATCCAGGCAGACCCGGCACTGCTCGGACTCCGCGACGTTGCCGCAGACCACGCAGAACCGCACCTTCTCCTTCACCTGCTGCAGCGCGAACGCCAGCCGCCGGACGTCCACCGGATCGGCCTGCAGGATGTGGAAGGCGATCCGCTGGGCGCTCTTCGGACCGACTCCGGGCAGCCTGCCCAGTTCGTCGATCAGGTCCTGCACCACGCCCTCGTACACCGCCACGCCTTCCTTCGACCGGGGTTCGCACTCCGGTGCCATCATCCAACGAATCGGGCGCCGGACACACCGCCCGACGCCCCACTGGCTCATAAATCACACAACTCATTGCCAGCGGACGTTCAGCTGCCGCCGTGAGCTGCGCGGAGGCGCTGCCCGTTCGTCAAGCACGGCAGACGTCCCTCGGAGCCGCAGACAGTCCTCGGAGCCGCAGACAGTCCTCGGAGCCGCAGACGTCCCTCGGAACGGCAGACGGTCCTCAGAACGGCAGGCGCCCCTCGGAACGGCAGACGGTCCTCAGAACGGCAGGCCCGGGATGCCGCCGCCGCCCAGGCCCTGGGCCAGCGGGCCCATCCGCTCCGCCTGGAGCTTCTGCGCCGCCGCGTTGGCGTCGCGCACCGCGGCCAGCACCAGGTCCGCCAGGGTCTCGGTGTCCTCCGGGTCGACCGCGGCCGGAGAGATCTTCACCGACGTCAGCTCGCCGGCGCCCGTCACCGTCACCTCCACCAGCCCGCCGCCGGCGGTCCCGCGGACCTCGGTCTCGGCCAGCTCCTTCTGAGCCCGGCCGAGCTCCTCCTGCATCTTCTGCGCCTGCTTCAGCAACTGCTGCATGTTCGGCTGGCCACCAGGGAACACGGGTCTCTCCTCGATCCGTCGGCACTCACACGGCCGACGCGAAAGACCGCAGGGCACCCGCGCCGGCACCTGCCCCCGAGCCTACGCGGCCGCCCGTCGGCCCCACGTCAGTTCCGGGAGCCCGCCAGGAGCCTCCCGGGGGTCGGGTCAGCTCGGGCGGTGGTGGATCTCCTCCAGCACCGTCGCCCCGAGCTCCCGGATGATCAAGTCCCGGGCGGAGAACGTGTCCTCGTTCAGGTCCGGGTCGTCCTCCTCCGGGATGTCGTCCTCCGGCGCCACCGCGGGCGGAGCCTGCACCGGCGGCGCTGCGGGCGGCGCGACCGGCCGCGGCGCCTGCTGCTGCGGAGCCGGGGGCTGCGGCTGCTGCACCGGCTGGGGCGCCGGGGCGGGGGCGGGGGCGGACGGCTGTGGCGCGCGCGCCGGAGCGCCCCAACCGCCGCCCGGGGGCGCCACCGGCTGCGCGGCCGGGACCGGGGCCGGGGCCATCGGGGCCGCCGGAGCGGCGTACCCGGCGGACTGGGCGGACTGGGCGGACGGCGAGGACGTGCCACCGGACGGGTCGACGATGCACTCCACCCGCCAGTCCACGCCCAGTGCGTCCGTCAGCGCCTGCCGCAGCACCTCGTCGCTGTGGCTGCCGACGAAGCTGTCCCGGGCGCCCGCGTTCACGAACGACACCTGCAGGGTGCTGCCGTCGAAGCCCGCGACCTGGCCGTTCTGGCTGAGCAGGATCCAGGTGAACCGGCGGCGGTTCTTCACCGCCTCCAGGATCTGCGGCCACATCTGGCGGATCTGGCCCGCGCCCTGCTGCGCCGCCACCGAGGGCTGGCCGCCGGACGGCGCCTGCGGCACGGGCGCGGCCGGCGGCACCGGTGCGGCGACCGGCTGCGGGGCGTACTGCTGCGGAGCCGGGGCCTGCGGCTGCTGCACGGAGGGCGCGGCCGGCGGCTGGGACTGCTCCGCGGACGGGAAGCTGCGCGGGATCGGCCAGGCACCCGGGGCCGGGCCCGACGGTGCGGGCGCGGGGGCGGGAGCCGGGACGGGAGCGGCCGGCGGCGGTGCGACCGCCGGGGCCTGCTGCATGGGCGCCTGCTGGACGGGTGCCTGCTGGACGGGCATCGGCTGGGCGGGCGCGTCGGTCGGCGGCGCGGGCTGGAACGCCATCGGGGCGGCGAATCCGCCCGTGGCGGCGCGGCGCTCCAGCTTGTCCAGCCGGGCCTGCGTCGACAGCTCGTCGCCGTACGCGCCGGGCAGCATCACCCGGGCGCAGATCAACTCCAGCTGCAGGCGGGGGGCGGCGTTGCCGCGCATCTCGGTCAGGCCGGTGTTGACCAGGTCCGCGGCGCGGCTCAGCTCGGCGCGGCCGAAGCGGTCGGCCTGCGCCTGCATCACGGCGATCCGGTCGGCCGGGGCGTCGATCAGGCCCTTCTCGCCCGCGTCCGGGACTGTGGCGAGGATCACCAGGTCGCGCAGGCGCTCCAGCAGGTCCGTGACGAAGCGCCGCGGGTCGTGGCCGCCCTCGACGACCCGGTCGATCACCTGGAACACCGTCGCGCCGTCCTGCGCCGCGAAGGCGTCGACCACCTCGTCCAGCAGCGACGAGTCGGTGTACCCCAGCAGCGCGGTGGCCATCTGGTACGTCACCCCGGCGTCGGCGGCACCCGCGAGCAGCTGGTCCATCACCGACATCGAGTCACGCACCGAGCCCGCGCCGGCCCGCACGACCAGCGGGAACACCGCGTCCTCGACCTGGATGCCCTCGCGCCCGCACACCTGCGCCAGGTAGTCGCGCAGCGTTCCGGGCGGCACCAGCCGGAACGGGTAATGGTGCGTGCGGGACCGGATCGTCCCGATCACCTTCTCCGGCTCGGTGGTGGCGAAGATGAACTTCAGGTGCTCCGGCGGCTCCTCCACCACCTTGAGCAGCGCGTTGAAGCCGGCCGAGGTCACCATGTGCGCCTCGTCCAGGATGAAGATCTTGTAGCGGCTGTGCACCGGGGCGAAGAAAGCCCGCTCCCGCAGCTCACGCGCATCGTCCACGCCACCGTGCGAGGCGGCGTCGATCTCGATCACGTCGATCGAACCCGGCCCACCGGTCGCCAAGTCCCGGCACGACTGGCACTCGCCGCACGGCTCCGGGGTTGGCCCCTGCTCGCAGTTCAGGCAGCGGGCCAGGATGCGGGCACTGGTCGTCTTTCCGCAACCGCGCGGACCGCTGAACAGGTACGCGTGGTTGACGCGGTTGTTGCGCAGGGCCTGCTGGAGCGGGACGGTCACGTGCTCCTGCCCGATGACCTCCGCGAAGGTCTCGGGGCGGTAGCGGCGGTACAGGGCTAGGGACACGCCACCGACGATATCGGGACCAACGGACAAACGTGGCTTCCCCGGCCCACCGGACCACCGGACCGTCCCGGAAACGCAAGGACCCCTCGCGCACCCGCCAGAGCCCTCCTACCCTTGCTGCCTTCCGGCCCTGGGGGGGGTTCAGAGAGATGACGCCACACGAGGGGCTGCCCCAAGAGTAGCGGATCCCGGCCCCACACTCCCCCACCCACCCCGATCTCCGATCCGCAGGCCACCCCCGCCACCCACCTGCGAGACCGTGGTCGCAACCACCCCTCCACATGTACTAAGCTCTCCCACGGAGGATTCGCCTAGAGGCCTAGGGCGCACGCTTGGAAAGCGTGTTGGGGGCAACCCCTCACGAGTTCGAATCTCGTATCCTCCGCCTTGATCGAAGGCCCGGACCGCAGCAGCGGTCCGGGCCTTCGGCGTTTTCCCGGGAGGCGGGCCAGCCTGTCATATGGCGAGTATGGTGACCTGTATGGCATCCAAGAAGGTCACTGTCACGCTCCCCGAGGAGCTGCTGGACGAGATCCGCGCGGACAGTGCCGATCGCGGCCTCTCCGCCTACGTCGCCGATGCCCTCCGAGCCAAGCGCGACCGCGATCGCCTGCAGGAGTTGGTCGTGTGGCTGGAGGAAGAACACGGGCCGGTCAGCAGTGACGAACAGGCTGCCGCCTACGCGGAACTGGACGACCTGGACGCGGAGCACGACCGGCGTCGCACGGCCCGTGGGAAGAGCGGCGGGGCGGCCGCGTGAAGAAACGCGCCGAGGAAGTCCGGCGGCTGCGCATTTTCGTGCTGGACAGCGAAGCCCTGTCGCTCGCGGTGCGCGGCGACCGGATGATGATTGCCCGGCTCGACCTCGCCGCCCGCGGCGAGGCGGAGGTCGTCACCTCGCCGATGACCCTGGTCGAGGCATACGACGCGCGCACCACGGAGCAGCGCTGGGACTGGGTGCTGTCACGGGTGAACGTCGCCGAACTGGGCAAGGACGAGGCCCGGCAGGCACGTCGGCTGCTGGCGGACGCCGGCCTGCACGGGCACAAGTACGCGATCGACGCCGTGCTCGCAGTGGTGGCACTGCGGCAGCGCGGCCAGGTGACGGTCTTCACCTCCGACCCGGAGGACCTGGAGAGGCTGCTGCCGAACCACATCGTGGTGATGAAGGTCTGACCGGCCGCTTCGGCGAGTTCGGTACTGAACTCGCACTGGGCAACGACTGCACCGTCGAGGCCCTCGAACCTTCTCAACCAGATGCGGCCCGCAGCAGGACGGGGGCATCGCCCTGTCACGAGCCGAGCGCGAGCAAGGTGGCCCAACTCTCTCGAAGCCGATCCGCACCTCGTCCGGCAGGTGACGCGACTGAGCCGCTCGACCATGGAAGATCTCGATCGAGCCGGAAGCACTCCGGCCGGCGGCGCTCTACCTGATCCGCCGCATCTCCATCGGCGGTCCGTCACTCCCCCTCGACGAACGGGTTCGAATCATCTGGCGCATCCCGGACCCCGACGGTGCGGCCGCCGAGCATGACTGAATCCAGCTTCACTACCGCAACAGCGGCTCGGCCCTCGGCGCATCCCCTGGCCCGCCCAATGGATGTACGTTATTCTGTACGCCATGAAGACGATGAGTGCCACCGAGCTCCGCGGCAACCTTGCCGCCGCGCTGGACGCCGTCGAGCGTGATGCTGAAGAGCTCGTCATCACACGCGCCGGCCACGAGCCGCTGGTCGTCGTCTCGCTGGCCGAGTACGCCTCGCTCCGCGAGACCGACTACCTGCTGCGGTCCCCGGCCAACGCCGACCACCTTCGCCGTTCCCTGCAGGAATACCGGGAGGGCCGCGCGGTGGCCCGCGACCTGATCGACCCCGACGACCTCACCGAGCAGAGCGCGTGAAGGTCCAGTTCACCGAGCGCGGCTGGAGCGACTACCTTTCTTGGCAGGCCGACGATCGCCGTCTCCTCAAGCGCGTCAATCTACTGATCGACGACATCCGCCGAAACGGCAACGAGGGCATCGGCAAACCCGAACCCTTGCGGCACGAGCTGGCCGGGGCCTGGTCCCGCCGGATCGACCAGGAGCACCGCCTGGTCTACATCCTTGACGAGCAGGCCGACACCCTGTGCGTCATCGCATGCCGGTACCACTACGGCAAGTAGAGGCTGAGGCCGCCGGATCGACGCGCGCTGGTCCAGGACAGGTGCGAACCCCGGCGGACGGGGTTCGGGAGATGTGGAAAGCATCTTGGGGGCAACCCCTCCCCTCACGAGTTCGAATCTCGCATCCTCCTCCTTGATCGAAGGCCCGGACCGCTCGACGGTCCGGGCCTTTGCCGCCCCTTGGGGCTGGACGCCGGGGCGCTCCGCATGGAGCTGGTCATGCCGGGGAAGGCTCAGCCGTCCCCCAGCCGTCGAGCGGGTGATCGTGCGCCTCCGACGAAGACGTGACCGCGGATCCAACCGCCCCCGGTGTCATCCCGACTGCGGCAGCGGGCGGGCCTGTGATGCGTTCCTGGCGTGGTCCGAAGTCGACCCGTGCCGCAGTGTCGCCCTCGACGCCGATGGCCCGGCCGAGGCCGTGGGTGTCGTGGGCGTCGTGGGTGACGGGGTCGCCGAGGGGGAAGTGCTTGCGCGGCGCTTCGGCCCTGGCTTTGAAGGGGCTGGCGGGCAGGCGCCGGCGGACTGCTTCAGATTTTCTCACCCGCGCGGGTATGCGCCGCGGAGCGCAGGGACGACGGCTTCCGACAGCCTGAATTCTGGATGCCCGAAATGCCGGATGTGCTGAACGGCACTTCTTCGGAGGCGTGAGCCCGGACCGCCTCCACAGGTCGGCCCCCGCACGGCGCCTTGATCATTCGCGTCAACTACCCTGACGGATAAGCTTGTTGGCGTAGGGGATGGATCCGGTCGGCAGCGCCGGAGGCAACCGCCCCTGACATCGTGGACGAAATGTCCCACCGCAGCGGGCATGGGGCTGCTACAGTCGAAGGAGTTGCAGTAGTGGTTCCCATGAACTTTGTGTGCGCCTGCTGATGTATCGCAGGCGCATTTCTGTTTTCCGGATCTTTCCGGGCGGGCGCTCATCGCGGTGACTCGACGCTCGTATCGTGCGAGTGTCGGAAAGTCCCTTGAAGGAGATTTCTTACATGGCTAATGGCACCGTGAAGTGGTTCAACGCGGAAAAGGGCTTCGGCTTCATCGAGCAGGAGGGTGGCGGCCCGGACGTGTTCGCCCACTACTCGAACATCAACGCCAGCGGCTTCCGCGAGCTGCTTGAGGGCCAGAAGGTCGAGTTCGACGTCACGCAGGGCCAGAAGGGCCCGCAGGCCGAGAACATTCGCCCGCTGTAGTTCCCGCCGCGGCAACCGCTTGGCAGCGAGGGGCCCGCACCGCGCACATGATGCCCGGTGCGGGCCCCTCGGCTTTGCCCCGTGCCGCGCCCCGGGCTGCTCCGGCCCAGGCCCGTCCGGTCCGGACGCCCCGTTCGAACAGACAGCCCAGTGTTCGGATCGGCATCGCGCCCTCGCGGTCCACGGTTCGGGGCTCACCGCTTTCGCTCTCCGGGTGAGGGCCGACCGTACGCCACCTGCCGCCCCGAGGAGGGCCCGCATGAACCGTTCCAGCCGGCCTCCACGCCGACACACCGGCCCCCGGCCCGCATCGGGCAGCAGCGCGGGGTACGCCTCGCAGCAGGAGTTCGCGGTGCCGACGAGCGCGGTGCCGGCTCTGCCCCCCGCCGGGTCCTTCGACGAGTTGGACCTGCCGAAGGAACTGCTGACGATCCTGGCGCGGAGGGGCGTCACCACGCCCTTCCCCGTCCAGGCCGCGACGCTGCCGAATTCGCTGGCCGGCCGCGACGTGCTCGGGCGGGGCCGCACCGGCTCCGGCAAGACGCTCGCGTTCGGGCTGGCCGCGCTGACCCGGATCGCCGGACAGCAGGCCGAACCGCGGCGCCCGCTCGCGCTGGTCCTGGTCCCCACCCGGGAGCTCGCGCAGCAGGTCACCGAAGCCCTCACTCCGTACGCCCAGGCGTTGCGACTGCGGACGGCCACCGTGGTCGGCGGGGTGCCGGTCCGCCGCCAGGCGCAGGTGCTGAACCGCGGCGCGGAGATCGTGGTGGCCACGCCCGGCCGGCTCGGTGACCTGATCGAGCGCAGGCTCTGCCGACTGGACCGGGTCGGCGTCACCGTCCTCGACGAGGCCGACCAGATGACCGACATGGGTTTCCTGCCGGAGGTCACCGCGCTCCTCGAACAGGTTGCCGAAGGCGGCCAGACCATGTTGTTCTCCGCCACCTTGGACCACAACGTCGACAGCCTGGTGCGACGCTTCCTGACGGACCCGGTCACGCACTCGGTGGATCCCTCCGCAGGGTCGGTCGGCACCATGGAGCACCACGTGCTGCACGTACAGAACTCCGACAAGAACGCCACGATCGCCCACATCGCCTCCCGCGACGGCAAGGTGATCATGTTCATCGACACCAAGCAGGACGCGGACCGCCTGGTCGAGAGGCTCCTGGCGAACGGCGCGAGAGCCGCGGCCCTGCACGGGGGCAAGTCCCAGCCGCAGCGCACCCGCACCCTGGAGCAGTTCCGCGCCGGGCAGGTGGCCGCGCTCGTCGCGACCGACGTCGCCGCCCGGGGCATCCACGTCGACGGTCTCGACCTGGTCGTCAACCTGGACCCGCCCGCCGACCACAAGGACTACCTGCACCGCGGCGGACGCACCGCCCGGGCCGGCGCCTCCGGCACCGTCGTCACCCTGGTCCTCCCCGGTCAGCGCCGCGGAACGGCCCGGATGATGACCGCAGCCGGCATCACCCCCATCACCACCGTTGTCCGGGCCGGTGACGGTGAGCTCACCCGGATCACCGGTGCCCGCGTCCCCACCGGCGTACCTGTCACGGTCCCGGACCCCGTCGTCGAGCGGCCCCGCCACCATCGGTCCACCGGCCGGAACCGCTACGGCCGCCGCCCTGCCTCCGCCACCCGCCCCCGGCCGACCGCCGACGGCTCGGGCGGTACCGCGCCCTGATCCCGCGACGGACCGGCCCCGGCGTCCGCGGCCGGCGTCGGGAACCCCGCCGCGTCCCGCGCAATCGCTCCACCGCGGGTCAGGACGGGCGCGGACCCGCCTCGGCCGACCCCGGCGGATCGCAGTTGTGCCTGCCTTCCCCTACGTCCGGCGTCGCGCTCCGCCGCTGTCGGCCGGCGCGGACAGAAGGCCCCGGCCGGGCAGCGGTCGGGGCGTTCTCGGTGGTTCGGGCTCAGCTGGCGGTGGCGGGCTCGGGTTCGCTCACGGCCCGCAGCGTTCGTGCCCGCTTGGCCGCGGGGATGGTGAAGGCTGCTGCGGCGGCGAGCAGTGCGGTGGCGGTCAGGAACCAGAAGGTGTCGGTGTAGCCGGTGTCGCGGGGGAACGGGTGGGTGGCCGTGATGCCGGTGGAGAGGATGCTGGCTGCCACCGCGCCGCCGATCGCGCCGCCGATGGTGCGGATGTTGGCGTTCATGCCGCTGGCCGCGCCGGTCTGGGACGGCGGGACGGCCTCGACGACGAGGGCGGACATGGCGGAGAAGGCCAGGCCCAGGCCGGCGCCGACCAGGGCGGAGGCGGTGTAGATCTGCCAGGACCGGTCGTGTCCGACGGCGAGCAGGACGAACGGCGTGACGGTAATGACGCTGCCGCCGATCAGGACGCGCTTGGAGCCGAAGCGCGCGGCCAGCGGTGCGGCCAGGACGCCGAGGACGAAGATGCCCGCCGTCATCGGCAGCATGTAGAAGCCGGAGCCGGTCACGCTCGCACTGAAGCCGTAGCCCGCGAACTCCCCCGGCGTCTGGACGAGTTGAGGGAGGAACGTCATCGCGGTGTACATTCCGACGCCGAGCAGCAGCGCGACCAGGTTGGTGGTCCACACGGCCGGGATGCGCATCATCCGCATGTCGATGAGCGGCGAGTCGGAGTTCAGTTCGACGCGGATCCAGTAGCCGGCCAGGACGATGGCGGCCGTGAACAGGCCGAGGATGCGCTCGGAGGTCCAGCCCCAGCTCTCCCCCTCGCTGACCGCGAGGAGCAGGGCGACCAGCCAGGCGGACAGCAGGGCCGCGGCGCCCCAGTTGATGCGGCCCGGCGTGCGGACGGGGGACTCCGGGACGAACAGGTGGGTGGCGACGGTGGCGAGGGCGGTCAGGGCCATCGGAAGCCAGAACAGCCAGTGGTAGTCGAAGTGTTCGACGATCGGCCCGGCCACGATCAGCCCGAGCCCGGCCCCGACCGCGGTGAGCGCCGCGGCGGCGCCGACCGCTCCGCGCACCTTGGTCGGGGGGAACTCGTCGCGGATGATGCCGAACGCGAGCGGGACGACCGCGCCGCCGAAGCCCTGGATGACGCGGGCGACGATCATCAGGCCGATCGAATGGGAAGCGCCGGCCAGCGCCGATCCGGCGGTCAGTGCGGTGAGGGTGACGGCCAGCATCCGCTCCTTGCCGATCTTGTCGCCGATCCGGCCGAGGATCGGGGTGGCGACGGAGGCGGACAGCAGGTTGGCGGTCATCAGCCAGGTCACGGTGGACTGGTCGGTGTGCAGGTGCTCCATCAGGGTCGGCAGGACCGGGACCACCAGGGACTGCAGGAGCGAGTACGCGACGATGCCGAGGAGCAGGACGGCGAACGTCACGTTGTGGTGCGGACGGCGGGATGTGCGGGGCATGGGCGGGGACTCCATGGGGAGGGTCGGGAGTGGAGACTCGGGCGGGCGGGACGGGCCGGCCCTGCGGGACGGGGGACCGCCAGGGAGCCGGCGGTCGGGGCCGGGATCGACCGCCATGGAGGACGCTCCTGGCCGTCGATTCATCGGTCCAATGAGGAGAGCCCCTTTTGTTCACGCCTCTCCAGCGCGTGTCACCCTGCTAGTCAACGGCCGCAGCAGGCCCGCGGTCCAACACTCTCCATCGACCACGTGACAGTCTCAGGCTGTTACCGTGGGAGCGTGGACCTCGACCTGCGCCAGGTGCGCTACGCCGTCGCCCTCGCCGACGAACTCCACTTCGGCCGGGCCGCGAGCAGGCTCGCCATCGCCCAGCAGACGCTCTCCGCCCAGATCAGGACCCTGGAGAAGCGCCTCGGCGTCCCGTTGTTCACCCGCGACCGCCGCCACGTCGCCCTCACCCCGTCCGGCGAGACCTTCGTACGGCACGGGCGACGCCTCCTCAGCGACGCCGAACGGCTGGTCGACGAGGTCTCCCAGACCCGCGCGCCCCTGCGCATCGACGTCGTCACCGAAGGCCTGCCCTCCACGCTCCTGATCCACCACCTGCGCACCCAGGCCCCCGACCTGCCGTTCGAGGTGGTCCAGAGCCACGGCCTGGCCGCAGCCGTGCCCCGGCTGCTCAGCGGCGGCCTCGACCTGGCCTTCGGCCGCCCGCACGGCCTCGGCCGCCCCCTCGGAGCGACCCTCGCCACCATGCCCGTGGGCCTGGAACCCATCGGCGTCGTCGTCCCCGCCGACCACCCCCTCGCGGCCTTGGACGAAGTCCCCCTCGCCGCCCTCGCCGAACACCCCCTCCTGGTCCACACCGCCGACGAGTCCGCCGAGTGGCGCGACTGGGTCGGCCAAGCCGTCGAGGCGTTCGGCCTGACCGTGGCGACCCGGGTGCGCGGGCACGGCCGCACCTCCGCGCTGGCCGCCGTCCAGGCACTGCGCCGGCCGGCCTTCGGCCTGGCCGCGGTCCACCTCCCCGAGGGCCTCACCGCCCGGCCGCTGACGGATCCCGTCCCGCTCTACTCCTGGCACGCCGTCTGGAACAGCTCCACCACGAACCGCGCCGTCAACCAGGCCCTGGAACTCACCCACGCGTACGCCCGGACCCACCGCTGGCACCGCCCCCCGGCCACCGACTGGTGGCTGCCGCAGCCGGACCGCGACGCACTGCGCTCCACGGGCTGAACGGCAGTCCCCCGCCACCGCCGGGAGACCCGCGCGACCCCACGATGCCTCCTGTCCGGAGGGCAGTTCGACGTCGCCTCGCGTGCCGGAGACCCGCATCCCGGACGGGCCGCATAGCGTGGTTCCACTCCAACCCGGCGCACGGCCGTGCGCACGACGTCCGGAGGGGCACACGGCACGGGTCAACCGCCACACCGTCGTCCGGTCGGTGACGTTCTGGCTCCGACCGGCGTTCGCGCTGCGCGTCTACAACCGGTTCCAGCGGCTGATCGGGTTCGACCGCTCGATGGCCCTGGCGTCGGCCGCTCTGACAGCGCTGATCCCGCTGGCCCTGCTGTGCGGCGATCTGGCGGCCCACTTCGGGGGCAAGGACATCGCCGAACGCATCGTCGACCGTTACGGCCTCACCGGCGAGGGCGCCGAGGCGGTGCGGCGGCTCCTTCCCGAGTCGAGCGGGTGGAGCAGCCTGGGGTTGTTCGGCGGCGTCTTCCTCCTGATCTCGGTCCTGAGCTTCGCGCGCGCCGCACAGCGGCTCTTCGAGCAGGGATGGGACCTGCCGCCGCTGAGCGTCCGCAACACCGTCAACGGGCTCAAGTGGATCCTGCTGCTCGCCGCGTACGTCGCGCTGAGCGGCCTCGCCCACGCGACGCTCAGCCGCCGTCCGCTCGGACTGGGGGCGGCTCTGGTCGAGGCGCCCCTGACCTTCGCCTTCCTCCTGTGGGGCGGCCGCCTGCTGTCCGCCGGCCGGATCCCCCGGCGCGACCTGATGTCGTTCGCCGCCATCTGCGCCCTCGCGCTGACCGGCTACTCGGTGGCCATGACCGTCTACCTGCCCCGCCTGTTCGACTCCTACGCGAACCGCTACGGCGCGGTCGGGGCGGTCTTCGCGATGCTCTCCGCCCTCTTCGGGGCCATGCTCGTGATCGTCGCCTCGGCCGCGATCGGCAACGAAGTGCACACCGAGATCGCCCGGATCGGCCGCGGCGAACGCCCGCCGGACAACGAGGTGCGCGACCAGTGGGCCACCGTCCTCCACCAGGCCCGGTCGCGCTGGCAGACGACCCGGGGAAAGCCCGCCTTCCTCCGGCGGAACCGGAAGCCCTGATCGCCCGGCCCATTCAGGACTCCGCCGTCCCTCACCGGCCCGTCGGAGCAGGCCACCGTTCCTGGGGCTCACGCCCCGTCGGCGGCCAGGCGGTGGGACAGGATGCGGGCGCGTTCGGTCTGGACTGCTGCGGCTTTGGCGGCGGCGTAGCGGAGGAGGCCGAAGGGGGCGTGGAGGTGCAGGTGGTCGAGGACCAGGGAGGTGCCGGGGGCTCGGGTGGTGATGGTGAAGCGGTAGTCCATCCGTACGGCGCCGGGGCTGACCACTCGGCCGCTGACGCGCGCCTCGGTCGGCAGGCGGGTGTCGTCGGTGTGCAGGCTGACCTGGATGACGTTGTCGTGCTGGAGCAGCCCGAGGAATCGGAAGCGTTCGACGGCGACGTAGTGGGTGACGCCGTCCTCGCGCCGTACGTCGCGCACGTCCACGAGGAGCGGGGAGAGTCCGATGTAGTTCGCGGGTTCTGCCAGGTGGGCGAGCACGGTGGCGGGCGATGCGGCGATGTCGTAGCTGTGGCGCAGTTCGGTGCTGGGCACGTCCGACCCCCTGTCAGGTGCCGGGGCCGGCCGCCCCGGTCGGCCGGGAGCCTATCGCCGGGCGGTCGTCGGCAGGGGCTGCGGCGGAAGATCGGGCGCGGGTTCGGCGGCGAAGTCGTGGAGGAGGGGGCCGGCGGTGGCGGGGGCCTCGAAGTCGGGGATGGGGCGTTCCCTCAGGTGGGCGCTGGTGGCCTCGTCGGTGGTGGTGAGGCTGCGGTCGGTCATGCCGCGGATGTCGGCGACGACCTGGGCGGGGATCTGCACCTTGCGGGTGAAGGCGGTGCTCGGTGCGCTGCGGACGGTGCCGTCGGCGCGCAGCCGCCAGGTGAGTTCGCCCAGCACCGGCGCGGTCAGCGGGTTCCCGACGAGACTGTCGCCGGTGTGGGCGTCGAGTCGGGGGCCGGTGTCGACCAGGGCGATCGCGGTGACGAGGTCGCGGCGCTGTCCGGCGAGCGAGGTGGCGACCGCGCCGCCGGTGGAGTGCCCGGCGACGGTTGCGCGGTGGGTGCCGAGCCGGTCGAGGGCCGTTCCGATGCGGCGTGCCTGGTCGGCGATGCCCCAGCCGTCGGCGGGTGGGGCGGATCGGCCGTGGCCGAGCAGGTCCACTCGCACCACGCGCAGGTCGTGCAGGGCGGGAAGTACCGGCTCCCACCGTGCTGTTGAGCCGCCGGGGCCGTGGATGGGCACGACGGTGGGCGCGTCGGGCGGCCCGTCCTGCGCGAGGTGGAGGTCTCCGCCGGGGAGGCGGACGAGCTGGTCGCCGGAGGCGTCGGCGGTCCGTGCGAGCCACCGTCGTCGCCGCGGCCGCGGGGTTCGCGACGCGGTGTCCGGATGGTTGTGGGTGTGTCGGTCGTGCGGGGCGGTCGTCTCGTCCCCGGATGGGTGGGGTGACCTCGCTGTCGCGCCGGCCACCGCGGGCCGTCTTGGGGAAGTGTCCTGCCGCGCGGTGCGTGCGGTGTCAGTCGGACGGGCTCCAGGTGGCCATCTGCTCGCGGAAGGTCGGGCAGGTGACGATGTCCGTCCGGCTGCACTGGAGGGCGTGGGTCAGGAGTTGGTGGGCGTGTTCGAGGTCGATCATGCGCTGTTCGATCTCGGTGACCTTGGCACGGATCATGGCGTGCCTGCGCGGCTGGTCCTGCTGGAACTCCCGGACTTCGGCCAGGCTCAGTCCGGCTTGCTGGAACTTGCGCAGCAGGACGATCCGTTCCGCCGCCTGCGGGGGATAGCGCCGCTGGCCGCCCTGGCGTTCGGGCGCGGGCAGCAGGCCGTGGCGTTCCCAGAACCGGATGGCCGAGGCGGGAACGCCGGTCTTCTCGGCGAGCTGACCGATCGTCATGAGCATGGTTCTCCGCTCCTCCTCCTGTCGCCGCGCCGGACCGGCGCTTGACTTGAACCTTAGTTCAAGTCGCAGAGTGGCGGACACGTGCAGCGGCGGCGAACGGGCTGCTGCTGATGGGGAGTTGGAGATGACGCAATGACCGAGACGTCCGAGGCGGAGAGCCGGGCCCAGCAACTCGTCGAGGCTGCCCGGCAGCTCTTCGTGGCCGGGGTGATGTCGCACTCCGGGCACGCCAATCTGAGTGTCCGGCTCGATGCCGACCGCTTTCTGTTGACCCCGGGGTTCGTCCGCGGCCTGGAGGCCCACCAGTTGGCGACCGTCGGTCTGGACGGGCAGGTCCTGGAGGGGGAGCTGCGGTCCGTCAGTGCCGAGATCATCACCATGCACAGCGTGGTGTACCGCGCTCGTCCGCAGGTGGGCGCGATCATTCACACCCACTCGCCGGCCGCGACCGCCTTCGCGGTGGCGCACCGGCCGTTGCCGTGCCGGACCGAGCCGATGCTCCGCTTCGGGCAGCCCGAGGAGGTCCCGGTGGTGCCCTGGGGGCCGCGCGGGTCGGACGTGTCGGTCCGGGGCATCGCCGACGTCCTGGAGCGGCGCCCGACGACGGCCGCGGTTCTGCTGGCCAACCACGGGCTGCTGGTGTTCGGCCCGGACGCGGCGGCGACCGCGCACCTCGTGGTGGCGATCGAGGAGAGCGCCGAGGCCGAGATCGCGGCTGCGGCGATCGGCGGGGCCGTGGACTTCCCCGCCGGCGCCCTGGAGGCCGTCCGGGAGTCGATCGCGCGGGTGGCGTCATGACGGACCGCACCGCGACCGACCGCACCGTCACCGACCCCGCCGTCACCCACCGCACCGTGACCGACCCCGCAGCGCGCACCTCCGCCGACCCCGAAGGCGCCGCCGGTCGTTCGGAAGCCCTGCGGGAGCGCTACCGTGCGACGATCGGAGCCGTCCCTCCCGCGGTGGAGGAGCGGCTGCGGGTGGCCCGGGCCTTCGGCCGGCTCTCCACCGAGGAGGCGTTCACGGCCCTGCGGCACATCGTGCTGGCCGAGAGCCCGCTCGGGGGCCGGGTGCAACAGCTGGTCCACTTCGGGCAGTTGCTGGCGCTCGGCCGGGCGGAACCGGCTCGGATCCACGCCCGGGGGGCACTCCACGCGGGCGCCGGGATCGCCGACCTGATCGGTGTCGCGGAGACCGCGCTCATCACCTCGGGCACGCCGTCGTACGCGCTCGGCATCGAGATCGTCGTCGAACTGCTGGCGGAGGACGGCGGCCGGGCCGGCGGGCCGGCCCGGCCCCCCCCCCGGGGGGGTGGGGGCGCGCCGGGGGGGCGCCCCCCGGGCGCAGGGGGGGTTGGTATAAAAAAAAA